>SCRC01000066.1 GCA_004297945.1 Candidimonas sp. | reverse complement strand
GCCAATCGAATGGGTAGGGCCGGCCTTTGCCTGTCTCTCAGGCGCGCAGTCACTTCGGTTCCGTATTTCGTCTATTTCTTAAGCGCGCACTGTTTATGAAATATTCGGGCTAGGTGCTCGACCACGCCGTAGTAGTCGATGATGTAGCCGGCGTTCTTGCCCGCCAGAACGCGGTTTACGCGCGCAATGGTTTGCAGTAGCGTGAGCTCTTTCAACGGCTTATCGAGATACATTGTGCTCACTATTGGGGCATCCCAACCGGTCAGGAGCATGCCGGATACGATAATGAGCCCGACATTGTTCGCGTGAAATTTCCCGTCCTTGGCCTTGGACTCATCGCCATAGGGAAGCGGAAAGAGCTTGCCGACAAAGTTGCCAATCTCGTCGGAAGGCATCGCCACCGGCTCCTTGCCTGCTTTGATTTCCGCCCTTACCCGTTCTTCGATGGACTTCACCTGTTCCGGGTTAATTTTGTACTCAGCGGCTTCTTCCTGCACTGATGCGCCGGTACGCGATGCGGTCATGCTGGCCAAAGAAATAGCCAACTTACTCTGAAAAATCGGCAGCCCCTGTTCGAATCGTTCCGCCATGATGGCGTCGAGCATATCTTTGTAACGCACCGCCATTTCGCGGCCATCGCAAACCAGCATTGCTTTCAGGCCCTTTGCCTGCACACTACTAATAAAATGCTCAACAAGATGGTTGGCTACCTGTTCCATGCGGTCGCCGGCTCGTCGCCAGCGCGCCAAGAGTCCCTTCTTCAGTGCGTGCTGTCGGAGTTCGGGCTCCTTGGTGAACTGGTCTTTGAAGGCTTGGTCGAGTTTGACGTTGGGGGCCAGTGCCACCCATGCATCCTGGTACTTTATGGGAAGGGTCGCATCATCGGCAACCGCTTTGTGCAGCCGGTACTCGTCGATGTAGGTGTCCCCACCAAACTCACCCAGCGTGTGCTTGTCTTCGTTTAACAGCGGGGTGCCAGTGAAGGCCACAAACTTGGCGTTGGGTAGACTGGCGCGCATGAAGGCGGCTAAGAAGTCGTACTGGCTGCGATGGGCCTCATCTACCAGCACATAGAAGTTGGGCTTGGCACTCAGTGTCCGGAAGTTCACTTTCTCGCAGCTGACCTCTTCCCATTTCGCCGGCAGCATGACGCCGTCAGCATCGTACTGGCCGAAACGTGCGTTACGCTCCTCGACCATAAAGAAGTCCTAGCCCACTCGCACTCGTCTATGGCGATTGGCGCAGAAGTTAACGCGTGAATTGGCAGTTGTACGGAGGGTTCCAAACTGAGTGACGCAATGCCTGGAAAATTCCAAACTGAACGATCAACGAGTCCTAAGCTCAGAGTGCAAAGGCATGGTAAGCCCTTGTTTTGTATAGGTACGGATTTCCAAACTGGATCACGTTCGACAATTATTACATAGGGAATCTCTGCGCAAACACTAATTTGATGTAATATGATGCATATATTGATGCAACATTACTAGAGGCAAAAATGCGAACTACCGTGACCATTGACGATGAATTGTTTGAGAGGGCGCTGCAAGTGGCCGACCCCGGCATTGAAAAAGCCGATCTCATACGTGAGGCGGTCAAGACGTATGTGCGTGTACAGTCTGCGAAGCGACTCGCAGCCCTCGGGGGGTCAGCACCACATATGCCCGACATACCGCGCCGCCGTATAGAGCCCGCCGAAGCATGAACGGTGTATTAGTTGATACTTCGGTATGGGTTGATCACTTCCGACGTGAGAATCAGGGTTTGGCTTATTTGCTGGAGGGTGATCGCGTAATGGTGCACCCTATGGTGCTTGGCGAGTTGGCCTGCGGAACGCCACCCAATCGGTTGTGTATTCTGGCCGATCTTGATAGCTTACGGCACACTCAACACGCTACCCTGAAAGAAACCGTGGACTTCATCGAAGGCGAAAAACTTTTCGGTTTGGGTTGCGGGCTGGTTGATATGCTGCTCCTGGCTTCGACCATGATGTCGCCACAAGTAGAGCTCTGGACACTGGACAAGCGCCTTTCAGCCTTGGCAGAACGCTTTGGTGTGATGCACCGGTCAGTCACTCACTGATTTTGGGCAATTCTATGGAAGGCGTCAATTCATTGGAAGCATGGGACATAGCCCAACCCGCCAAACGTCATATACGGCGTATTGCGTGTTGGGGTTTGTAAAACTGTTCCAACAGGATACGGCAGGCATAGTCCGGCAGATTGACTCCGTCAAATCGTTGTGCGAAGACGAAATAGTGCTCGGACTCTTGCTCGCCCGGGCGTAGCGCCCGGAACGCCCCCTCTTTCCCGAAGCTCGTTCATACCTGCGGAATCGGAAAGGCCACGCAGAAAAATTTGACAAAACAAGAGTCTCGACTTGTCACTTCCAGCCTCAAGCAAGGTAGATGACGCCATTGTGAACACTTGTCTGCGCCATGCGCGGCCCAACGAGGTATCGCCTTGTGTGATCGGATGGCTGTGAGCATGCCTGTGGTTTACCCTGGCAGACCCGTGCTGCATATTGCTGGAAAATGCATTACTGGTCGTCACTTAATGTGGACCCGGCGCCAGCCCGCGAGGCGTCCGTCGCGGGAACATAGGTTCGGTGCGCGAAGAATTCCAGCGTTGCCCAGGCCGACGCATCAATCGCCCGCGACTGCGCCGATGGCTTATGGTCGGGTTCAGCCCGCTCCGCGCCAACACAAACCACGTGCCGGGCGTGCGCAGTCTGGAGCAGTGTCACGTCACCGCTGATGCTGATGCCGTCGGGCAGGCAGGTCACCCGCGTACAATTACAGCGGAGCTCCTGTGCGACTCCGTGCTGCTTAGCGGCCAGCCCGAGAAAAGGAAGAAGCAGCATGGGAAACGCCACGGCTGCCAGCTCAACATGATGCCCCGCCACCCTCTCCGCTGCAATGTCAGACAGCGTGGCGCCCGCGATGAGCGGGCACAGCCTGCCCCCCAGGGCCTCCCAATTGCCGTCAAGGCTGGCCGGGCGCAGCGTTTCGTAGGGTTTACCATCATTGAGCCTGAGCAGCTCTGCGAGCACCCGGGGGCCAGGCAGGTCGAACGAGGCCAGCCAGCGACACGCCATGCCGGCTTCTTCGGCAAGCCCCCAAGCCAACCCTGCGCCGCGCGCCGCCTTGCGGCACTGTGCCTGGATTTCCGAGAGCGAGTAGTTGACAAGGCCGACGCCGCTGGAGGATGAAATCTGATTCATTTCGGGTGCTATCTCATGCTTGTAATGGTGCTGATATTTCGTGCGGGTAGGGAGCATCCGCGTACATGTTGATGCGCACCCAACGATCTGATCGCGGATCAAACTTCGTTGCACCGAAGAAGGCCAGCTTGCACCGCAAAAGATCTATGGGCAGCATCTCGGCGGACGTGAGGTTGTCGCGAATTTCAGCAAACGGGTGGCTCCTAACGATCTGCACGCGGCGAGCAGTATGCCGATGCTCGGGATGCGCCAACAGGTACTCGGCCAGGTGCGACTGACGATCCCACTGTTCCAGCCCGCGCCACATCTGCGAGACGTCGAAGGCGACACCCAGCGGCTGCTCAAGCTCGGCACCCGGGTCGCACTGGCGCTGCCCAAGACGCGGCTCCAGCTTTTCCTCGGAGACGTACCAGAACCGTGCCCTCGCCTCCTGACGGCCGAAATCAATGCCGCGCACCCAGCCATATTGGCTGGCCAGAGTGTTCAGCAGACACCCGACAGACATACGGCCATCAATGCGAAAGCTGCCCTGTTCGTCGGCATTCATGGTTGCCGCTAGATCGTCGACGAGCTCACCGTGAGCATCGATCAGCAGCGACACCATCTGCTCCTGGCCTTCCAGCGAGAGCGATCGCGTCGCCCATCGATACAGCCTGTCCCATGGGTAGGGCTGCTCCAGCGCACCTGTCTTGAGGTGCGCGTCAAGCCATTCCAGATCGGCGTTGAGCTTGTGAACCTTCTCCACCTGAATCGCATGCTCGGTGTGCCAGTTGAGGGCATTGACCCGGGCTTCCTCCAGTAGCCGCGAGAACTCCACGAGCGCGCCGGCTTGCGCAATTTCCAGACTGCGCACCCGTGCCAGGGCTTCTTCGCGTGCGGCAACCCAGTTGTTGATCAAGGTCGGGTGGTTGAGCAGAAACGGCGCCATACCTAGCCCCGTGGAGTTGCCCACACCGAGGTGCCGGCGCAGCGCAGGCTCCATGGTGACGGCATGCGCGCCACCCTTTACGCGAGCCGCGTGTTCGACCAGGTCGACAGTGAAGGCCCGGATCAGCCACACCGTCAGCATCTCGGCACGAAACGGCCCCCTGAATTCGGGGCGATCGGCAATAGCCGCGCGATCGGCGGCGCCAAACTTTCCGGAACCGTAGACCGCGGTCGTGCGCATTAAATAGCCGACCGACTCGAGCTGTTCACGCTCGGGCTGGCGTCCGGCGGCCAGACTGTCAACGACATGCGCCCAGAGACGGACCGAGCGGTTGGCCCGTGCCAGCGTGAGTTCGCTATCGCTGATGCGGCCGGCTTCTTGCCTGGGCACATTGGCGCGCAGGCGCGCCACGTCCTGTGCCGACGGCTCACCGTCGAACAGGGCAAATGTTGCGTCCCACGCCGTGGCGATGACACGGTCTGATCGCATTTCATCAGGTAGGTTATGCGCAAAGGCGACCAGGCTGTAGGTGCGCTGAGGCCCCCTGGCGCGATACACCGCATAGCCCTCGCCCGTGGCATCAATTTCCCACGCGCTGCGATCGAACTGCCAACGCTCATGGACCAACTGACGCAATAGCGTTGGCATAAAGCTCAGACGGGACTTGTGAAAAGACCCCATGCGTGCCAGACGCATCACCTCATCGGGTGAGCGCCTAAACGGCGTCAGATCCTGCTCCATGTCATCTCCTTGTGTCCCGCGCGATCCCGCGTTGCGAATATTTCCATCTTTATCGGCATCGGCACTGATGGTTTGTTTCTGGCCCGACTCCGCTCAGTCGGACGCAGAAGGCGGGGGCAGGACGGTCTCAACTGGGTGCTCGCCCCAACGTCCCTGGGGTGCATAGATGCGTCGCCAGACTTGGGTCAGGGCGTGGACCAGCCCCTGACGAAAGTACAAGACCACGAGCAGGGTGATGGCGGCAATGACTAGGGTTGTGTATTGCGCGGCAGCACCCCGGACGAAGTATTCTGTGGTGCGAATAACGACGACGCCCAGCAAGGGGCCGAGCCGATACCCCATGCCGCCCACCACAACCATGGCCAGAACCAGCCCCATTTCGTTGATGGACAAGATGGTTGGCGCGAGCACGCCAACATAGCTGGCGTAGAAGGCACCGGCGAAGCCGGCCACCGCTGCGGTGATCGTGAAGGCCAGGACTTTGACCTTCACCACGTCGATGCCGGAGGCCGCAGCAACTTCCTCATTGTCGCGCACGGCCTGCATACGCAGACCGAGCGCGCCGCTGAGCATCCACTCCTGCAGGGCAAAGAACAGCCCGACCGCCACTCCGGCGACCAGGAGGTAGATGTCGTGCGAGCGGCCGTGGATCAGCCGAGGCACCTGCAAACCCATGGAGCCCCCCGTGATGTCGCTGGCTGCCGACAGGAACACGCCAAATGCACCGGCAAAGGCGAAGGTGATCAGTGAAAGCTGCGTGCCACGGACCCGGCATGACACAAGACCGAGGGCAAAACCAGTCGCTCCGACGATCAGCGGCGAGACGATAAAGGACACCCAGACCGGCAAGCCCAAGTGCAGAGTCACCCAGCCAACGCCGTAGGCGCCAGCCGCGGCGAGGCCGACGTGCGCGAAGGAAAACTGCCCGGTAAAGCCGGCCAGCAGGTCCCATGATCCTGCCAGCAGCAGGTAATATGCAGAAATGACGATGACATCGCTCAGCGCTGGCGCTAGGCCGACTTGCGTCAGCGCGAGCCCCATCAGCGGAAAGATGATTGCCAGACAGTACAGACTCTTCACCTTCTTCATGCGGAAGACCCTCCAGTACCTGTTTTTGACATCCAGCCGCGCACTATGCTGTCCAGCTTTCCCGTGATTTCTTCCGAACTGCCGTCGACATCGTTCATGCCCATGGACAGGGAGTAGACGTGGTCGGCAACAGCCAGCGCCTCACGCACGTTTTGCTCCACCAGCACGATCGTCACCGGCGCTTTGGACCTCAGTTCAGCCAGCTGCTCATACACCTCTTTGACCATGATGGGGCTCAGGCCCGCCGTCGGCTCATCGAGCAGCAGCAGACTAGGCTCAGACACCAGACCCCTGGCAATCTCAACCAGTTTTTGCTGGCCGCCAGACAGATCGCCCGCCTTGCGCCCCCGGAAGTTCTTGATCGAATCAAAAAGCTGCAGGCAGGTTTCGACGCGCTGATCAATCAAGGAGCGATTGCCACGTATGGTCCAGCCGCCCAGGCGAAGGTTTTCATCGACCGTCATCTGGCCAAACACGGATGCCTCCTGTGGCACAAACGCAATGCCCTTGCCAACAAGCTGCACAGAAGTTAGCCCGTCCACGCGCTGTCCGAGCAAGCGGACCTCACCTCCGGTCACCGGAGCAACACCGGCCAGCCCCTTGAGAAACGTGGACTTGCCGGCACCATTGGGCCCAATGATCACGGTCGTGCTGGATTGCCGGGCGACCAGGTTCACACCGCGAAGGATCTCAATATCGCGCTCATAGGAGACACGAAGGCCCTGCACTTCAAGATAGTTGCTCATGCCAGATACGCCTCTTGAACATCTTTGTTGGCCCGGACTTCCTCCGGAGAGCCCGCGCACATAACTTTTCCGGTGGCCAGAACGACGACCCTGTCGCACAGTCCGAACACCCATGGCAAGTCGTGGCTGATGATCACAAACGCGGTGTTGAGCCGGCGCATGGACTGGACCAGCTCTCCCATGACTTCCATGATCGACGGGCTGACGCCTGCCGTGGGCTCATCCAGCAGCGCGACGCGAGGGTTTGCCACGAGAAGCCGCGCGAAGTCGATCAGCTTGCGTTGACCACCCGACAGCTTGTTGGCCTGCCAGTACGCCACTGGCGTCATGCCCACCCGATCCAGCGCCTCGACGGCGGCCTGATTGGCGTCGAACAGGGACATGCCCCTGACTACCCCGGCAATTGCGACGTTTTGTACCGCCGTCAACTTGGCAAAGGTGCCGCCATTCTGAAAGCTGCGAAAAAGCGCGTGGCGCTCGGGCCGTGAGGGGCCGAGCCTGGACACATCGATCCCCGCCAGGTGAATGCTGCCGCTGTCCAGCGAAATCTGGCCCGAGAGCAGGTTCAGCGTCGTGGTTTTGCCAGCACCATTGGGCCCCACCAGCGCCACAATTTCATTGTGGGTCACGCTCAGATCCACGCCACTGACAACCTGGTTTCCGCCATAGGCCTTGGCGATCTTGCTGACGTCGAGAATTGTCTGGCTCATACCATGCGCTCCTTCTGGCCAAATAGCCCCTGAGGCCGCCACAGCAACACCGCAATCATCAATGCGAATCCGTAAGCGTCGGTATACCCGCTCGCCCCCCAAATCGTTCCCATTGTTTCGATAATGCCCAGCAACAGGCCGGCGACCAGCGAACCACCTATGGACCCCATGCCGCCGATGATCACCACGATGAACGCCTTGGCCAGCGTCACCACCCCTGAGGACGGGAAGATGAACATCAACGGAGCCAGCAACGCCGCCGCAACACCCGCCAGCGCGCCTGATACGACAAATGCGTAGGTGGCGTAACGCTTGACGTCAATGCCGACCACGGCCGCACCCAACTGATTTTGCGTCAGGGCACGCCATGCGCGCCCCAGATTGGTCCGGTAGACGATCCAAAACACCAGCGCCACCAGCGCCATGGCCATGGCAAAAGCGGCAATACGATTTCCCGAGACGAAAATCGTGTTGAGGAAATTGAGGTTGGTATTCCAAAGTCCAGGCAGCTTGCGGTAGGTTGTGGAGAACAGCACCGTCGCCGCAGCGATCAACAGTTGGCTGAGCACAAAGGTAGCCACGATGGTGTATTCGCCCTTGCGTTCTATCCTGGAGCTATAGATCGGCCCAAGCACAAAGGAGTTGGTGACCAGGCCGGCCAGACCGCCTGCAAGAGCCGCCGCAACGATTGCCACTGGCGCCGGCAACCCCATCTGCGAGACCGCGAAATATGCGCCATAGCTGCCAAGCATCGCAAACTCACCGTGTGCGAAGTTCACCACGCGCAACACGCCAAAGACGAGCGACAGGCCGATCGCCATAAGGGCATACAAGCCGCCCTGGAGGATTCCAAGGACGATTGACTGAAGAATTAACTGACTCATTTGGCTGAGACCTTTACAAGTTCCTGTCATTCGAACGCTCGGCCGGCTGGCAAGACGTCTGCATTTTATCTGCCCGTGTAGACCACTTTTGCCGTGGCGTCGGTGTCGCCCTTGTGCATCATTTGCTTGATGAACATCACAAAGGAGTCCCACTGGTTGAAGTTGACTGTTCCGGCCTGATGGCTAAATGAAATTTCTCCAATGGTTCCCATAAATTTGACCGACGGAAGAGTCTTCACCAGCACCGCCGGATCAGACGAGCCTGATTTTTCGATCGCCGCTTTGACAGCGTTGAAGTTGTCCCAGAGGTAGTACTGGAAAATGGCGGGGTCGGTGCCGTAAGCCTTCTTGTAGGCGTCTACAAAGCGCTTTCCTTCGGTCGTGGGCTTGAGCGACTTGTCCGTGAACGAGGGGTACATCACGCCAACGCCCGCATCGCCCACGGCATTCCAGAAGTCAGGCAAGGTCGGCCAATCCCAGCCAGCAATGATGTCTGACTTCAGGCCCACCTCGCGGCCCTGTTTGATGCTCAGGTTGGTGGCACCGAAGACCCCCTGCACCACGACCACGTCGGGCCTCATGGCGGAGACCTTCAACATTAGCGCCGTCATGTCCTGAGTTTGTGCCTGGAACTGCACAACGTCCACTGACACCCTCGGCGTCTTTTTCATGCGCGCTTCAAACGACTTGGCGAATCCCAGGCCGTAAGCCGTATCTTCTGCAAGCACCACGACCTTCTTGTAGCCCTTGCTGTCAATGAAGGCCGCCATCTGCTCGGCGATCTTCGTGTTGTAAGGGCCGATGCGAAACACCTGCGGGTAGTTTTTTCCGGTCACGTCATCCGCCCAGGAATAAAACGCCAGCAGCGGCACGTTGTAGCGTTTGGCGACTTCCATCTCGGCCAAGGTCACGCTGGAAGACCAGACGCCCAGGATGGCGGACGCCTTGCTTTCGGTAATCGCGCGCTCGACACCGGCAGCGCCCACTTCAACCTTGCCTTGGTCGTCGTACACGGCGAGTTTGAATTGACGGCCATTCGCACCACCCGCTGCGTTCGTTACCTTGACCCACAGATCGGCAGTCTTCTTGATTGCATCACCGGAGCGCGCGTCGCCTGGCTCGGACAACGGCGAAACCAGTCCTAGCGTGATGGGGCCTGAGGATTGCGCCTGAACAGGCAGATTGGCCGCAGCCATCAGGACTGCGCCCAACAGGGCCCGGCGCAGGTAAGACGGGAAATATTTGCTCATCATGTTTGCTCCTATCATTTCGCTGACGTGATTTCGTCAGACTTGGTTGTGGTGGCAGATTTCTGCCCGAAGCTTTCATCGAAAAAACGCAGCCAGTTCTCGCCCATGATGAGGCCGACTTCCTGCAGTGAGAAGCCAGCGCTCCTCAACCCGATTTCGATGTTTGCGAAATCACGGTTATCCCGAAACCAGACTGGCATCGCTGGAAATCCGGGTTGCGTGCGGCTACCTTCTCCAAAGTCGACGCCTTTTGTGTAACGCCCGGCCCGCATCCAGTCCACGACGGAGTCAGGCTGGTCCTGACACAGGTCGGAACCGATGCCGAGGCAATTCACACCGGTGATCTCGGCGGTACGTGCAACCATCGTGCAAAAGCTCTCCAGGGTGCAATCGGACTTGTTTTTGAGGTGATGCGGGTACAGCGAGAAGCCGAACATGCCACCTGACTCGGACAGCGCGCGTAGCACGGCCTCGGACTTGTTGCGACGCGCCGGCTCCCAGGCGGCTGGATTGGCATGCGAGACAACGATGGGCCGACCGGACAATTCCGCAGCCTGCAACGTTGAGCGCTGACTTGAGTGGCTCATGTCAATCACCAGCCCGACACGGTTCATCTCCTTGATGACTTCACGGCCCATGCGCGTAATGCCCGAATCCTCTGACTCGTAGCAACCGGTCGCCAGTAAGGACTGGTTGTTGTAGGTCAGCTGCATGAAGCGCACGCCTAACGTATGCACGATTTCTACGAGGCCAATGTCATCCTCGATAGGCGAAGGATTCTGGAAGCCGAAGAAGATGGCCGTTCGCCCCGTGTCGCGTGCGAGCCTGACGTCATCGCCAGTGCGCCCGTGGAAGATCAGTTCTGGAAAGCGTTCAAACCGGCGATTCCATTTCTCCATGACGTGAATCATCTCACGGAGGTTCTCGTGATAGGCGATGGTCACGTGAACGGCATCGACTTCTCCCTTGCGCATCTGGCGAAAGATCTTCTCGGACCAGTTGTTGAACTGGAGGCCGTCGATGCGATAGGGTCGGGTGGTGGTCGTACTCATGTCGAACCCCTATCAGACCGGATCGCCGGACCGCACATAGGCGGTCTTGACGGTGGTGTAGAAGTCTCTGGCATATTGCCCCTGCTCACGCGGACCGTAGGAGCTGTCGCCACGGCCGCCGAAGGGGACGTGATAGTCCGTTCCAGCGGTGGGCAGGTTGACCATCACGCAGCCGGTGCGCGCGTGACGGCGGAAATGGGTGGCTCGCGCCAGATTTCGCGTGACAACACCCGAGACCAGTCCGAAACGTGTGTCGTTGACAACGTGAAGCGCTTCCTCGTAGGAGCCGACCTTGATCACGCAGGCAATCGGCGCGAACAATTCCTCGCGATTGACGCGCCATTCGTTGCGGGTGCCGACAATCACGGCGGGACTCATGTAATAGCCTTGGGTGGCGCGCTCAAGCTGTTCGCCTCCGTACAGCACCTCGCCACCTTCCTGGCGAGCCAGCGCAACGCTGTCAAGGTTCTGCTTCAGTTGCGCTGCGCTGGCGACCGGCCCCATCTGGGTGCCCGCCTTGAGGGCGTCGTCTACCACCAGGGCCTTCGCGCCTGCCACGAAGCGCTCCACGAACTCGTCATGCAGGCTCTCGTGAACCACCAGCCGCGACGACGCTGTGCACTTCTGCCCGGTGCCGCCGAAAGCGCCGTTGATCGCGCAGGCAACGGCGATATCGAGGTCTGCGTCATCCATGATGGCCAGAGCGTTCTTCGAGCCCATTTCGAGCTGTATACGGGTTAGGTTGCCGACACAACTGCGGGCGATGCCCTTGCCCACTTCGACCGAGCCGGTGAAGCTGACGGCATTCACGAGCGGGCTCTCAACCAGTTGCTGGCCGATACCGCTGCCCGAACCCATGACCAGGCTGAAAAGGCCCTTGGGCAGATCCTGGCGGGAAATGATCCCGGCCAGTGCGACGGCCGACGCGGGCACCAGGTTGGCCGGCTTCCAGACCACGGCGTTGCCAAACGCCAGCGCTGGCGCAATCTTCCACGAAGCTGTGGCGATCGGAAAATTCCAGGGCGAGATGATCGCCACCAAGCCGACGGACTCACGCCGCACGTCGATCTCGATTCCGTCGCGCACGGAATCAGCCGTCTCACCCATCTGGCGCAGCGTCTCGGCGGCGTAATAGGTAAAGAACTGGCCAGAACGGTAGACCTCGCCGCGGCCTTCACCTAAAGGCTTGCCTTCTTCTCGTGACAGCAACTGGCCTAGCTCGTCGGCGCGGGCCATCAGTTCCTGGCCTATGGCCATCAGGGCGCTGTAACGACGCTCCAGACCGGACCGGGCCCACACGAGCTGGGCCCCCTGTGCCGCCTCAAGTGTCCGCTGGAGCTGCACGTTATCGGCCTGGGCGTAAAGCCCGATCAAATCCGACAGGTTGGAAGGGTTGCGATTCTCGACCACACCGCCACTTCCAGTCCATTCGCCTGCGATCAAGTTCAATCCGGATTCATTCATTGCGGCTTCTATCCTGCAAAAAGTTAGTGGTTTCGATACTAGATATCAGCCTATACTTCAGTCAATCTAAATCTTTTTAAATTAAATCAAATTAAACTTAATATTCACATGAAACTTGAACATCTGCGAATCTTTGATGCCGTGGCCATGGCCGGCGAGTTGGCCGAGGCTGCGGCCCAGGTCGGACGCACGCCTGCGGCGGTATCCATGACCCTGAAGCAGATTGAAGACGACCTGGGCGGCCCTCTATTCGAGGGCGGACGCAAGTCTCGACTGACGCCGCTCGGGGCCTATGTCCTTGGGCGCGTGCGCACGGTGATCAGCGACTATGATGGTGCGCTACTCAATATTCGGCATTTCGCGCGTGGGGAGAATGGTCTTATCAGCCTTGCAGCCGTGCCTTCAGCGGCCACCCGTCTAGTCCCGATCGCCTTCGCGGAGCTGCGCAAGTGGCGCCCGCATGCGCACCTTGAATTAAGGGACATTGACTCTGCCGCAGTGACCGAAGCGGTCGCGAGCGAAGATGCAGACTTTGGCATTGCGGGCGGCAGCCCGGCAGAAAACGGCCCGTCGGCCGAACTGCTGCTGGAAGATCCCTTTATGCTTGTGTGCCCGGCCGGACACCGGTTTGCAGCGGCCAGTAAGCCCGTCAAGTGGAGCGACATCGACCCGGCAGAGTTCATCGCAAACGGGGTCTGCTCCCGCACCTCCTCGCCTGAGTTAAGTGCTTTGGCGGCACAGTCGCCGCTCATGCTGCACAACACGACTTCCTTGCTGGGTTTCGTGGCCCAAGGGTTTGGCATCACGGTGCTTCCCGCCCTTGCAGCTCCTGAATCTGGGGCATTTCGCACTGTGCCACTGGCAGACGGATCGGTGAGCCGTCGTCTGAACCTCTTGACGCGCCGAGGTGAATCCCTCACGCCGTTATCGCAGGCCCTACTCGAATCGGTTCGTGAGGTCTCGGTTCGGTTTGCGTCAATTTTCGCCAACCGATAAACCAACCTTGTTTTATCACAAAGAGCCATGCCGATCGGCATGCCGGACTTGCCGCTACGCCCGAGTTCGTCCTTTGGCGATCGTGCCGGTTCCCTTGCTAGTGGCCGTGGCCGTGGCCGTGGCCGCGATCGTGGTCGCGGTGATCACCGTCCCCCCGATGGTCGTCATGCTCGCGATATTCGTGGTGGCGGCCATGCCGCTCGCGGTAGTACGGCGCATATCGGTTGAGATACCAGTCGTCGCGCACGAAATAGACCGGACGGCCGCAGGCGTTGTAGCGGGCACAGTAGTGGCGCCAGTGCTCGGCTTGCCCGGGTGGCACGCGCAGGTAGATGGGCGGGACAGCGTACTGCGGTGCCGGCACAATCACCACCGGCTGGCGGTAAATGAGCTGGGGTGGCGGGGCGTTTCCGATGTTGATCTGACCATAGAACCCTGGTTCGCCAAGATTGATCGACACGCCGACCTGTGCGCCGGCGGGAAGTGCCACTGCCATCAGGACGGCGGCCAGAAGTGCATTCTTCATGATATGGACAACCTTGTGAAAAGATCTGTGTTGAAGTTGCGAGAGGCCTGATCGAAGTATAGGCCAACCGTGCGGGCGCATCCAGGTTTTTGGCCAGTAACGAATACAGCATTGCCGACATGGCACTATGGGGCTGGGCCAATACTACCTGTATCATCCCTTTCCTAAACGTACGATTTACGTAGAAATGAAATACTTTTTTGATTGGGCGCCACGCTGGTCTTGCAGGCCGGTTGGGGATGGCCGATCCACCCCATTATAATTTCCCATGGGAACGAAAACCTACACACCGCCGGCCAGCTTCATCGATCTGCTGATCGATGCCGTCTTCGCCGTCGATGCAGACTCCCGCATCGTCTTCGCCAGTGCGGCGTGCGAGCGGATTTTCGGGTATACGCCGCAAGAAATGGTCGGCAAGAACATGTTCGACATGATGGCGCCCGAAGATCGCGAGCGAACCCGGGAGTCGGTGGACGAGGTCATGTCGGGCCTCCCGCAACTGCATTTTGAGAACCGCTACATTCGCAAGGATGGACAAGTCGTCCACATCATGTGGTCGGCGAGCTGGTCGCCGGCCGAGCAATTGCGCTTCGGGGTTGCGCGCGACATCACCGAGCGCAAACGAGCCGATTCGATGCAGGCAGCGCTCTATTCCATTTCCGAGGCCGCGTACGAGGCCGAGGATCTGCTCGCGCTGTTTAAACGCATTCACCAGATTATCGGCACGTTATTGCGGGCCGATAATTTTTCTGTCGCGTTGTACGACGAAGAAACTGATCAACTGAGCTTCCCGTACCATGTCGACGAGTACGAGCGGATGCCCAAAGCCTCCCAGCCGGCTGCCGGAACGCTCTGGGCGGAGATTATCCGTACCAGGCTGCCGCTTCTTCTAACGCCGGAAACGATGGCTGCTCGCTTGGAAGAGCTGCCAGCCGGTGTAGACGAAAATCTGCTTTGCTGGCTGGGTGTTCCTCTCAAATCGCAAGAAGGCACAATCGGTGTGCTGGTCGTCAAAAGCTATCTGGGGGGTGTGTGCTATAGCGAAGGCGATCAGGAGCTGCTGCAGTTCGTCTCGACCCAGATCGCTACCGTCATTGAGCGCCAGCAAATGCAGGTTCGGCTACGGCGCATGGCCCAGTATGATCCCCTGACTGTACTTCCCAACCGCAGGCTTTTGTACGATCGTCTGAAGGCCACCCTGTCAACAGCACGGGGAGAGCGAAGGCGATTTTCCCTGCTTTACATCGATCTGGACGAATTCAAACAGGTCAACGACACCCTGGGTCATGGCGTTGGAGACCTGTTGCTGCAAGAGGTTGCCGGGCGCCTGAAGCTGTGCGTGCGCGAATCGGATACCGTCGCTCGCGTGGGCGGAGATGAGTTTGTGGTGCTGCTGCAATGTATCGCCTTGCCGGAACACGCGGCGCACGTGGCGGAAAAAATCCGTGAGGCCCTAAGCCATCCCTTCATCATGAATGGCCACAGCCTGAATATTGTGCCTAGCGTCGGGATTGCACTCTATCCCGAGCATGGTGACGACGAGCAACAGCTTCTCGATCATGCCGACAAGGCCATGTATTTCTCGAAAAAGAGATGAATTTCGCGGGCTGGCAGGTACCGCGCCATTATCATTTCACGCGGCAAACCGGTTTGACCATGCAGCGGGTCGACCCGCTTGGCTCGCAGCGGGCATTGATGCCATTTACTCCCTTCGTATCACCCCGGCACGCCGAGTAACCGCATACCGTGACGGTGAGTACATGCGGCTTTTGAGCGTGGCGCTTGATCACGATGCCACTTACGGGAAAAAGTAAGGGCGACCGTACCGTCTCATCTCCTGTTGCATGGACGAGACGTCCTTCAGACGTATGTCATATTGGAAGAGGCTAAAGGTTGACAATTATCAACCTTGGATTATAGTAGCTATACGTATAACAACTAATTCCCAGGCAGCCTACATTATGCAAGCGTTACAGGAACTCGGGTTCACCGAATATGAAGCGCGGGCCTATACGACGCTGATCGACGCCGGTGAATTGAGCGGTTATGAATTAGCCAAAGAATCCGGTATTCCGCGTGCCAATGTCTACGCCGTCCTGGACAAGCTATTGCAACGCGGGGCTGCGCAGCGCCTTCAGCACACTGGCGGCCAGCGCTACGCGGCCATATCGCCCAACCAGCTGCTGCGCGGGATTGAAAGCAGCCAGAAGCGGGCGCTGATCGCGGCCGGGCGAGCACTGGCGCAACGGCCGCAGCGGGGCGAACCGGCCGCCGTGTTCAATCTGCGTGACGGCGAGCTGTTGGCCAAGGCGCAACAACTGATCGATGTTTGCGAAAAAACGTTGCTGATCGCAATTCAGCCGCAGGAGGCTGCTCGTCTGGCCGAGCCGTTACGGGTGGCGCGCGAGCGCGGGGTGGCCATCACCACTTTGTGCCTGCAGGCCTGCGAACATGAGTGCGGCGGCTGCCAAGGCGAAATTCACCGCTTGCAACTGGCGCCTGGCGACGGCGTGCGGTGGCTGGTGCTGGTAGCGGATCGAAGCACGACGCTGGTCGGTCAACTCGGCGCCGCCGCCATTGACGGGATGGTCACCGAACATCGTTTGGTCATGGAGCTGGCCGCTGCCTACATCCTGCAGAGCCTGGCGCTGGTCGTGCTCGGCGGTGATCTGGCTGCACATGGTGATGGGCAACTATCCCAGGAGGCGAAGCATTTGCTGCAACAACTGTATCCGGGCGGGACTCTCCCCCCTTGTATTCAAAGCCTGAACGACGCCGCGTCATCCTGATGCGGTGGCCGGCAAGCATGTATTAAAAGAGGTAATTATTATGAAGATGACGAAAATATCTGCGGCAGTGGCCGTCAGTTTTGGCCTGTTGCTCAGCGGCGCCGCGTTTGCGGCTGACAGCGCGATGCCTACGATGAACTGGTTCGGCGGCCCAACCTACAACGGCGCGCCCGCATTGCCGGTTACTGCGGCCTTGGTTAAGGCTGGCGGCGGCGCGCAGCACTTCAGTTTTTCGACGGCGCTGGTGTCGATGCTGGGTGAAAAGACGGTCAACGCCGAGGTCGCGAAACTCACCAAGCAATACGGTAAACAGAAGGTGACGGACTTTGTCAATGGCATGACGTTCGACGTTAATGCCGGGCTTAAACGGGCCACCGAGGCAGGTGTGAAGTTACCCGCTGCACCGGCAGATTTGAAGGGTGCCAAACTGGCCGAAACGCTAGTCACCGCTGGCACCACTTCAGATGGCACGTTTTGGTCCGGATATCTGTTTGACAAGGCATTGTCACACCCGATTCACAACCAGGTAATGGCCGATGTTGATGTCAAGTTCGGCCATGCAAGCGACGAAAACACTCATCGTATCCTCAACCAGGCTATGTATGACGTGGCTCAAGCGCTGGGCCACAAGAGCGTCAAGCTGGCTTCGCTTCACTGACATTGGCCGATGCCGTGAGTGCAGGCCGATGATTTTCCCCTGCGCTTTCGCGCTTGACGGCGCCACGGTTGCGAAGTCCGGTTTAAAGCCACGTAGCTAACGCTTAAAGCGAATCGCAACCGTGCAGCCTAACGATACGTCTGTAGAACTTATTAACCGCGCGTCCCATACGCAACGTCGTGAACGATTGCTGTGGCTGCTGGCGGCGATTACGTTCTTTATTTTTTTCCAGGCGTATATGATTGCGCCGCTCATACCTCGACTGGCCGGCGTATTTAACGTTACGGTTCAGACCATGGGTTTGGCGGTGCCGGCCTATCTGATCGCCTATGGCACGGCCACACTGTTTTACGGGCCGTTGTCGGATCGCTGGGGCCGGCGCCCGATCATCATCGCCTGTTTGGCGGCGTTTATACTGCTCACGGCCCTCACAGGTTTGAGCCGTTCGTCGACGCAACTGAGCGTGCTTCGATTGATCACGGGCCTTGGAGCGGGCGGTGTAGTGCCACTTGCGCTGACGCTTATCGGCGATCTTTTTCCCTATCAGGAACGTGGCCGACCCATTGGTTGGCTATTTGGCGCGATGGCCGGCGGGATGGCGGGCGGCTCGGTGATGGGCGTCATGCTGGAGCCGTTCGTTTCCTGGCAAGGCCTCTTTTTTGGCGTGGCTGCCTTATCAATCGTCACGTTCTTTTGCCTGTTGCGATACCGCTCTTTGCTAGGCAGCCGCAACAGTGCAGCAAAGCCATCGTTTCGCGCGATCGTGGTGGGATATTGGACATTGCTGGACACGGCGCGTGGGCGCAGGACCTACGGCTATGTATTCGTGAATGCCGTCTTCCACTCCGGCGTGTTTACCTGGCTTGGCGTTTATTTTTCTCGTCGATATGGCGTTGGCGAAATTGGGATTGGTCTGGCTTTGCTGGGTTATGGAATACCGGGCTTTCTCTTCGGCCCGGCCATCGGACGCCTTGCCGACAGGTACGGTCGCAGTCATTTAATCCCCTTGGGGCTGACCCTCGCAGGCGCGAGCGCTGCCGCGCTGACGCTCGATATCCCGATTGCGGTCGCGCCTGTACTGGTGACGCTGCTGTCGCTTGGCTACGACCTGACTCAGCCGCTGTTGGCCGGCATCGTGACCGATTTGGGTCCGCAGCGCGGGCAGGCAGTGGGGCTTATGGCATTTATCCTGTTCCTGGGCTTTGGTATGGGCAGTTTGATCTTCGGTGCAATGTTGCCGCTTGGCATCTCGACCGACTTGATTATTTTCGGCACATGCGCTGTTCTTGCGGGTGTTTTGGCTTTGATACAGTTTCGCGCCGAAATTCGGAAATGAAACTGAGAGCCGACGTGAACCTTGATTCGAATATTCTGGTTGCCGCCGTAGGCGGCTATCCGCTGGGTATGTGGCCAGGCGGCTTCGCCTTTGACATGACCGGTTCCTATCGGCTTTCGGTTATTTACCTCGCATGAGATCGATTTGGCGTCGATCGCGTTTAGTCGGCCGTCCCGCAATAATCTCATGAGCGGGTTCCGGGGCGAGGCGCCTCATCTCGGCGGCGCGTTGACGTGCTGCCACGCTTTCGGGCGTTTCTTCATAGAGCTGACGCGCCACCGGAGCCGGGCCTCGTATGCTGCTTACCGCACACACACGGATGTGGATAGAGTCTTCCTTGCGAACAGATACAAGATCGTTCGCTGCGATTTCACGCGAGGGCTTGGCGATCTGACCGTTCACCAGTACGCGGCCCTTGCCGATTTCGTGCGCCGCCAAGCTTCGGGTTTTATAAAAGCGTGCCGCCCAAAGCCATTTGTCGAGTCGAATCTTGTCCATCATGCGAGCCCCACTGTTTTCTTTCCCAAGGAACAGATGATAACTGGGGCAACCTAGGTGCGAACGGCAGCGATGCCAGCACGAACGACATCAATAGGGTGCCATCGTCCGGGTCACAAGGCACCCCTCGCGCATGAAGTGACCGCGGATACCGCGAAAATCAAGCCACGCGTGCGAGAGTTGATACAAGAACAGCGGGCCCGCATACAGGCAATCACGCCCGTACAGGTTTTCCCATTGGTAGGCCGAGGCCCATGCTTTGTAGCAATCGCCGGGGATCGGGTGGGTGGGCGAGCCCATGGCCAACACAGACATCAGCATCGCCTTGCCGTTCGTGCTATTAATAGCCGATTCTTACTACGCGATCAATTGTCATGCCTTCAGCCATTGTTTTGCATCGAGCAGGCCCTCCCGAGAACCTGAAATTTGAACCTGCCGCCGTCAGCGCGCCTCTGCCAGGCGAAATCCGGCTCAGGCATACCGCCGTCGGGGTGAACTTTCACGATGCTTATGTTAGATCGGGTCTGTATCAGACGCTTGCGTTACCCGGAGTCCCAGGTATCGAAGGGGTCGGCATCATCACCGAGCTGGGAAGTAACGTGCAACACCTGAACGTTGGCGATCGTGTTGCCTACCTGTACAAAGGCTACGGAGCGTATTCAGAAGAACGCGTGTTGCCTGCTGAAGCGGCGATTCCTGTGCCGGCTGGAATTGATGACCAGGTTGTTGCCTCGATTTTCCTCAAGGGCCTGACCGCATGGGTACTGATGCACGAAGTTTACGCCGTCAAGCCTGCAGACTGGGTGCTTATTCACGCGGCTGCGGGTGGTGTCGGTTCCCTGCTGAGCCAGTGGGCCAGCCACTTGGGCGCCAGGGTCATTGGCACGGTGGGGTCAGAACATAAAGTGGAACTGGCACAGCGCTACGGATGCAGTCATGTCATTCAGTACAGACAAGAGGATTTTGTTGCCCGGGTAAAAGAAATTACGGGCGGCGAAGGGGTGCAGGTGGCGTACGACGCGGTTGGCAAAGATACGTTTATGGGGTCGCTGGCATGCTTGGCGCCGTGTGGCCATCTGGCCAATTTCGGACAGGCATCGGGTCCCGTGCCGCCGTTTGAGGTGTCTGCACTATTCGCCAAATCCAACTCCCTGTCGCGGCCGAGTGTCTTCCAGCACTTGAGAACAGCCGAGAAGCTGCATGCCGCATCCGCCGCGCTTTTCAAAGCGTTGAGGGATCAGGTATTGCGGCCTGGCCATATTGCGACGTTCGACCTTGCCGAGGCAGCGCAAGCGCACCGTGAGCTCGAGTCCAGATCCCGACAAGGGTCAGTGGTACTGACAATCGTTCAAGGCCGCTGATTACATAGCGCCGTACACCATTCCAGAGCACCCTGCCGGTAGGCCTCAGAGATGGGCTTTAATGCGCTTCATCCCACAGCGTTACGCACCGCGTTAGCGCAAATCGCTTATGTAAACACGATTTGCGCACCATCTTGAGTCGTCTCTTTCAAGTTCGGGCGCTCCTGACGCCTGAATTTCGTTGATCTCTTCACTCGATTGGGACCTTGTCGGCCGCAGCGTACATGCGCCGTCGCAAAACTGGCACGCTTATTGCTTTAGTTTCATTGCGCATCTTGATCGCGCTGACCGTGTCGATCCTATCCCATCCTATCAGGAGCCATCATGAAACGTAGACTTGCCCTTAAAAAATTAACGCTTTTCAGCATGCTTGCACTATCGGGCCGGGGGTCACAGGCCTTCGCCGCCGACACGATCAAGGTTGGCATTTTGCATTCGCTCTCGGGCACCATGGCCATTTCAGAGACATCGCTAAAAAATGTGGCGCTGATGACGATAGCCGAGATTAACGCTCAGGGTGGCGTGCTGGGCAAGCAACTGGAGCCCGTGGTGGTGGACCCCGCCTCGAACTGGCCGTTGTTTGCCGAGAAGGCGCGCCAGTTGCTCTCGCAAGACAAGGTAGCGGTGGTATTTGGCTGTTGGACCTCGGTGTCGCGCAAGTCTGTATTGCCGGTATTCAAAGAGCTCAACGGCCTGTTGTTCTATCCCGTGCAGTATGAGGGCGAGGAGATGGAACACAATGTGTTTTACACGGGCGCTGCACCCAACCAGCAAGCGATTCCGGCGGTGGAATACCTGATGAGCGAAGACGGCGGAGGCGCCAAGCGCTTTGTGCTGTTGGGTACCGATTACGTTTATCCGCGCACGACCAATAAAATTCTGCGCGCCTTCCTGCATTCCAAGGGGGTGATCGATAGCGATATCGACGAGGTGTATACGCCGTTCGGCCATTCCGATTATCAGACGATAGTGGCCAATATCAAGCAGTTCGCCACGGGTGGAAAGACGGCAGTGATCTCGACCATTAACGGCGATTCCAATGTGCCTTTTTATAAAGAGTTGGGCAATGCGGGCCTGAAAGCGACCGATGTGCCTGTCATGGCGTTTTCGGTGGGCGAGGAAGAATTGCGCGGTATGGATACCAAGCCTTTGGTGGGGCATCTGGCGGCCTGGAATTATTTTGAATCGATCAAGAATCCCGTGAATGCTGGGTTCATCAAGAAATGGAAAGCCTATGCCAAGGCCAAGAACCTGCCCAATGCGGCCACGGCCGTGACCAACGATCCGATGGAGGCGACGTATATCGGCATCCATATGTGGAAGCAGGCTGTGGAAAAGGCCAAGAGCACCGATGTGGACAAAGTGATTGCAGCCATGGGCGGCCAGACATTCAATGCGCCTGACGGCTTCATGATTGAAATGGACAAGACCAATCATCATCTGCACAAGCCGGTCTATATCGGGGAAATTCGCAGCGATGGCCAGTTCAATATTGTGTGGAAAACAAAGGGTCCTATTCGAGCCCAGCCATGGAGCCCGTACCTTGCGGGCAACGAAAGCAAGCAAGGTCTTTAACGGGATAAGTTTGCCATGCGTATTACCGCAACTGTACCCCGCTGGCGTCGATTCATTTTGGCGTTGTTGATGTTTACGCTCGCACAGACGGCGGGCGCGGGCGGCCTTGATCCGACGCTGCTGGCGCTATTGGCGGGTGCAGATGCCCAGGCCCGGCTGCGCGCTGTCTCGCAGCTTGGCCAACTGCACGATCCGTTGGCCACCGCTGTGCTGGAAGCGCTCGATGATGGCAACCTGGACGTGACAGCGCAAGGGCGAATCCTGATTGCCGGCGCTGACCGGTCCGCCACGGATCCAGCAACCGGCGAAAAGCTGAGCCTTCCGGCCGATGCCGATACGGTGATCGTCAATAACCGCTTGCGCCGCACTGTCGAGGGGGTGCTGGCGGAGTCGCGGCTTTTTTCGGCGGATAGAGCCATGCGCCTGGCCGCCGCCAGGCGCATGCAACAAAGCGGCGATACCACGCGGGTGGCGGTGATCGTTCGGGCCCTGGCAAAGGAAGCCGACCCGCAAGTACGCGGCGCGCTTGAGGTGGCACAGGCCCGGCTGGAACTGAAAAGTGCCGAGCCTGCAACGCGTAAGCATGCGGTGACGATGCTGGGCCGCACGGATAACGCCGAATTCCGGCCCGTGTTGGCGGGATTGCTGGCTCGCGATGCGCGAGGCGTGAATGTCGAACCCGACGCCGGTGTGCGCACGGCCGCCGCTTTGGCCATCAAAGGCATTGATCGTCACACGGTCATGTTGGAATGGCTGGGCAATTTGTTTTATGGCTTGAGCCTGGGTAGCGTCCTGCTGCTCGCGGCACTGGGCCTGGCCATCACGTTTGGACTGATGGGTGTCATCAATATGGCGCACGGTGAGTTGCTGATGGTCGGCGCTTACGTCACTTATGTGGTGCAGTGGTTGTTTCAGAGGTTTGCACCGGGATGGCTGGACTGGTATGTGTTGGCGGCACTGCCGGCGGCGTTTCTGGTGACGGCCGTGGTCGGCATGGCACTGGAGCGTACGGTGATCCGCTGGCTGTACGGCCGTCCGCTTGAAACCTTGCTGGCAACCTGGGGAATCAGTCTGATTCTAATGCAGACTGTTAGAACGATTTTTGGCGCGCAGAACGTGGAGGTGGGAAATCCCTCGTGGATGTCGGGTGGGGTTACCGTGCTGGGCGGACTGGTGCTGAGCTACAACCGTATCGCCATTATTGTGTTCGCCATGCTGGTGGTGGTCTTTGTCTGGCTTTTGCTCAACCATACCCGCTTAGGTCTGTTTGTGCGCGCCATTACTCAAAATCGCAGAATGGCTGATTGTGTTGGCGTGCCGACTGGCCGTATCGATATGCTGGCTTTTGGCCTGGGCTCGGGTATAGCCGGTCTGGCGGGAATTGCCTTGTCTCAGTTGGGCAATGTGGGTCCTGATCTGGGCCAGGGCTATATCGTTGATTCATTCATGGTGGTGGTGTTGGGCGGGGTCGGCCAGTTGGCTGGCACGGTCATTGCTGCGCTGGGGTTGGGCGGGATCGACAAATTCCTGGAGCCATACGCGGGCGCGGTCATGGCCAAAATTGCGATCCTGATGTTGATTGTGCTGGTCGTTCAAAAACGCCCGCAAGGCCTATTTGCGCCACGTGGCAGGAGTGTCGAATGATTGCCGCCAATTCGTTTGGGCGAGCCGATCTGCTGCTTCGCAGGCGTCTTTTTTCGACGCCTGCCTGGTTCGCGCTGGCCGCCGCCGTTATTGTGCTGGCTTTGCTGCCCTTGCTTAATCTGGTGTTTCCAGTCGGCCATGGCTTGCATGTATCATCGTATACCGTAGCGCTGCTGGGCAAGTTCATGTGCTATGCCATTGCGGCCCTGGCTCTGGATCTGGTGTGGGGCTACGCCGGGATTTTGTCGCTGGGGCATGGCCTATTCTTCGCGCTGGGAGGTTATGCGCAGGGCATGTACTTGATGCGGGCCATTGGCCGCGACGGCGCCTATCACAGCACATTGCCCGACTTCATGGTGTTCCTGAACTGGAAGTCATACCCCTGGTTCTGGACGTTTACCGACCATTTCTGGTATGCGCTGCTGCTGGCGATGCTGGGGCCTGGCGCGCTGGCCTTTGTCTTTGGCTATTTTGCGTTTCGCTCAAGGATTACGGGGGTATATTTTTCCATCATTACCCAGGCCCTGACGTTTGCGGCCATGCTGCTTTTCTTTCGCAACGATACGGGGTTTGGCGGCAACAATGGCTTTACCGATTTCAAGCGCATATTGGGCTTTGACATTACGGCGCCCACGACCCGTGCGGCGCTGTGCTGGGCGACGCTGGTGGTTCTGGCGGGATCGCTGGTATTGGCCCGCGCCATCACTCAGTCCAAACTGGGCCGCGTGTTGACGGCGGTGCGCGATTCCGAGAGTCGGCTGCGTTTCATAGGCTATGACCCGCAGGGATTCAAGCTATTCGTGTGGACTGTATCGGCGGTGATGTGCGGCATCGCGGGGGCGTTGTACGTGCCTCAGGCCGGTATCATCAACCCTGGCGAAATGTCGACCGAGAACTCGATTGAAATGGTGATCTGGGTGGCGACCGGGGGACGTGGCACATTAATAGGCCCCATATTGGGGGCCGGCGTCGTCAACGCGGCGAAGACATGGTTTACCAGTGTTTTCCCAGAGTTCTGGCTTTATGCGCTGGGCCTTATTTTTGTGTTGACCACGCTGTTCCTGCCGCAAGGCATTGTAGGCCTGTTGCGGCAAGTTGCCGCGCGCTGTTTCGGGAGAAAGCCATGAGGGCTCTCAATATCGGGCGCGACGCCCCACTCGATGGCGGCCCGAGTGGCGAGGCGACCTACGGACGTGTGGCGCCTGTCGGCGTCGACACTCGCCACGGCGTCATTTTGTATCTGGAGGATATCACCGTCCGCTTTGATGGATTCACGGCACTGAACCGGCTTAGCCTGGATATAGGCGTGGGCGAATTGCGCTGCGTCATTGGCCCCAACGGCGCGGGCAAGACCACGATGATGGACGTGATTAGCGGCAAGACTCGGCCCTCTGCGGGTACTGCTTTTTTTGGACAAAACATCAACCTGGCCATGCTTGGCGAAGCCGAGATCGCGCATGCTGGCATTGGCCGGAAATTCCAGAGGCCTACGGTTTTCGAGCGTCACACTGTTGTTGAAAATCTTGAGTTGGCGATGAAAACCGACAAGGGGGTCAAGCCCACCTTGTTTTCAAAACTAAACGGTGTGCAGGCCGATGCGATCAGCGCCACGCTGGAATTGATTCGTTTAACGCACGAGGCGTGGCAGTTGGCGGGCCTGCTTTCTCATGGACAGAAGCAGTGGTTGGAGATTGGCATGTTGCTAATGCAAGAGCCGCAGCTATTGCTGCTGGATGAGCCTGTAGCAGGCATGACGGACGCCGAAACCGAGCGCACCGGCGAATTGCTCAACGAGCTGCGAGGGCGTCACTCGCTAATGGTGGTGGAGCACGATATGGATTTCGTCGCGAGCATTGCGGGTCAGGGCAAGGTGACCGTGCTGCATGAAGGATCAGTGTTGGCTGAGGGGACGATGAGCGAGGTCCAGGCTGACCCGCGCGTGATTGACGTGTATTTGGGACGTTGATATGCTGACCGTTGACGCAATTCATCATTATTACGGCGGCAGCCACTCGCTGCGCGGCGTGTCCTTGTCATTGAAGCGAGGTGAATGCCTGACCTTGCTGGGTCGCAATGGCGTGGGGAAAACCACTCTGTTGAGGTGTCTGATGGGCGTACTGCCGATCTCTTCGGGCAGCATCAGCCTTGATGGCGAAAATATCTCTGGCCTGGCCCCGCATCAGCGCGCCGCCCGCGGCATGGCCTATGTGCCCCAAGGACGCGATATTTTTGCACGGCTGACGGTCGAGGAAAATATACTGATGGGTATGGCGGCCAAACCGGCATCGGCCGCTCGTCGCATCAGGGGCGATATTTTTGAACTTTTTCCGGTGCTGGAAACCATGCTGGCGCGTCGCGGCGGCGACCTCTCGGGCGGGCAGCAACAGCAACTAGCCATTGCGCGCGCCCTGGCAGCCGAACCCCGGCTGATTATCCTGGATGAACCCACCGAGGGGATTCAGCCTTCGATCATTAAGGATATCGGTCGTGTAATACGGCTGCTGCGCGAACGCGGCGATATGGCCATTCTGCTTTGCGAGCAGTATTTCGATTTTGCCCGCGAACTGGCCGATCAATACGTAGTGTTGTCGCGCGGCGAAGTGGTGGCCTCGGGCGACAAGACGCAAATCGATGGCGACGATGTACGCCGCCATTTGTCGGTCTAACGGGCTTGCGCCGCGCGTTTCCACCAATCAGCGATGCATGGGCGGCTGCTTTGCTGGGCTACGTAGCTCTGGATTTTCTCGGGTGTCGGGTCGCCATTGGCCACCAGACGGCTCAGCGTAACGGCCATGTCCACGTCGGCAATCGACCATTGCCCGAAAAGAGGGTTTCCTTGGGCGTCGATCAGGGCATTGGCCACGGTCAACAATTTTTGCGCCGCATGCTGAGCCTGTCCCGATAAAGGCTTGGGATTTTTTGTGGCGTAGATAACCGTGGTGGGACGCTCTTCGCGCAATGCGCCCAGGTCGCTGCGCAGCCACGCCTGAATTTGCCTGGCGCGTGCTCTTAGCCTGGCATCGCCGGGGAAAACCGATGCGTAGGTGGGGCGCGGATAGGTTTCTTCCAGATATTCAATAATGGCCGAGGATTCGGACAGCGAGAAATCGCCATCCACCAGGGTGGGGACCCTGGAGGTTAGCGAGAGTTTTGCGTAGTCTTTTGTGAATTGCTCGCCAAGATTGAGATCAACGGTCTTAAGGTCGAAGGGCAGGCCTTTTTCAACAAGCGTTGCGTAAACCGACAAGACATAAGGGCTGGAAAATTGACTGTTGGCATATAGAACGAGACTGTTCATGGGATTTCCCGGTGTTGGCGGTGTTTGGATGCATACATCGCAAATATAACGCATGCGAAATAAAACGGATTATGATTGAAAGCGCGGTTTCCCATAACGGAATGCCGCTAGTCGCCACTGCGGGACAGCGCGGTTTCCGTCCGTGCGCTGGCGCGATCATGCTTTAATTCCAAGGAGATATTTATGAAAAACAGGGTTACCCATCTTTCGTTGGCGGCGCTTACGGCGGCGACGCTCGCCTTGCCGGTAGCGGCTGTGGCGGCCAATGCGTCAGCCACCGCCATGAAGTGCAGCCCCACGCAGGGAATGCAAAAGTGTTCGGCCAAGCAAAGTTCCGGTGCGAAGTGCGGGGCGATGGGGGGTGTGAAACACGGCTCGATGATGCCGGCTCATAAACCTGCGGCCAGCGGAAAGTGCGTGCCAAAATGCGGCGCCAAGAGCGGCACCATGAAGTGATGGGGGGCTTGGCGTGCAGCAACGATGATGCTGGCCAGCGCAACGCCGGCGTCAGATTGTTGACGTGTTATCAGACGCTCGCGAAAAGGGGTGCACACCTGCTCGATAGCCTGCTTTGCGGCAAGGCTCCCCAGCAGTGGTCGCATTATCCGGCCGATGATGCCATCGATGAACGCCATGGCTACCAATGGTTTTATCACTCCCATGCGCCGGGCGACCGCACCGGCTCGACCGAGCATGGCCATATCCACGTGTTTGCCCGCTCGCCTGCATGGACTCCATGGGCCGACGTCACGGGCGAGCAGGAATTCGCCCGGGTGCTCGATATCGCGAGCCCTGCGGCAAGCACGCGGCATCTGCTGTGCATTGGCCTGGATGCCAAAGGGGTGCCGCAGAGCCTGTTTACCGTCAACAGTTGGGTCACGGGCGATGCGATGATGAGCGCGGCTTCAACTGTGCAAATGATTGACGGCCTTCGCCTGTCTACCGGACATGCCCTGATCGACGAAGTAATTGTTGCGATTACCAGCCTTTACCGCCCGCAGATTTGCGACCTGATGCGGCAGCGGGATGCAGCGCTGATCGATCGTGCCCAACACGGACAGGGGACGCTTGACGACGAGTCCATGGAAGTGCTCTCCGAGCTGCGTATCAGCCCCGATCAGCAACTGGCTTCGCTTCGATAAGGGGGGAGTTCATCACGGGAGCTGTCACCTGTGGCCATGGCCGTACAATCATTCCAGTTTGGGTTCGAATACACTATGTGCAGGGCCGCCTGGCGCGCATGTTCGTCGCATGGCTGGCCCTGCTTTATTGGAACCGTCGTCGCAAAGCCGGCGTGGAAGCGGCTAGTGCAGCACACCCGATGCCTTGGCAGCGTGCGTGGCGAGTGCGTCCATGAGCGCGGGCGACAGGCAGTCGTAGGG
The DNA here is from genome assembly GCA_004297945.1 of Candidimonas sp. Classification (GTDB taxonomy): domain Bacteria; phylum Pseudomonadota; class Gammaproteobacteria; order Burkholderiales; family Burkholderiaceae_B; genus Paralcaligenes. The sequence continues at coordinate 23,927 of SCRC01000066.1, read as the reverse complement.
CTCCAGCCCTTTTTCTTTCAGGGTGCGTCGTATCGACGCCATATCGGCCGGCTGGGCGCCGCCTTCGATGGCCGAGGACACAAAGGCGGCAAATTCGGGAGGTGCCCAGCCGCTGTCGGGCGAGAGTTCGGTATGCACGAAGTCCAGGCCGTAGAAGGGGTGTTTTTCGTTGTCGATGCGCCCGTACATATGCGCGCCGCATCCCTTGCAGGCATAGCGCTTGATGACCGCGTTTGCGTCTGCCGCGGCTAGCTTTTCGGCATGTGCGGTGACCTTGACCTTGTCGCGCGATACGACGGCCACCTGCGCAAACAGGGCGCCCTTGGGTTTCCAGCACTTGGTGCAGCCGCACAAGTGGTTGTGCGCGACCTGCGAGTCGATCTGGACTTCAACCTTGTTGTCGGGGCACAGGCATTGCAGTTTGCCGCCGGCAAACGACGGATTGCCTGGCTTGATGTCATGATCGATGGCCGGGTGCAGAGAGGGTTGGCTCATGGTGGTGGCTCCTTGGGCTAAAACGTGTGAATGAATCAGGATTTGTCTTGTTACCTGCTATCGGGCAATCTTGCCATTTTGATTATCCTACCCTTGCTCCTGAGTGCTTAGCAAGTTCTTTGGGTTGTCACGTCGAAGGCGGCTTGGGCATGAGCAGTGCCAATAGGACTGGCAGCAGTATCAAAACCAGAGGCATTTGCACGATCAGCCCGGTAATGATGGCAACGGCCAGTGGCTGTTGCATGGCTGATCCCTGGCCAAGTGCGAACGCCAGTGGCATCAATGCCAGTATGGCTGCGACGGTCGTCATGGCAATCGGGCGCAGCCTGTTGCTGCCGGCGATGACTAGCGCCTCCATAGGAGCCATGCCTTCCTCGGTGACCAGCGCACGAAACTCCGAGACATAGAATATCGCTATCTCGGTGACGATCCCCACAATCATGGTCATGCCCATCATTGAGGTAATGTTCAGTTCAACGCCTGTGACCCACAGACCGATGAATACGGTGCCGGCCGCCAGTAAGGGCATGGCCAGTACGGCGCCTGCGGTGCGGAAGCGCTCATAGAGAAACAGCAGCAGCGCAAAGACCAACGCTATGGCTGCAGCAAAAACGGTAAGCAGGCCGTGGAAGGCGATCTGCTGCTGCTGGTAGAGGCCGCCCAGTTCGTAATAGGCGTTTTTGCCAAGCAGCTTGGGTTTGGCCAGCATGGTTTTGACCTCGGCAATGGTGGAGCCCAGATCGCGCCCGCTGATGCGGGCGGTGACCGATACCATCCGCCTCAGATTATCCCGATTGATCTGCGGCTGGCCGCTGACCGGCACTATTTGCGCGATGCGCTTGAGTGGAAACAGATGGCCGTCCGGCGCGCGCAGCTGCAAGTTTCCCAGCGCTGTGTCGCTGCCGCGGATGGTCGCTGGTGTCCAGACTCGGATACCCACCATTTTGGGCCCGCGCTGGACTTGCGTGGCGACCTTGCCCGTTAGCATGTCGTTTAACATCTGCGCCACAGCATTCGGATCCACACCTTCGAGAGCGGCGCGATCGGGCGCGACATGAACCTCTAGCGCGTCGCCGGCGGGATTGATGCCGTTTCGTACATCGACGATGCCCGAAATCTTGCCCAGCGCCGCGGCGACCCGATGTGCCGACGAATCAAGTATTTTAGGATCGTCGGAGAAAATCTTGATCTGTACCGGCTGGGGTACAGCGGTCAAATCGCCGATCAGATCTTCCATCAACTGTGCCATTTCAATGCTGAGTCCGGGCACCTCGTGTTCGATGCGTGTGCGGATTTCATTCATCACGGTATCGATGGGCTCGCGCTTGCCTGAATTCAGGCGGATGAAAAAATCCCCTTCATTAGCTTCGCTTATGCCGATGCCGCCCAGGCCTGTGCCCGTGCGGCGCGAGTAGGTGGACACGTTTGGATTCGCCTTGATAATGGTCTCGACCTGCCGCAGCACACGATCGGTTTCGCTAAGCGACGTACCCGGCGGCATGTGATAGTCGAGAATAAATCCGCCTTCGTCCATGGCCGGCATAAAGCCGGATCCCACGTGGGCGTAGGCCATCCAGCTGACGAATGCCAGTGGGATCAGGCCCAGCAATACCCATGCCGGGCGCCGCAGCACGCGCCGCAGCACGCGCTCGTAACGAGTACGCAGCCACGTGTCAAAGCGGCCGCCTTCTTCCTGTTCGGCATCTTTGTGAGTGAGCCAGTGGTCGCACAGTATTGGCACCGCCAACAAGCTGACGAAGAAGGAGATCAGCAAGGCGCTGGCCATGGTGATGGACAAGGCTTTGAAAAAAGCCCCCGTCACGCCGCTCAAAAAGGCCAGAGGGATGAAAATCACCAACGTGGCGGCCGACGAGCCTGCAAGAGGCTGGGTAAATTCGCGCGCGGCTGACAGCACGCGGCCATGAAAAGACGTAGTGCCACCTTCGCGTACCCGCCGAATAATGTGCTCGATCATCACAATAGCATCATCGATGATGAGTCCCACGGCGGCGGCCATGCCTCCCAGGGTCATGATGTTAAAACCCATGTTGAGAGCGCCCAGCAGCACAATGGTGGAGCTGATGACTATGGGCACGACCGTGACGGCAATGAGAGTGATCTTCCAGTTGCGCAGAAACACCAGCAGGGTTGCTGCGGCGAGCAATGCTCCGATCAGAATGGCGTCGCGCACGCTGACGGCAGAGTCAGTGATCAGAACGCTTTGGTCGTACCAGTTTGCCAGATGGACATCGGGCGGCATTTTCGTATGAAACGCAGCCAGCTTGGCCTTGACGTCGTGTGCGATGGTGACGCTGTTGCTGCCCGGTTGCTGGAAGATATTAATCAGCACGGCATCCTTGCCGTCGGCGGTTACGCGCTGCCAGGTGGGCACGGTGCTGCGTGTTATTGTGGCGATATCTCCCAGGTGCACAATGCCGGCCGCACCGCTTTGGATGACGGTGCCTGCAATTTGATCCAGTGTCGCGAACTGCGAGTTCACCATGACCAAATACAGCTTGTAGTGATCCTCAAGGCGCCCGACAGCACTGATGACATTATTGGCAGCTAGTCGCTGGCTCACGTCGGACAAGCTAAGTTTGTGTGCCGCGAGTTGCACCGGGTTGATGGTGACGTGGTATTCGCCTTTGGCGCCGCCCTGAACCTTTACGCGGGCCACGCCGGGTATGGCCGAGAGCAGGGGGCGCAACTGGTATTGGGCCAGATCGTACAGTGCCACGGGCGACTGATGTGAGGATGTCAGGCTGTAGGCAACAATGGGGAAAACGGTGGGATCCATGCGGCGCACATGCATCTGTGTGCCGGCGGGCAGTAGGGGCAGGATTTGGGTAATGGCCGAATTGGTCTCCAACGTGGCGCGCGCCATGTCCGATCCCCAGGCGAAATTCACCGATAGTTCGGCACTGCCCCGGCTGGAAGTCGAACGTACGTCCAGCACGCCGGGCACGCGTCGTACGGCTTCTTCTACCGGTTGGGTAACCAGCATGGCCATCTGTTCGGCCGGCCGGTCGCCCGCATCCAGGGAAATGACCACGCGGGGAAAGGCTACGTTGGGGAATAGCGAAGTCGGCAGACGAAATGCAGTGACAGCTCCCGCAATCGATAACAGCGCCAATATGAAAAGTATGGAGCGGCGATGGGACTGTATCCATTGACTGAAGTTCATGGCGTGGCCTCGCGTACCGCCATACCGTTTTTCAGTTCGTAATTGCCGGTGACAACGATGGGTTGCGCAGGCGTCAGGGCGCCGTCTATGCCAAGCTGTCCCTTGTCGCTTACGCGCGTGACGACGTTGATACGCTTCGCTTTGCCGTTTACGACCTGAAATAGGTAGGCACCCTGGCTATCGCGCAACACAGCCGAGCGCGGCACTATCCAGTGCCGCCCCTGCTCCGTGGCGATTCGGGCTTTTACGGCGGTGCCAGTGATCAGGCCCGGTGTTGCGGGAGGGATGCCAACGGTAACTTCGACCAGCTTGCTTTGCGGATTCAGAGCGCTGCGTATGGCGCTGACCGTACCCTTGAACGGTGTGGCCGCTTGCCCCGGGCGCGTATCCAGTACGGTGAGCTCAACCGGCATGCCGGGGCGCAGGCTTAGGCTGTCGGCAGGTTCTACTCCCACTACGGCGTGGGCCGGTGTATCGGCACCCGTGCGGCCAAGCAGCATAATGGTGCTGCCGGCTTGTGCCCGGTCTCCTTGTGCAACGAGAACCTTGATGACTTCGCCTTCGAAAGGCGCGGTAACGTGCCGTTGCGTAACAATCTGCAGCGCGCTTACGCTATGCAGGGCGTCGTCGAGGGCCTTACGGGCTGTGTCCACTTGCGATTGCGTGGCAAGGCGCTGCGTGAACAGCGACTTGTTTCGCTGCAATTCACGACGTGCCAGGGTGACCGCGCTTTGCGCTTGCTGGTAGGCCAGCAGCGCCGCCGGATCGGGTGCGACGTCGTACAGTGGCGTGCCGCGCTGGATGGATTGTCCGCTCGTGACCCACAGATGGGTGATTTGTGCCGCATAAGGCAAGTTGAGGGCCATTTGCTGGCCGGGGGTAAAGGTGAGCGTGCCATAAGCGGTTACGATATTGGCCAGTACGGCCTGACGGGCAGGTACGGTGCTGATTTGCGCGATGGGCGCGTCCGGGGTTTGTGCGTGTACCGTACTGGCCAGCACGCACAGGCAGAAAGCGAGAGCAGTTTTCATTCAGATGCTTGTTTTATAGGTGTAGACGTTTTAGAGGCCGCCTGATGGGGCAATTCGCCGCCCAGCAGGGCTTGCAGGGCAATGCGTTGTTCCAGTAGCGTTTGATCCAGGTTTATGGCCTCGATTTGTTTGGTATACAGGGCCGACTCCAAATCTATATAGAGGTTTAATGTGATCCGGTGGGCACTGTAGGCCGTGGCGGCCTTTTGCGTGTTGGCTTGCAGAATCCGAATCGATTCGAGAGTCGTGCTGCGCTGTTGTTCCAGCAACTGCTGTTCGGCGAGCAAGCGATCAATATCGTTTTCGGCCTTGTTCAGCCGTGACTGGTATTCGTCTTTGAGGCGTTGTCGGGTGGCCCGCTCGACGGCGATATTGCCTCGATTGCGATTGAAGATCGGCAAGCTGATAGAAACTGAAAAGCCAGTGGTGTAAACGCCGGCCGTATCGCGAGCCCGGGTAAAGCCGATATTCAGGCTGGGAAATTGGGCCAATATCGCCGCCCGTACTTTAGCTTCCTGCGATTGATAGCCAGCCGCCAGCGCGAGCAAGTCGGGCCGTCGCTTGGCCAAGTCTCGTGTAGCGCGGCGCAGCGCTTTTAAATTCAGAGGCGCAATACGGGTGGATCCGACCAGATCCAGATGCACCTGGGGGGCAAGCCCCAGCAAGGCGTTCAGATTGTGGCGGCTCTGGTTCTGCTGGCGGCCGAGTTCGGCCAATTGGCGCTGGATGTCTTGCTGGGCGACCAGATAGGGAGTGACTGCACCCAGCGTCAGATTGCCGGCCGTCATGGCGGCCTGGGCTGCCTGGTAGCGGGTAGTTTGCCACGTGAGCGCTTGTTGCAGCACCGCAGCCAGGCGCCGTTGTGTCGCGATACGTACAAACAGCTGGCGCGCTTGGGCAACCACCTGCCATTCTTGCCACAGCAAGGCCAGGTCGGTTTTTTGCGCGCTTGCCGTTGCCGCCTCGTGCGTGGCCGCGTGGGTAATCAGCGAGGTGAAGTCGAAACTCAGGCCGCGGTTGAAGGCCGGAATCAGTCCGGCTATCGACGGGGATGGAAAGTCGCCTGTCAGGTTCAGTTGGGGGTCGGGCAGCAATCCGGCGGCAAATGCCTGCGCGTGGGCGATGCCGGCATCGTCACGCGCCAGTTTCAAATCCGGATTATTGGCCACAGCCAGCATGGCCGTTTCGGTGATGTCCAGCCCGTCGGAAGGGTCGAAACGATGAGCCGCCAGGGCTGGCAAGGGCATTGAATGCGGATCGATGTGCAGGGCGTCGATCCGTTGCAGGGCCGTGCTGTGTGGCGTAAGCGGCACCGAGTGATATGTGGCGCAGCCGCCGAGCAACACGCTTGCCAGAAGGAGCGTGGCCGCGCGGCATGGCTGCTTTGCTTTTTGCATGGGAATCAAGCCGAAGGGAGACAGATTTGAGTGTAGCAAGATCGACTTAGCACATACTTAGGGCTAGATAATTATCCGAAGACCCTGGCCGGCCATGACGCGACGCCTGGATTTTACCAAGGCCGATGTCAATTATCTGGCCAATCTATGCCATAACTGCGGTGCTTGCATGATGGCTGGCCTGATGTCGGGGCAGATACAGATGGCGATTGAAACCAGTGGCTCGGCAGGCGCGCAGATGAAGGCCGGTACGGTCAAGGGTCTGGCCGTAAGCACGGCTAAACGATCCAAATTTTTCCCCGACCTGTCGACTATCGCCGCCACAGGCGTGCCTGGCTATGACTTCCAAACCTGGTCAAGGTCTTCAATACTTTGGGGGCTGATCCAGGCGGCATGACACCCGCCGAGTTCAAAACTTTTATTGCTAACCAGACCCAAAAATGGGGCGAAATCGCCAAGACTGTGGGTATGAAAAAGAACTGATTCATCTGGGGTGTTTTTGCTTAGGCTGTATCGAGCAGGGGATGTTTGGGTATCTGGAAACGCCCCCATAGACGGCTCGCGTCATGGCATGCCTGGAACTTGCTTGCCTGCAGCTTGCGTCTATCAGGTTGCCTGTAAACACTTGAACCCAGAATGCTCTAGCGTGAAAACGCGGTCGGCCCTTTAACGAGCCGGCCGCGCTTTTGCTTCTATATGATCGATGGAGCCGGGCCGCGTAGTCGCAGAAAATAGATCAGATCGAGTTCGGGACAGGCGTGATGCAAGCCGGTCAGTGCCGCGCTGATCTGTCCGCGATGATGGGTGGCATGGTTGAATACGTGCGTAATGGTTCCGAGCCATGGGGTGACGGTCGCTTCTCCCGCTGTAGTGGTGTAGTGCAAAGAACCCATTATGGTTTCGGAAGACGCGGATTCAATCAGCCCTTGCCAAAGCAGGTGCCGGCCGGCCAGTTGTTCAGCCAGTGCTTCGCGGTCAGTTTCAATTTCTTGCGCCAGGCTGGCGAATTTTTCTGGCTTGCCTATGAACCTGCCAAGCCAAGCGCGATCAGCCAACAATAGATGGTTCAGGGTGCCGTGAATGGAGTTGAAAAACAGCCCGGCCGGTGCGTGATAATCGGCTTCTGTAATCGGCGACAGATGCTCCAGCAGCACTTTGTTTGCCCAGCCGTGATAGGCCACAAGTGTTAGCAGATGGGGTTTTAGGCTTGGGGTGTCGGGCATGATGCACCAGTTCCTCTTTGACTGAGTTGATCAGACCGTGTCAGCAGATTTGCGTGGCTCCAGTATAGGCTGTCCGGGAACGTCAGGGACACTCTCGGACGTTGTCGATTACCCGGGCATGGCGTGTTCCAGGAATGCGACCATGGCGCATTCAACGGTCGTTAGGCCGCGCGAATCGTGCACGGCGGGCGCGTTTGCGGGATAGAAATGGGTGGCGCCGTTCACCTGAACGTGTTCGCAATGCAGGCCATGTGCCCTAAAGCGGGCCACCATATCTGGCGTGTGGCGGGCGACATAGTCGAGGTCGTTTTCCGCGCTGATCAGGAGCAGCGGGGGAAAGCTCTGGCCTAATGCGAGATGTCGTTCGATGTCCTGTGCATCCATATATCCGGACAAGGCGATGACGGCCGCAACAGGTTCTCGTTCACCAAATGCGACATTCAAGGCGGTTCTGGCGCCAGCTGAAAATCCGCCGATGGCCAGTCGTTGGGGATTGATGCCCCATTCGGCGGACTGAGCCTTTATATACCGCAGGGCCAAAGCCATATCGTCGCTGGCCGCCTCGACGCCTCGCCACAACATGTCGTCGCTTGCTTTGGACAAGCCCATGATTTTTCGTACGACGTCCACCCTGGAGCGTGGGAAATTCTTCGGGCTGAATGTCACTGGTGTATTGCCGGGCTGCGGGTCTTCCGGCACCAGGCGGTAATCGATGGAGCAGGCCACATAGCCGCGTCGCGCAAACTCGTGGCAATACCACGCAACGGAGTTGTTTCGCTGCGGCGCGTTTCCGTAGGCATCATCCTCTTTGGAGCCGCGATGGAAGGCGCCGCCAAAGGCCATTACGAGCACGGGCCGGTTGTGGGTGGGGGCGCCGAGTATGGGTTGATATAGGTCGAGCTTCAGTTCCCGCAGGATCGCTTCACGGCCATTGCACGCACCGACCGCGCCGACGCCATAGACGATGTCTTTACGAACTTGCACTTGATAGGGCTTTGATGGATTCGATGTGCCCGTAACGGTTGTATTCAAGATCCGGTCCTTAGTTGTTGATGGAGGGCCTACTGCAACGACTGCACGCTCACTCTGGGAAGCTGGGCCTGCACAAGTAAACTGATCGATGGTGCCGCGAGGTGCTGCCCGAATGAGGATACGATATGAGCTGAGATCCGATTTCCCTACTCAGAATCGTGAATCGTGTCCAAATAGGGTAGCGAGTTATGCCAGGAAAAGCTACCCACATTCCGATGATTAATGACGACTGAGCGAGCACTGGATGAGTTTGACCTGTTTCTGAAAGCAGCATGGAACTTCGTTCGAAAGAATCCGCATATGGGGTTGGCCGCGCTGCTCTTTATAGTTGGAATCGTTGCTCTTCCAACGAAGCTTGCGATAATTTCAGGAGCTTTGTTTGGAACGGAGCTTCCCCATTAGGAGCTTGGATAAACGAATTGAACGCGCGACGTTCCAAGATCGAAGAAAAAACTCGGACGGAAGCCGACGCACGGCGATATTTCGCAGCCGAGCTGAGCCGAACCATCGAACGGGTTTTGTATATTCACGAACGAGCCCGCCCTAACTACATGGCCGCAGTCGATGCGTATATTTCAGCCGAGAACAAGGTCAAACTGAACGACCTTCAGGCAGATTTCCTTACAGAAATGCCTGTGCTGTATCCGAGTGCTCCACAATTCCGCGAATTGTCCGGCGACGACGCGACGGTACGTATTGCTTTGTATGATTCGCTCCACGCGTTAAGTACCTTCGTAACGAACTGGTGGCAGAGGGAGGGACAATTGCCGGTGAACATCTTTAATCAGATGCTTCACCTCAGCGAAAGGAGCCTTATCCTCGCGTATCTTCATCGGCGGCGCCCAACAACTGACCGTTCGACAGAAGGTCGCGGGTCGACCCAAGCGGTCTGCCGAGTTGCGATGTGTACGTTGATGTCGGTACCGTAGCCTGGCGCTACGTTCTTATCGCCGCCGTGCGCGGACGTGTCCCAGATACCAGCGCTCGCCAGCGAACGGTGTTGCCAGTAAAATCTTCCGATGAATAGTTGTTCTGATACCCCATCGCAAAGCCAGCGTTATCGCCCACTTCGGATTTTGCGGCAGGTTGTCGCCGAGCCGAAACGCTACACGCGTCCTTGGTACTTCGCCTATCTGCTTCTCGGCATCGTTACCGCAGGCTTGGTCCCGGTCTTGCTGCCGCTGATGATGACCGAGGTATCGCACCAAGCGTCCGGCGTCGCGTTTGTAATGGGCGTGTACGACCTCGGCTTGATGACCTCGCTGTTTTGGGGCGTACTTGCCGAGCGTCGCAAGGCGTATCGCAGCCAGTTTTTCCTCGGATTTCTGCTGTGTGGGATAGCCACTGCGGTATTTCCGTTCATGCACTCGATGGCAGGCTGGATGTTGGCAGCATTCGTGCTGGGAGCCGGTTCTTCCGGCGCCGCGACGGTCGCGTCTTTGCTGATCGTCGATTTCGAGCCCGCCGCCGAGTGGGAACCGCGTATCGGTTTGTTGCAGAGCTTCAACGGCGTTGGGCAAGTGGTCGGACTGCTTTTGGCGGGTGCATTCTCGCACGGCCTGTTTTCGGCGGGACTGTGGATTGCCGCGGTGTTGCTGGTACCGGCATTGGTGCTATCGCGAGACGGACTGCCCGCGGCAACCCGCAGATCCGGCACTGGTACGCATCACCTTCACCGTTGGCTGGACATGCACGCGCTCGCGGTGTTCCCGCGCGTCAACCTGCCGGCGGGGATCGGCCTGCATTTCCATGCATTCAATGCAAAGGGTCTGCGTCGCCTGCCGGATGCAGTGAAGACGCCGTTTGGCAGGTTCCTGTTTTCGTGGTTCATGCTGGCGCTTGGCGTTGCCGCTTTCTTCACCTACTTCCCGGTCATGCTCGAACATAGCTACGGCGTGAACTCACATCTGTCATCGGTCACCTATGCGCTTGTCGCAGCGGCGGGCATCAGCTTGTTCATCTTGGGCGGGCACTGGTCAACGCGCTTTGGCGCGCTGCGCGTCTATCAGATAGGATTGTGGATTCGTCTGGCCGGTTTCATCTTGCTCGCGATTCCCCTGCTCGTTCCGGTGGAGCAACGATTCACAATGGGGCTCATCGGTTTCAGTCTGGTCGTCATCGGCTGGCCGCTCCTCAGCGTGGCGGGTACCAATCTTGCAGCGCAACTCGCGCCACCGGCGAGCGAGGGCGAAGCAATGGGGCTGTTCAACCTGGCGCTGTCTTCCGCCACCGTTATCGGAGCGTTTGCGAGCGGACCCCTGCTGGCCGCGTTCGGCTACAAATACATCGCAATTTCCGGAGTTGTGGGAATCGTCATCGCCAGCGCGCTGGGGTTTGGCTTGAAGGTGCCTCCCAATGCGTCACGATGCCAAGCGCCGAGCGACGTCCAGCGTACCGGCCCGGCAGCGTAGCCTGGCACTTAGTAGTGGCGTGCATCACGCTTATTGTCGATCTGTTTCAATCTGTTCAAATACACACAAGCCGTTCGTCTGGCTGCTGCCGTTAGGTGAACGCTTTGCCCGGGCAGGTTGCATGTCGTTGTCACCAGACGCATAGCCCATGGCCGCACTACTGTCACCCACAACCTGTATGGAGAAAGATCGTGATCAGCGAATCATCAAGCCCTGACGAGTCCCCGCACCGAGCGGGCGGTTCCAGATTGAACGCGTTTCGCTTTCTGAAGCCACATAGTCACCTGACGTCTGCTTTTGGAAGTGGCGAGTTTGGGAAAAAGGCCGAAGCCTTTGCCCGCTATTTTGGTACACCGCAATTCCTTTTGATGCAAACAGGCATCGTGCTCATTTGGATCGTGTTGAACGTGTCCGGCGTAGTGCACTTCGACGTCTATCCGTTCATTCTGCTCAATCTTGCATTCAGCCTGCAGGCAGCGTATGCCGCGCCTTTGATCCTGCTGGCGCAGACGCGGCAAGCCGACCGTGACAAAGCCTTGGCGGAGGCGGATGCCCAGCACCGTGAAGCCTTGGCACTTGCCGCAGAGCAGCGTCAACAGCAAGTGGCAGACCAGAGCACACAATTACTTGCCTTGTTGCAGCAAAACACCGAGCTGACCCGGTTGACGAACCAAATGAGCAAACGCATCGAAACCTTGACTGCGGCGGTTCACGAACGCGTGATTGCCAGCGAAGGCTGAATCGCCCCGGGTTTCAAGGAGGGTAGAAACCTGAGAGAATGACATCATGAGTAATCAAACAAAATTTTCGCCAGAAGTCCGCGAACGTGCAGTAAGCATTGTTCAAGAGCCGTGTGGGGAGTATTCATCGCTTTGGGCCGCTGCGGCCTCCATCGGCCCTAAATTTGGCTGTGCACAGTCGACATTGGTGGGCTGGGTCAAACGCAGAGAAGTCGACACGGGTACCCATGAAACTTTCCCTCCGTACGCTGCAAGGCATTCGCGACTTCGACCTTCATTTCTCGATTGACCCACAGGAGACCCAGATCGAAGAGCGTGTGAATGTCTGCGCGTAGCATAGCCCGTTGTCGCACCGCTTCTCATAAGCATTGAGCAGGGCTTTTCTGAATATCCCTTGTCCGCGGCGCAGAAATACTGCACGAAGTTCGCGCTCGCGCACGTCGTCCTCGGATGTGATCGGATCGGCGAGTTCCTTGGCAGCTGCCTGTTCAGCGCGGTCGATCGCCTCTCGGGGTGTTCGCTTGCCTCGGCTCGCGGGCCCCGCGTTCTGCGACCGGCGCCTCGCGGAGCCGCGTGACGGGGGCACTATCCGATCTCTCGAAGAGGTTGCCGTCGTGCGCAAGAACGCTTCCAATTCATCGAGACTTGTGTCGACCACCACCTGGAATTCCAGCGCGTAATAGTCATTGCCATGCGCGTTCTTCAGCGTCTTGCTGATCCCAGGGCCTTTTTTTGCGCGTTTCGCGAACAAAGTGAAGCGCACAACGACGTGTTTTTGTCGGGCGAAGAGTTGAACGTGCTGGAATTGATGTTCTCCCTCGATCGGATCAAACCAGTACTCCACGAAGTTCGTAGCCCGGTTGATATAGCCTTGATAGTTGCCCTCATAGCGGCCATTCACGAATTACACACTTCTGCACCATCGAGCTAAGCCGGCCATTGGACCTTTTCCGTACCGGGCCGCGACGAACCGGGGCCGTCACCCGCTTGCGGCGCGGAGCATGATAATTGGGCCATAATAATACAGATGGGTTGACCGGCTTGGCCAAATTCAGGCCCACTTTTCTATCAATATGAACCCCATTTCGCCTTCTGCGCCCGCGCTTCCCCGCCGCATCGCCCATCTGGATATGGATGCGTTTTACGCTTCCGTTGCGTTGCTGCGTTATCCGGAGTTGAAGGGCTTGCCGGTGGTGATAGGTGCTGGCAGCCAAGCGGAGCCCCGGATACAGGCCGATGGCACGCGCGTGTTTGCCCGCTTGCGCGACTACGTGGGGCGTGGGGTGATTACGACGTCGACCTACGAGGCGCGTGCGCTGGGCGTTTTTTCGGCCATGGGCATGATGAAGGCGGCGCGGTTGGCGCCCGACGCGATCATGCTGCCGGTGGATTTCCCGTCTTATCGTCATTATTCGCGCTTGTTCAAAGAGGCAGTGGCCAAGGTGGCGCCGGCCATTGAGGACCGCGGCATTGATGAAATATATATCGACCTGACGGCCCACCCCGATCCGACGCGCGAGCTGGGGCAGCGCATCAAGGCGGCCGTCAAAGAAGCGACGGGCCTTTGCTGCTCTATTGGCATTTCGCCCAATAAGCTCTTGTCCAAAATTGGCTCAGACTTGGAAAAACCTGACGGCCTGACGATTTTAAGCATCGGCGATCTGGAGCAGCGCATATGGCCTTTGTCGGTGCGCAAGATCAATGGCATAGGACCCAAGGCGGGAGCACGCCTGACCGGCCTGGGGATCAACACGGTGGCCGAACTGGCGCAGGCGGCGCCGGCCTTGTTGCAGAAGCACTTTGGCCTGGGCTACGCGCGCTGGCTGGTCGAGGTGGCTCAGGGCATTGACGAACGGCCGGTGGTGACCTATTCCGAGCCCAAATCCTTAAGCCGCGAAACCACCTTTGAACGCGACCTGCACGTAGTGCGTGATCGCGCAGCCCTGTCCGGGATTTTTCTCGACTTGTGCACACGGCTGGCTGCCGACCTGCTGCGCAAGGGTTATGTGGGGCGCACAATAGGGATCAAACTGCGTTTCGACGATTTTCGCACGGTGACGCGGGACATTACCTTGCCTGAGGCCACGGCGGATGCGCAGGCCATTCATCACGCCGCCGGCGTATGTCTCAAGCGCATCACCCTGGATCACCGGATACGTCTGCTGGGGGTGCGAGCGGGCAGCCTGTCGCACGAGGCGGATGCAGCGCAAAGCGCGCAGGGGTTCAGGCATGGGGTTCAGTTGACGTTGTGTTAACGCCTGGCATGCTGCGCCGTGGTCGGCCCAGCGACTGTCGGTCAGCCAAACATAACGTTCAGGCACTTATCAGGTCTTTTATATATCGTAGAGCTATATTCAATTAATTATCAAATCGTTCTCAAGTATCTTCAATATTGTTAGCATAGGCCTATGTGCCACGGACAGTTCCGGCGCGGGCGCGCTGGATGCCTGGCATTTACTTTTTCTTGCAGGATAAGAAATGAAACTGACAAAATTCGTACGTAACGCGCTCGCAGCCGGGACGATGGCATTTGCGGGGCTGACCATGGCGTCTGCGCATGCCGAAGGCTTGCTCAATAAGGTCAAGGCACGCGGCACCCTGATTGTGGGTATGGAGGGCACCTACCCGCCGTTTAATTTCGTAGATACCAAAACCCAGCAACTGGACGGTTTTGATGTGGACGTGGCCAAACTGATTGCACACAAGCTGGGTGTGAAGGTGCAATTCGTCAAAACCGAATGGAGCGGAATTCTTGCCGGCCTGGAAGCGGGCAAGTTCGATGTAATTATCAATCAGGTGGGAATTACCCCCCAGCGCGAGAAAACCTTTGATTTCTCGATTCCCTATGTGGCGTCCAGCCCGCAATTGATCTTGCGCAAAGACGACAATAGCCAATACAAGAGTTTTGCCGATTTGAAGGGCAAGAAGCTGGGTGTGTCGCAAGGCAGTAATTACGAAGCCATGGCCAAGGCGCAGCCTGGCGTGATTGTGAAGAGCTATCCCGGCGCCCCGGAATATTTGTCGGATCTGGTTGGCAAGCGTGTCGATGCCGCGCTTAACGACCAATTGATGACAGCCTATCTGGTCAAGACGTCCAATATTCCTATCAAGGGCGGCGCCATTGTGGGCGATCCAAAATTCAATGGTATTCCTTTCAAAAAGGGTAATCCGAAGTTTAAGGCGGCGATAAACAAGGCCTTGCAGGACTCATTCAAGGATGGCGAGTTCGCCAAGATCTCCAAGAAATGGTTTGGCATTGATGTCAGCAAGGTCCGCAAGGCCAACTAGGGGCATCCCTCGAAATGAATTTTTTCGAGCTGATGAAGGTAGCGGCGCCGATTCTCTTAAAAGGGACCGGCTACACGCTGATCTTTGCCTTTGCCGCCATGGTGGGCGGATTGCTTATCGGCTTCGCGATCGCCGTGGCACGGGTTGTGCCCAGCCGTTTAAGCCAATGGCCGGCGGCCTTTTATGTCAGCGTCATGCGCGGTACGCCGTTGCTGGTGCAGGTGTTTATTGTTTATTACGGCCTGCCCAGCATAGGCATTTCGTTTGACCCGTTGACGGCCGGCATTCTGGCTTTAAGCCTGAACGCCGGCGCTTATATTTCAGAGAGCCTGCGCGGAGCGATTCTGGGTATTGGGCGCGGGCAATGGTCGGCGGGGTACAGTCTGGGTCTTAGTTACGGACAGAATCTGTATTATGTGGTGATGCCTCAAGCGTTGCGCTTGGCCGTTCCGTCGATGAGCAACACGCTTATCAGCCTGATCAAGGACACCTCACTGGTGTCGGTGATTACGGTCACCGAGTTGCTGCTGGCCACCAAAGACGTCATCGCCACTACGTTTCAGCCCTTGCCGCTATACCTGGCCGCTGCGGCTATTTACTGGGTGCTGTGCCTGTGCCTGGAACGCGTTCAGAGCCGTCTGGAAAAATACTTCGGCCGCAGTCAGCTCATTTAGACGTCAAATTCGGGTTCGACCAGGTCGCCTGCTTTTAACTGTGTTCCAATGCCGTCCACGACGGCATTGACACCGAACAGCACACCATCGGCAAAGCTGCGGTGTGCAGCCAGGGTTCGGCCAGGTTCGTCGGCTGAAATAGCCGTGCCCGGATCGATATTAGGAATGGGGCAACGGGCGCAGCGCTTGACGAAGGCGAAGTTGAGCGAGCCGATGCGCATGCCGCTCAGGTAGTCTTCTTCGTAGGGTTCCAGGCCTTGCACCACGATGCTGGGACGAAAGCGGTTCATGGCTACGGCCGGCTGGCCTCGGTCTTGCAATTGTCCGTTCAGTTCGTCGAGCGAATTTTGGTTGGTGACCAGAAACGGAAAACCATCGGCAAAGGCAAATTGGTGGCGGGCGGCGAAATCGGGCGCCCGCTCGTGATGCTTGCTGCGCCACGCGTCGACGTGTTCCTTGCTGGCTATTCGGGTTGCGTACGGATGTACGCGCAGCAGGCGGCAGGGCAGGTTCAAGAATTGGCTTAGCCATTGCGCGACCGTATCGCCTTCATCGTAGCCCAGCGTGTCGGCGCCCCAGATGCGGACGTGCACTTTCGCGGGTGGGGCAATGGGAGCTTGCAAAGGAATACTTATCGCGGGCATGCCGGGCGCACTGAGCCCCAAGGCTTGGGCGTCGAGCGCGGGTTGGATCAGCACCATTCTGGCACAGGTGCGCTGAGTCATGAAGATGCCGTATTCATCGACAATCACCCAGTTGCGATCAAAATTCAGCCCTGCCTGGGTGATACGCGCCTGATCGTGAGTAAGGCCCGCACAGGATTTGACGGGATAGCTGTGCAGGCTTAGAACGGTGATTGGCATGACGGGTAGGGGCGCTTGTGAGGAAATTTGGGATAGATGCAACTATTTTGGAATCGTTGGATGGCAGCCACAAGGGCTGCCGCTACAAAAACGTACCGGTTGCTCATGCAGCGGCAGCCCTTGTGGCTGCCATTCAACACTTAAACCAATTTTACCGTTTTGAATACCAATCCGCCGCGCAGGGGTTTCCAGCCTGGGGCACAATAACGTCTGAAAAATAGTCGAGATCAAAGATGCCCTTTACCGATTGGCTGGCCGCCTTCACCGTGATCACGGTTTGGGGAATCAATTTTGTGGTGATCAAGGTCGGGCTGCACGAGATCCCGCCCTTGCTGTTGGGCGCCTTGCGCTTTGCGTTTGTGGCCTTCCCCGCGGTGTTCTTCATCAAGCGCCCTGCAGTGCCGTTTCGCACCTTGTTCCTCTATGCGTTGACATTAAATTTTGGGCAGTTCGTTTTTTTGTTTACGGCCATCTATGTGGGGATGCCGGCCGGTCTGGCTTCGCTGGTGTTGCAAGCGCAGGCGTTCTTTACCGTATTGATTGCGGCGCTCGTCCTGAACGAGCGCGTGTTCCGGCATAACATTCTGGGCATTGCAGTGGCCGTGCTGGGGCTGGTGATGATTCAAATGGGTGCCGAGCCTGGTAGCGTACCAGTGCTTGGGTTCGTCCTGTCGCTGTGTGCGGCGTTGTCCTGGGCTTGCGGAAATATCGTAGTCAAGCGCATTGGCCGCGTCGATATGCTGGGGCTGGTCGTGTGGGCGGCGTTGCTGCCGCCCATTCCCTTTCTGATTTTGTCATGGATATTCGAAGGGCCGCAGCGTATACGGCATAGCCTGGAGAATATCAGCATGGTGGGAATCGGCTCCGTCGCTTATCTGGCGCTGGTTGCCACCCTTGTCGGTTATGTATTGTGGGGACGTTTGCTGGGCAAGCACCCGGTCAGCAAGGTGGCACCCTTGAGTCTGCTGATTCCGGTGATAGGCCTTGTGTCGTCGTGGCTTTTGTTGGGCGAGCACCTGGATTTGACCCAGTGGGTGGGTGGCGCTGTGGTCATGCTGGGGCTGGCGGTTAATGTGTTTGGCTTGAGGCGGGTGCGCCGGTTATTGCGGGTGTAGGGTTGGGATAATGGCACCCACAAGGGGTGCTGCTACAACGGCCTTTGGCAAGGTTGTTAAAATTCACAGTGGTTCGAAGTTTATTAAATGCTGGGCTCCCCTCCTTTCCCCTTCTTTTTCTTCAAGGACTTGAAAATGAAATTTAGTCGGTCGGACGTGAATGCGCTGATGGAAATTACCTCGCGTCCAGAGTTGGTGTTTGTCCGTGGCAGCGGATCCTGGCTTGAAGACCATAATGGCAAGCGATATCTGGATTTCATCCAGGGGTGGGCGGTCAATTGTCTTGGGCATTGCCCGGCGCCGGTGGTGCAGGCCATCGCCGATCAGTCGACCCGGCTGCTGAACCCTTCGCCGGCCTTTTACAACGAACCTTCGATCGAGTTGGCCATACGCCTGACGGGCGCCTCGTGCTTTGACCGCATTTTCTTTGCCAATAGCGGCGCCGAGGCCAATGAAGGCGCGATCAAACTTGCGCGCAAGTGGGGTCAGGTGCATCGCAAGGGCGCCTACAAAATCATTACCTTCGATCACAGCTTTCATGGACGTACGCTGGCCACCATGTCGGCCTCTGGAAAACCCGGTTGGGACAAAATTTTTGCGCCCCAGGTCGATGGATTTCCGAAAGCGGATTTGAACGATATTGCGTCGGTGCGCGCGCTGATCGATGAGCAGACGGTTGGCATTATGCTCGAACCTATACAGGGCGAAGGCGGCGTGATCCCCGCGACGACCGAATTCTTGCAGGCCTTGCGCAAGCTGGCCGACGAAAAAGGGCTGCTGCTGATCGTCGACGAGGTGCAAACCGGCATGGGGCGCACCGGCAAGCTGTTCGCCTACCAGCATGCGGGTATTACGCCCGATATCATGACCCTGGGCAAAGGTATAGGCGCGGGCGTGCCGCTGGCGGCATTGTGCGCACGTGAAGAGGTGTCATGCTTTACGCATGGTGATCAGGGTGGAACCTATAACGGCAATCCGCTGATGACGGCCGTGGGCATTGCGGTGTTCGATACGCTGACTGCGCCAGGATTTATGGAGTCCGTCAATGCCCGCAGCCAGCAGTTGTCCAAAGGTTTGCTTGCCCTGTCGGCTAAGTGGGGCATGAAGGGCGAGCGCGGAGTGGGCTTGTTGCGGGCACTGATGCTTGATCGCGACGATGGTCCGGCAATAGTGGAAGCGGCACGTGTGATGACGCCCGATGGCATGTTGCTGAATTCGCCGCGCCCGAATTTGCTGCGTTTCATGCCAGCGCTTAATGTCACGGCCGACGAGGTTGATCTGATGCTAAAGCGCCTGGACGAGATCGTGCAGAAAGTTCGCGCGTAGGGGGCGGGTTTGTAGCGGCAGCCCTTGTGGCTGCCATTTTCGATAAACAGGGTGTAGGTTATTGCATAAATGGCAGCCACAAGGGCTGCCGCTACAAACGCATGTGTCACTACAAACGCATGTGCCGCTACAAATGCATGTGCGGCTACAAACTATTGCCCTTTAACCGCCTGGCGCCAGCGGTGCAATAACGGTTCGGTGTAACCGTTGGGTTGCTCCAGCCCTTTGAAGACCAGGTCGCAAGCGGCCTTGAAGGCAATGGAGTCGTCGAAATTGGGCGCCATGGGACGATAAGCCGGGTCGCCCGCGTTTTGGCCATCGACCACGGCCGCCATGCGTTGCATGGTTTCGGTGATTTGCGCCGGTGTGACGATTTTGTGATGCAGCCAATTGGCCATGTGCTGGCTGGAAATGCGCAAGGTGGCGCGGTCTTCCATGAGGGCCACGTTATGGATATCGGGAACTTTCGAGCAGCCTATGCCCTGATCGATCCAGCGCACCACGTAGCCCAGTATGCCCTGGGCGTTGTTGTCGAGTTCTTCCTGGATTTCCAGGGCTGACCAGTTTGTGTCTGCGGCTACCGGAATGGTAAGCAATTCGTCGAGCAAGGGCTCGGACTTGCCTTCCATGGACTGTTGCACCGCCTGGACGTCAACCTGGTGATAATGCAGGGCATGCAAGGTAGCTGCCGTGGGCGAGGGCACCCAGGCGGTATTGCCGCCGGCTTTTAACTGACCTACCTTCTGGACCAGCATATCGGCCATCAGGTCGGGCATGGCCCACATGCCTTTGCCGATTTGCGCGTGGCCGCGCAGGCCGCACTCCAGGCCCACTTGCACATTGTTGCGCTCATAGGCGTCGATCCAGGCGCTGCGTTTCATTTCACCCTTGCGCACCATGGCGCCCGCTTCCATGGAGGTATGCATTTCATCGCCGGTGCGATCCAGAAAGCCGGTATTGATAAATACGACCCGCTGGGCGGCTTGCGCGATGCAGGCTTTGAGGTTGGCGCTGGTGCGGCGTTCCTCGTCCATAATGCCCATTTTGATCGTATTGGGCGCGAGGCCCAACACGGCTTCGGTACGAGTGAAGATTTCGTTCGCAAAGGCCACTTCGGCCGGCCCGTGCATCTTTGGCTTGACGATGTATATGGAGCCGCTGCGCGAGTTGCCTCCTTCGCGTTTGAGGTCGTGCATGGCGATCAGGCTGGTGAGGACCGCGTCGAGAATGCCTTCGGGAATCTCGTGCCCGTGCTCATCGAGAATCGCCGGGTTGTTCATGAGATGGCCGACATTTCGGATAAACATGAGTGAGCGGCCCGGCAGCGTCTGGGTGCGGCCGGCCGAGTCGGTATAGCTGCGGTCCGGATTGAGCGCGCGCGTGAAGGTTTTGCCGCCCTTGGCGACTTGCTCGGTCAGGGTGCCTTGCATCAAACCCAGCCAGTTGCGGTAAGCCCCCACCTTGTCGTCCGCGTCGACGGCGGCGATGGAGTCTTCGCAATCCATGATGGTGGTGATGGCCGCTTCCAGCAGCAGGTCTTTGACGCCGGCCGCGTCGTGCTGGCCGATGGCGTGCTGTTTATCGATCTGGATCTCGATGTGCAGGCCGTTATGTTTGAGCACGATGGCCTCGGGCGCTTGCGCCGCGCCGCGATGGCCCATGAATAGCGCCGGGTCGGCCAGCCCGGTGGCGGCGCCATTCTTCAACGTTACGCTAAGCGCTCCTTTGACCACGGCGTAGCAGGTAGTGTCCAGATGCGAACCTTGCGCCAGCGGGGCGTGCTCATCAAGAAAATGGCGTGCGAAGGCCACGACCTTGGCGCCGCGCATCGGGTTGTAGCCGCCGGCGCGTGTCGCGCCATCGTCTTCAGAGATGGCGTCGGTGCCGTACAGGGCATCGTACAAACTGCCCCAGCGGGCGTTCGCGGCGTTTAGCGCATAGCGGGCATTGGTCACCGGCACAACGAGCTGCGGTCCCGCCTGGCGGGTAATTTCCTGGTCGACCTTGCTGGTCTTGATGGCGACGGCGGCGGGGCTATCTTGCAGATAACCAATTTGCTTCAGAAAGCCCTGATACGCTTTGGCGTCTTTGATGGCGCCCGGATTCTGGCGGTGCCAGTCATCCAGCGCGGCTTGAAGGCGGTCGCGTTCGGCCAGCAGCTTCTTGTTTTTAGGCGCCAGATCGTGCACCAGTCCGTCGAAACCCGACCAGAAGGCCTCGGACGACACTCCGGTGCCGGGCAGTGCTTCCTGCTCGATGAATTGATACAGTACGTTGGCCACCTGCAGCCGTTTGCAGGGTGTTCGCTTGATCATGGTTTTCCTTGTGCAAGATAAATAATCAGCCTGCAGGCATCCCCACGGCGCGTGCGCGCGTGCCGATGCTGCTTTTCAGATCATTATATGACTTGCAGAGGCCCGGCCTTTACGGCGCGGTATTGATCGTGGCGATATGGAGCAGATTGGTGCTGCCGCTGCAACCGAAGGGCAGGCCCGCAATCACCACGACTTTGTCTTGATCGCCCGCCATCTCCTTCTGTACGGCGATCAAGGTAGCGTGCGTGATCATGTCGCTGACATTGTCCAGTTGCGCATTGAAGGGAACGGCGTGTACGCCCCATGCCATGGTGAGTCGCCTTGCGGTCGCCAGGTCCGGAGTCAGAGCCAGTATGGGTGTTGTGGGGCGTTCCCTGCTCGCCCGCAAGGCGCTGAAGCCCGTTGCGGTATAGGCCACCGTGGCGGCCGGCTCAAGCAGTTCTGCTACGCGGCGTAACGCGCAGCAGACGGCGTCGGGCGTGCTGGCCGGCGTCGGGCCGTGGCTCGCGTCCAGGCCAATGCGCCACGCGGGGTCGCTTTCCACTTCGCCGATAATGCTTTCCATCATAGCGACCGCCTGCACCGGATACTGGCCCGAGGCCGACTCCGCCGATAGCATGACGGCGTCCGCGCCGCTGTAAACGGCGGTGGCGACGTCCGAGGCTTCTGCCCGCGTCGGCACCGGCGAGTTGATCATGGACTCCAGCATTTGCGTGGCAACCACCACGGGACGGCCCGCCGCGCGCGCGGCACGCACGATGCGCTGCTGCAAAACAGGCACTTGCTGTGGCGGCATTTCCACGCCCAGATCGCCGCGGGCCACCATGACCCCATCGACCAGATCGATAATAGAGTCCAGGTGCTCGATGGCCGCCGGCTTTTCCAGCTTGGCCATGATCCATGCGCGCTTGCCGATGATGGCGCGGGCCTGCGCGATGTCCTCTGGACGCTGTACGAAAGACAGGGCAACCCAGTCCACGCCCAGCGACAGGCCGAAATCGAGGTCGATCAAATCTTTGGCAGTGAGCGGTGAAATAGGCAGCACGACTCCGGGCACGTTGACGCCCTTGTGATCGGACAGCGGGCCGCCTACCAGGATGGTGGTTTGGGCAAAATCGGGGCCGTAATTGTCGACGTGCAAGCGCAGCTTGCCGTCGTCGAGCAGCAGATCGACGCCCTTTTCAAGCGCTGCAAAAATTTCGGGATGAGGCAGGTTCGTGCGCGACGCGTTGCCTTGGGCGGGATCGAGGTCGAGCCGGAATGACTGTCCGGCCTCAAGCACGGTGCGGCCCCCTGTAAATCGGCCGACCCTGAGCTTGGGGCCTTGCAGATCCATCAGTACGCCTATGGGGCGGCCGGCTTCGTGTTCAGCCTCGCGGATGATGGCCAGACGCTTTGCATGATCCTCGTGGGTGCCGTGGCTGAAGTTCAAGCGGAATACATCGACGCCGGCCTTGATCAGCGCGCGGATGCTTTCGGACGTTGAGCTGGCCGGCCCGAGGGTGGCCACAATACGGGCGCGGCGCAGGAGTTTCATGTCAGTTCTCCAGAGTGGGGTGATGGGCGGATTTGCGGCGCAATCATGGCTTTTGGCCGATTTCGAAATTGGCCATTTTTTCCAGAGCCCGCACCATGCCCGAATGGTCCCAGCCGGATCCGCCGTGCGCGGCACAGGCGTTGAAAAGTTCCTGTGCCAGGGCTGTGCTGGGCAGGGACACACCGATCTGGCGAGCGGTGCCGAGCGCCAGGTTCAAGTCCTTCTGATGCAGCGCGATGCGAAAGCCGGGATCGAACGTGCGCTTGACCATGCGTTCTCCGTGAACCTCCAGAATGCGCGAGTTGGCAAAGCCGCCCATCAGGGCTTGGCGCACCTTGGCCGCATCGGCCCCGGCTTTGGAGGCCAGCAGCAGGGCCTCGCCCACGGCTTCAATGGTCAACGCCACAATGATCTGGTTGGCAACTTTGGTGATTTGACCATCGCCGTTGCTGCCGACCAGCGTTATGTTTTTGCCCATCAGATCGAATAAGGGCTTGATGGCGTTGAAGGTGTCGTCGCGGCCGCCGACCATAATAGTCAGGCTCGCGGCGCGGGCGCCTACTTCGCCGCCCGATACCGGCGCATCCAGGTATTCGCAACCCAGTTCATTGATACGCCGGGCGAAATCCTTGGTGGCCACTGGCGATATGGAGCTCATGTCGACGACCGTCTTGCCCGGGCTGAGCGCGCTGGCCACGCCATTTTCGCCAAACAGCGCCGCGTCGACATCGGCGGTGTCGGGCACCATGGTAATGATGATATCGGCCTGGCGTGTTGCCCGGGCGCCGTTGGCGCATGGCGTAGCGCCCGCGTCGATCAGGCTTTGTGGCGTAGCGCCGTGTGTGTAGGTGAACAGCGTATGACCGCCCTTGATCAGGTTGGCGGCCATGGGCGCTCCCATGATGCCTAGTCCGATAAAGCCAATATTCGCCATGTTGTAATCTCCGGTTTTCAGATGAAAGTTGATTTAGAAACGGGATAATCAGGCCGTCAGGGCGTTGATCCAGCCCAGTCCGTCTTGTGTCCTCGCGGCTGGTTTGTATTCGCAACCGATCCAGCCGTCGTAGCCCAGGCTGTCGATGTGGCGCAACAGCCATGCATAGTTGATTTCACCGGTGCCCGGTTCGTGGCGTCCCGGGTTGTCGGCCAGTTGTAGGTGGGCGATTTGCGGCAAGTGTCGGGCTATCGTCGCAGCCAGCTCGCCCTCCATGCGTTGGGCATGGTAGATGTCGTATTGCAGGAAAATATTGCCCGAGCCTATTTCGGCAATAAGACCTAGCGCCTGATCGCTGCGAT
>SCRC01000065.1 GCA_004297945.1 Candidimonas sp. | reverse complement strand
GGCGCCCAGACCGCCAAAACCGTTGTCCTCGGTGGTATAGGGTATGTTATGCCATGCCGCGAAGTTTTCGAGCTGTATCCATGCGGGCCACGAAGTGGTGTAGCCGCACTCCAGGCCGGCCGCGCGCAGCTTTTTGGCGTCTGCGGCCACTTCTTTCCATGTTTTTGGCGGCTTTTGAGGATCGAGGCCAGCCTTTTTAAAGGCATCTTTGTTGTAATAGAACACGGGCGTGGAGCTGTTGAAGGGCATCGATACCAGCTTGCCTGCCGGTGAGGAGTAGTAGCTGGCGACTGCGCCCAGGAAATCTTTGGGGTTGATCGGGTCGCCGACTTTTTCCGACAATTCCTGAACGGGGACAATTGCACCCTTGGCGTACATCATGGTGGCGGTGCCCACCTCGAACACTTGCAATATGTCGGGTGCGTTGCCGCCGCGGAAGGCGGCGATGCCTGCGTTCATGGCTTCGGCATAAGTGCCTTTGTATACGGCATGGACGACGTAATCGGACTGGCTTTTATTGAATTGGTCGACAATGGAGTTGAGCCGATCGCCCAAAGGTCCTTGCATGGCATGCCAGAAAGAGATGTCGGTGGCGGCATGCGCCGTGCCGATTGTGGCAATGAGACCTGCGAGAGATAAAGCTAGGTATTTCGCTCTCATGAGATTGTTCTCCTTAATAGAAACCTGCCGCCACATTGTGTGTTCGGCCCGGTGCGGGGGGTAGTGTATGACTTGTTTATGACTACGCCGTGACTGTAACGACACTCGATCCATCGGTCAATCCATATAAACGTGATACGCATTTTGGAGAAAACCGTACAAATCGTACAATACGTTTCCTATGAACCAAGAACTCACTCTTTCCCTGATTGGCGGCGGCAATATGTCGACCGCCTTGGCGGCGGGCCTGATTGGCAAGCGCTGCGCCGCACACGACGTGCATGTCATTGATCCGAACGAGGCTGTGCGCTTGCGCTGGCTCGAGCAGGGTACATCTGTGGCCGCAGTGCCCGATGCTCGGCTTAGCGACCGTCATGTGTGGATCTTTGCCGTCAAACCCCAGCACATGAAAGCCGCAGTATTGGCCTGCCGACCGTTTTTGCGGCCCGACACGCTGGTCGTCAGCATCGCTGCGGGCATTACCAGCGGCACCCTTGCTGCGTGGCTAGGAACGCCCGGCCAGCCCTGGGCATGCGTGGTCCGCTGCATGCCCAATACGCCTGCACTGATTGGCGCCGGCGTGACCGGCTTGATGGCGGTGCCCGGCGTTTCCGAGGACGATAAAGCCGTGGCCCAACAACTCATGCGAGCCGTGGGCGAAGTCGTCTGGGTCAACGACGACAAGGCGCTTGATGCAGTAACTGCCTTATCGGGCAGTGGTCCGGCTTATGTATTTTTGTTCCTCGAAGCCTTGATGCAAGGAGCGCGCGATCTGGGGCTAAGCGACGAGCAGGCGCGTCAACTTGCGCTCGCCACCTTGAATGGGTCAACGCAGCTGGCGGCCTTATCGCCGGATTCTCCGGCCGTCCTCAGAGATCGGGTCACCTCCAAAGGGGGAACGACGGCGGCGGCCCTGGCCGTATTTGAACAAAAACAATTTGCCGCCATCGTTCACCAGGCCATGCTTGCCGCGTCGGACAGGGCCGCCGAACTAGCAATCGAGTTTGCGCGATGACCCACACTTTATCCCGAGCACCCGTACCCATGACGCTCGTCCAGTTTTCCATCGCCATTCTGGCCATGGGCGTTGTTGTGGTTGGCTCCAATATATTGGTGCAATACCCGATCAATCACTGGCTCACCTGGGGCGGCCTTTCCTATCCGGTAGCCTTTCTGGTGGCTGATGTATTGAACCGCCGCTTTGGCGCTCGCGCGGCGCGACAGGTGGCCGCGATGGGGTTCGTGGTGGCGCTCGTCGTATCGTTCTGGGTGGCTACGCCGCGCATTGCCGGCGCATCGGGTCTGGCATTTCTGTGTGCACAGATGGCCGACATCTACGTATTTGATCGGCTGCGCGATCAGCGCTGGTGGCGCGCCCCATTAATAGGCGGCGTAGCGGGCGCGGTGCTCGATACTTGCGTGTTTTTCACTGCGGCATTTGCCGGAACCGGCGTGCATTGGGTTGCGTTGCTGTTGGGAGATCTGACGGTGAAGCTGGTTGTCAATCTAACCATGCTGGCACCTTTTCGCGCTCTTATGTGGAATCTGGCCCGTCCTGCTGCGATGCAACAAAGCAATTAAGGGGTTTTCCGTAGTGACAATGCGCGCGCGAGCCGTCAGAATAAGCGCGCCGATCAATCTCTAATGTGACCCTAAGATTGGCCTTGATGTGCTCCGGCTTGAACAGAGCGGGAGCACTTTCTTTATGTCCTGGCGGCGCCTGGACCATCCTTATCCGGGCCGCTGCCATTTGGAACATGTGCTTCTATGTCTGACTTACTCCCTCAATTGACGCAACAGCTGTTCAACGGCTTGTCGCTAGGCGCAATCTACGCGTTAATTGCCATTGGCTATACCATGGTTTATGGCATCATCGGCATGATCAACTTCGCCCACGGCGACATCTACATGATCGGAGCTTATGTGGGGCTGGTGACCCTGTCGGCCATTGGCGTCAACAGCGGCTTGCCGCTACCTCTCATTGTGCTGGCGATGATTATCGTGGCCGTCTTTGTTACCGGCGTCTACGGTTATGCGACCGAAAAAATTGCTTACGCACCGTTGCGCAACAGTCCTCGACTGGTTCCGCTCATTTCGGCAATCGGCATGTCCATTTTTCTGGAAAACTGGGTCGCCATCGGGCAAGGTGCGCGCGACATGGCGGTTCCGGAGCTCATCACCGGATCGATCAAGTTCTATATGGCGGGGTCCAACTTTCAGGTCACCATACCTTATTCGCGCATCATGATTATTGTGGTCACCGTTTTGTTGATGATTGCGCTCACGCTTTTTATCAAGCATTCGCGCACAGGGCGGGCTTCGCGCGCGTGTTCGCAAGACATCCACATGGCCAATCTGCTCGGGATCGACACCAATCGCATTATTTCTTTCACCTTTGTCATCGGCGCCATGCTGGCGGCGGTGGGGGGCGTGCTCATTGCGCTGGCCATCGGCAAGCTCAACCCTTTCATTGGTTTCATCGCGGGTATCAAGGCTTTTACCGCAGCGGTATTGGGAGGCATAGGCAGCATACCCGGGGCCATGCTGGGGGGGGTCTTGCTGGGTTTGGCCGAAACGCTGGCGGCGGCCTACATTTCATCGCAATACAAAGACATTGTGGCATTTGCCTTGCTGGTGCTGGTATTGCTGTTCCGGCCTACCGGTTTATTGGGCAAACCCGAAGTGGAAAAAGTGTGATGGCCAAAAATTTCAACAATGCCCTCATCGCCGCGTTTATGGCCGGGGTCATTATTGCGCCCATTTTCGGCCTGCAAATCATGGGCCAGGGCGCACACACCCGGCTTCAACCCGATTGGCTCATGATTATTGCCGGCATGGCCATTGTGTTCGTTTTCCAGTTGGTTCGTCCGGTGCTGGTTGGGCAATTGAACTCCCGGCGGGGCGCAAAGCGCCTGTCCATGCCTGTTATCAGCGACCCGACTCGCCGGAAATTCATCTACATAGTGGTCGCAGTTGCCGTGGTCTGGCCGTTCTTCACGGGCCGTGCACAAGTGGATATTGCGACTCTGGTGCTTATCTACGTCATGCTTGGTTTGGGCTTGAATATCGTGGTGGGTTACGCCGGCCTGCTCGATCTGGGTTTCGTCGGCTTTTACGCCGTAGGGGCCTATACCTATGCCTTGCTATATCACTGGGCCGGGTGGGGTTTTTGGCAGGCCTTGCCTTTTTCCGGACTGATGGCCGCTTTATTCGGGTTTTTACTGGGCTTTCCTGTGCTGCGCCTGCGTGGCGACTATCTGGCAATCGTGACGCTGGGTTTCGGCGAAATGATACGTCTGTTGCTAATCAATCTGTATTCGTTTACGGGCGGCCCCGACGGCATATCGGGCATACCGAAGCCAACATTTTTCGGCTATGCCATGACGCGTCGTGCGCCCGAAGGGCAGACGACGTTTCACCAATTGATGGGCTGGGACTTCAACACCGATCACGTCATTATTTTTCTTTATTTAACCGTGCTGGGCCTGGCTTTACTGGCTTTGTTTGTTTCGTCGCGTGTTATCCGCATGCCGATAGGCCGTGCCTGGGAGGCGCTGCGCGAGGACGAAATTGCTTGCCGATCATTGGGGCTGAACCCGACGCGCATCAAATTATCGGCATTTACGATGGGCGCGATGTTTGCCGGCCTTGGGGGTGCTTTTTTTGCGGCCCGGCAAGGCCTGGTCAACCCTGAATCGTTTACCTTTATCGAGTCGGCGTTGATACTGTCCATTGTAGTTTTGGGAGGCATGGGTTCGCAGCTGGGTGTCATCCTGGCGGCCATTATCCTTACGGTGGTACCCGAACTGGCTCGTGAATTCGCCCAATACCGCATGCTGATTTTTGGTCTGGTGATGGTGCTCATGATGATTTGGCGTCCCCAGGGTTTATTGCCGGTCAAGCGCGCGCAGGTGGAGTTAAAGGCATGAGCGATGTGTTGTTGAAGGTATCCGACCTGACCATGCGGTTTGGTGGATTGCTGGCGGTTGACCGCATCGAATTCGACGTCAGGCGCGACGAAGTATTCGCTATTATCGGGCCCAACGGTGCGGGCAAAACTACCGTATTCAATTGTGTGGGCGGTTTTTACAAACCCACGACCGGTGCCATTGTGATGGATGGCAAAAACATTGATGGCCTGCCCAGTCACAAGGTTGCGCAGCAAGGCCTGGTGCGGACCTTTCAGAACGTGCGCCTGTTCAAACAATTGACCGTGCTTGAAAATCTGCTGGTGGCGCAGCACACACAGTTGCAAACCGGATTTTTGCAAGGCTTGTTCAAGGTGCCATCCTATCGACGATCCGAGCAAAATGCCCTGAAAAACGCCGCAAACTGGCTTGATTTTCTGGGTATACGACAGTTTGCCAATCGCGAAGCCGGGACTTTGGCCTACGGGCATCAAAGGCGTCTGGAAATAGCGCGATGCATGATTACCAAACCACGGTTGCTGATGCTCGATGAGCCTGCCGCAGGCCTTAACCCGCAAGAAAAGCGTGACCTGCAAGTGCTTATTGATCGTTTGCGCAAAGAGTTTGGCGTGGCCGTATTATTGATCGAGCACGACATGGGCCTGGTCATGGGTGTGTCTGATCGCATTCTGGTCATGGAACACGGCAAGCCCATTACCACCGGATTACCCGCCGATGTACGTTCCGACCCGCGTGTGATTAAAGCCTATCTGGGAGAAGAATAAGTGCTGAAGATTGAAAACGTGCACACGTATTATGGAGCAATTCAGGCTCTGGACGGCGTTTCGATCGAGGTCAATCAAGGCGAAATCGTTACCCTGATCGGCGCCAACGGCGCGGGCAAGACGACATTGCTCATGACTGTGTGTGGCGCGCCGAGGGCTAAAAGCGGGCGGATCAGCTTCGAGGGCGAAGATATTACCAACCAGGAGACGCATGCCATCATGCGTCATGGGATCGCCATTTCCCCCGAAGGGCGGCGTGTTTTTCCCGATCTGACCGTCGTCGAAAATCTGAAAATGGGCGGTTTTTTTCTAAATGCATTGCAGATGGCTCAAGGCCTGGAACATGTCTATAGCTTGTTTCCGCGGCTTAAAGAACGGGCCAATCAGCGCGCCGTCACCATGTCGGGTGGCGAGCAGCAAATGCTGGCTATCGGACGGGCACTGATGACCAAGCCCAAGCTGCTGCTGCTCGACGAACCCACACTAGGCCTGGCGCCCTTGATCATTACGCAGATATTCGACATTATCCGCACCATACGCGAGCAAGGCGTTACCGTTTTCCTGGTCGAACAGAACGCCAACAAGGCCTTGAAAGTCGCCGACCGCGGTTATGTGCTCGAAACCGGCAAAGTTGTGCTGGCTGATACCGGCGTCAATTTATTAAATAATGATGAAGTGCGCAAGGCGTATCTGGGCGAGTGAATTTTGTAGCTATAGGCCTGTAGCGACAGGCCTATAGCGCCACCCCTGTAGCGCCACCCCTGTAGCGCCACCCCTTGTGGGTGGCATCGGCGCTTTCTTTATGGGTGTCGTTTCCCGCGTCCGCTTACAACGCTTCCGCCTACAATCCTTGTGCTTTCAATGCGGCCTTCACCCCAGCGTCGGCTTCCATATGCTGGACGAACGCCTGCAAATTGACCATTTCCGAGATATCAAGGTTTTTAGCCTTGGCCCAACGCAGAATCGTATACAGATAGGGGTCGGCGATCGACCGGCTGCCGCTTAGCCACTGTTTACCGGCCAGCTGCTTATCTGCGACGCGCAACAGCGCCACTACTCGCTCACTGGCTTTAAGCGCCAGTTCTTTCTGGAAATCGGCATTGCTTGTGAATGCAGCAGGTCCAAAGACCAGGCTGAACGTTCTGTGCAGGTCTGAATTGCAAAAACCCAGCCAGCGGCGCGCTTCCGCCCGTTGCTTGGGCGTGTTGCCTATCAGGTTCAGGCCGGGGTTGATCTCGGCCAGATATTCCAGAATGGCGGCGCTTTGCGTCAGGGTCGTATCGCCATCGACCAGAACCGGCACAGAGCCTATCGGATTCATCGCGAGGAAGGCAGGTTCTTTGATTTCGGTGCGGGTCACCGCCTGCGATTCGTAGGGCTTGCCTATCCATTCCAGAACGATTTGCGTGGCCAATGGGCAAGCGCCCGGTAAGTAATACAGTTTCATTGTTGCTGCGTCCTCTAAAAGTGCGCTATCAGGATAAATAGTCATCAAAATTTTAAGTCGGCTAAGGCTTAGGCTTTAAGTGTAGAGCAAGAAATTTTTCCATGCGTTCATAGAATTCGAACTTGTTTTCGTCATTATGAAAGCCATGGCCTTCATTATCCTTCACGATGTATTCGACGTTGACTCCACGAGCCTGCAGGGCCGCCACCATCTGATCGCTTTCATCCTTGTTCACGCGCGGATCGTGCACTCCTTGGGCAATCAGCAACGGCGTCTGTATTTTTTCGGCGTTCAGAGCAGGCGAGGTGGCCACCAACCGCTCACGATCACGCTCGGGGTCACCCACCATACTATGCATTTTGTCGAGCATGGGCTTCCAGTAGGGCGGGATTGTATCCATGAATGTCAGCAGGTTGGACACGCCCACATAATCGACTGCGGCGGCGTACAGGCCTGGAGTGTAAGTAACCCCCGCCAGCGTTGCATAGCCGCCGTAGCTGCCGCCGTAAATAGCGATGCGCTTCGCGTCGGCAATGCCTTGTGCGATGAGCCATTGCACTCCGTCCGTAATGTCGTCTTGCATGGCCAGGCCCCATTGACCGAAACTGGCCTGCCAGAATTCGCGCCCGTATCCGGTGGAGCCCCGAAAATTCATTTGCAAGACGCAATAACCTCGGTTGGCCAGGAACTGAGCTTCGGGATTGAAACCCCAACCGTCACGCGCCCAGGGTCCGCCGTGAGGATTCACCACGCAGGGCAGGTTTTCCGGTAAACGGCCGGCGGGCAGAGTCAGATAACCGTGGATGGTTAGTCCGTCTCGGCTGGTATATTGAATTGGGCGCATTTGCGCCATATCGCATTCGGGCAGACTCGCGTTGATGTCGGCCAGTTTATCCAGCGTGCGGCGCCGGGCATCGTACAAATAGCGGCTGCCAGGCGTTCTATCGTTATACCCGGCCACAATGAATTTGCTTTCATCGCGGGCGCTGCTTTGAAATGAGACCTCGTAGCCGGGCAATAAGGCCGACACGCAGGCGTGATGGCCGGCGCTGATTTCATCAAAAAAATGATAGTGCGATTTATCGGTTTGGTAAACGGCAGCGGTCAATACCTTGCGCAGCGTCGAGCATGAGGCGCCGTCCAGATCAACGCCCTGCGCCGCAAAAACAAGCTGTTCCTGGTCGGGTTGGCTTGGATGTATGGTCACGAGTGCCAGGCAATCCCTGCCGCGATTGCTCAGGGCGTAGAACGATTGATTGTCAAAACAGAAGAATTCGGGGCTGACAGTAGTGCGAAAGTCAGTCGTGATAATGGGTTCGAATGGCTGGTCGCCGTGAGCGCGGTAAAGCAGGCTGGTTTCCAATCCGTCGCTGACAATTCCGATGCGTACACACCCCGCATGGTCGGTTTGCCAGGCGACGATATTTCCGGGGTTTTCAGCTATTAGCGTCAGCTCGCCGCTTTTTATGTGGGCACGGTACACATCGAAGACCTCCGGATTGCGCCCGTTGTGGCTGATCAGAAGATGATCGGGATCGTCTTCCAGATCGTCTTGTACACTGGCGCGCACCCCTGCGAGCGGTGTCAGATCCGTAACGGCGCCGCTCGTTACATCGACCGCCAGCACATGGAAATTCTCGTCGCCGTTGAAATCTTTTTCATATAAAACGGTGCCTGAACCTTTCCAGAAGAAATGAGCAATATCGCGTTCCGTCTCGGACGTTACCCGCCGCGGTTCGCCCTGCGGCGTGCTGCCCTCGAGCGTCTGCACGAATATGTTCATGCGGGCGGGTGCGCCATCGATACTGACAGGCTCCATGAATCCCAACGTGGCGCCATCATCGGACAAACGGAAAAACCCTCGATCCGGATTGCGGAAAAAATCTCGTACGGGATAGTGCTTGGGAGTCTGCGGTAGGGCGAAGGTGGCATCTGTTGGCATCGGGGTCTGTTTTGGCGCATGAATATAATCCCATTACTATATCGGATTTGAGTCTGTCTTGATGAACGCCATGCCCGAACGCCCTTTGCAAATCGTTTTCCTGGATCGCGAAACCATCCCGACGCGCACCGACCTGCGGCATCTGAACTTTCCTCACGAATTGACCTTGTACGGACGCACCGCCAAGAATCTTGTGGCCGAACGCATTGCACAAGCCGATATTGTGATCACCAACAAGGCGCCGGTCGATCAGGCCGCGCTGGCGAGCGCGCCGCGCTTGAAACTGATCGCCGTGGCGGCAACCGGGACCGATGTAATCGATGTGAAGGCTTGCCACGCGCGCGGGATAGTGGTGTCCAATGTGCGTGGCTACGCCACTCGCACCGTGCCAGAACATGTATTCGCGCTTATTTTCGCGTTGCGCCGCAGTATTTCGGCCTACCGGGATTCGGTCAAGGCGGGGCGTTGGCACGAGTCGCAACAGTTCTGTTATTTCGACTACCCCATCAAAGATTTGGCGGGCTCGACGCTGGGCGTTATTGGCGATGGCATGTTGGGCCAGGCCGTTGCCAGCATAGGGCGCGCGTTGAATATGCGGGTGCTTTTTGCCGGGCGTAAGGGGGTTGCCAAGTCCGGGGCCTTGTACACGCCATTTGAGAAAATGCTGGGCGACTGCGACATCATCAGCCTGCATTGCCCGCTTAATGCACAAACACGCAACATGATCGATGACGAGGAATTTGCACACATGACACGCAGGCCCTTGTTGATCAATACTGCGCGTGGCGGGCTGGTCAACGAAGCTGCCTTGGGGCGCGCCTTGCGTTCTGGACAGATCAGCGGCGCGGGTTTTGATGTCGCCAGCCCCGAGCCACCCGATATGCAACACCCACTCATGCAGTTGCTCGATTTGCCCAATTTCATTCTTACCCCCCACATCGCCTGGGCCAGTGAAGAAGCCATCCAGAGCCTGGCAAATCAGTTGATGGATAATATCGAAGCGTTTTACCAAGGCGCTCCCAACAATGTGGTTTAGTTGCGGTCAGACCCGAACAGGTTTTGTGTTTCCCCTCTTCATTACAAGGCTATCCGTCTTATGCGTGTACTTATAGCTCCGGACTCGTTCAAGGAGAGCCTAAGCGCTCTTGAAGTTGCCAATGCTATTGCGGCGGGTGTGCGCGACGTGCTTCCTGACGTGGATATTATTTGTATTCCCATGGCTGATGGTGGCGAGGGTTCGCTAGACGCGGTGATCGCGGCCAGCTCGGGCGAGCGGCAGTACGCAACAGTAAAAAATGCCAATGGCGAGCCATGCCAGGCGGACTGGGCCTGGCTGGGCGATGGCAACGCCTTCGTTGAAATCGCTACCGCGGCTGGGCTGGAACAAATTCCAGTTGAAAAGCGCAACCCCTTGAAGGCCACCAGCTTTGGCGTCGGGCAGTTGATTCTGCAAGCGCTCGACGCGGGGGCACGGCACATTACCGTCGGCCTGGGCGGCAGCGCATGCAATGACGGCGGGGCCGGGATGCTGCAGGCGCTGGGGGTTGGGTTGTTCGATGACCAGGGCCAGGCGCTTGCGCTGGGTGGGGCCGCGTTGCAGCAGTTGTCCTCCGTGACGCTCGATGCGCTGGACACCCGCTTGCGCGAAACCACGTTTGAAATCGCCATGGATGTGAATAATCCCCTTTGTGGGCCTTTGGGCGCATCGGCTGTGTTTGGCCCGCAAAAAGGCGCAAGCCCGGAGCAGGTCAGGCAGCTTGATGCCGCACTTGCTCATTTTGCCCAGGTTTGTGCGAGCGCCTTAGGCAAGGACGAGCAACACACACCTGGCGCGGGAGCCGCAGGTGGGCTGGGATTTGCCATCAAAGCCTTTTTGAGTGCCACGTTCCGGCCGGGCGTCGACATACTGGCCGAGCTCTCTGGCCTGCCGCAAGCCATGCGAGGAGCCGATCTGGTTTACACCGGAGAGGGCCGGATGGATGCGCAAACCCTGCACGGTAAAACCCCAGCCGGTGTTGCGGCTTATGCCAAGGCGCTTGGCATACCTGTTATTGCCATTGTCGGATCCTTGGGCGACGGCTATGAAGCGCTATACAAGGCTGGCATCACGGCCGCTTTCAGCTTGACGCCAGGGCCAATTACTCTGGCTTTGGCCTGTCAGGATGCGCCACTATACCTGCGACAACGCGCCGGCGACAGCCTGCGTGTGTGGCTGGCCGGTCGTGGCCTCAGGCCGCAAGCGCAAACTTCATGAACACCATTGGCGGACTGCCCGATTTTTCTCTTCAAGGCCGGCTTGCGCTAATCACTGGCTCTGCACAAGGCTTGGGGTTCGCCATTGCTGCGGCCTATGGGGCCAGCGGAGCGCGTGTGATTGTCAACGGCCGAAACCCCGATCGCGTGGCCCAGGCGGTAGCCAGGCTTTCCGCGGCAGGGTGCAAGGCCTACCCGCTCGTTCAAGACATCGCCGATCTGAACGCGCAAACGGCCGCGTTCGGGCAGCTCTGCGAACAAGCCGGAACCCCGGATATTTTGGTAAACAACGTAGGGATACGCATTCGCAAACCTCTGGCGCAGGCGTCGTTGACCGAAATTCTGGAAATTATTCATGTCGATCTCGTTGCGGCTATCCATTTGTCAAAATTGGCGGCCGACAGCATGGTGGCGAGCAGAATGGCGGGGCGCATTATCACCCTGACCTCGATCGCCGGAGAACTGGCGCGCGCCGACGATGCCATCTATCCCATCGCCAAGCAGGGCCTGGCGGGCATGGTGCGCGCGCTGGCAGTTGAATACGGGCCGCGGCGCATCACCAGCAATGGCATTGCACCCGGCACCTTTGCGACAGAAACCAATGCCGATCTGGTGAATGATCCTGTCCAAAGCGCCGCTGTGGTGGGTCGCAACCCCCTCGGGCGCTGGGGCGACCCTGGCGAAATTGCCGGCGCCGCAGTGTTTCTGGCATCTGCGGCTGCGTCGTATGTAAATGGCCACGTGCTGGTCGTCGATGGCGGCTTTTCCATTACGTTCTGAATGCAATGCTGATGTGGCGGTGTTTTTATTGGATTGCGTGGTGGCAGCCACAAGGGCTGCCGCTACAAACGCGTACCTTCG
>SCRC01000064.1 GCA_004297945.1 Candidimonas sp. | reverse complement strand
CAGACAGCGCCCGACGACACCCCCCGCCTTCCCTTCGTCAGCACCCGGCGCTGGCCGAACGCCCGGACCGGTACCCACCCCTCGCCCTGCGGCTGCAATGATGACGTGCATCGGGAGATGGGGAGGGCGGCGGATGTTGGGTCGCTGGTGGTGTCAGCGCCGATCTAATATCGACCCCCACCCTGCCGATCCAATAGTGCCCCAGGGCAGGCTGCAGGCAAGTGAATTCCAGGCATGCCATGACGGCGTCTTCAAATACCTAAGCATCCAGCCAAATACCAAAACATCCCGTGCTGTATACCGTTTGACCAAAAATGCTCTAGCCACGATGGCATAACAGGGAAGATGCCACCCACAAGGGGTGGCGCTACAGGACTACCGCTACAGGACTACCTCTACAGGACTACCGCTACAGGGCTGCCGCTACAGGGCTGCCGCTGCAAAAACGTGGCGCTACAGGAATCAGTCCCGCCGGGCCAGCGCGATCAGGCTTAGCACGCCAAGTACGGCAAACAGGCCGAGACTCCAGATGGCGTATTCGATACCCAGGATTTTTATCCTTGCATCCATACATGAGGCGAAAATGCCGAAAAGCCAGGGCACGTGCGCATCCAGCCCTGCGCCGACCATGAATTTGTCGGCGAAGGTGAGATCACACGAAAACATTTTTGCTGCCACGCTGTATTGATACCAGGCTGCCAGCATACCGCCTACGCTAAGTGCAGTAGCGACCAGCGCCGCCAGGCGCCGCAGCGTCGTTCCCATACGGTCAAGCAGCAAACCCAGCCAGCAAACCACGGCAATTGCCAGATAAATCAGGCGCTGCAATACGCACCAGGCGCAGGGTCGAATGTTGAATACATGCTGCGATATCAACGCAATGCCCACGGCCGCGAGGCAGAGCAGAGCGATAAGGTGAAGGGTTTTGCGGGAAGTAGCGATCATTTTGCGGGTGGCGACGAGGTGTTATAGGGAGGCAATCGTACAATCATACCGCCACTACGAATGGCTAGCGATCGTCGCCGCTTCTTCCAGTAAATTGAGCAGCAAGGCATGCGCGCCGTCCCACACGATCTGGACGCCCAGGCACAGCAGAATAAAGGCCGACAGGCGCATCAGGATTGCCGTGCCATTCGTGCCGAGCTTATGCAGGCACTGTGCCGCAAAACGCAGGCATAAATACACGATCAGCGACGCCACCACGATAGCCGGGATGGAGCCAGCCAGCTTGGTCAGGCTTCCGTAAGTACTTTGGTCGTGCAGCGTCGCGCCCACGGTGATGGCGGTTGAAAGCGAACCAGGCCCGCAGATCATGGGAAACGTCAATGGATAGAATGCTTTGGCCCGTATTTGGTCGGGCGTGTAGGCATCGGCCATAGTTTGGACGTGCTCGGTATCCGGGGCCGATGCGCTCACCAGTTGCCAGGCGCTGGCGATTACCAGCAGGCCTCCTCCTACGCGGACAATGGGTAGCGAAATGCCAAAGAAATCCAGCACGATATTGCCGGCAACCATGGCGCATGTGAGCATCACGAAAATGTTGATGGATACTCGCTTGGCCAGTTGCGTGCGCACGGTCGCGCTCGCGCCCTCCGTCAGGCTTAGAAATAGCGGCGCAACGGCAGGGGGGTTCAGTATGGGCAACAAAGTCGCCAGGGCGAACAAGAAGCTGCGTCCGAAGTTGGCGATGAAATCGTTGAGGGTCATAATGCGCGCCTGGTGGGTTGTGGAATTATGCGCTGAACTCATCAAGTTTGGCCAGCAGGCTGCGCTCGAATTGCAACTGGAGACGTGGGTGACCCAACACATCACCCTCGATAATGAAAATATCTTCCACACGATCGCCCAGGGTCATGATCTTGGCCATTTTCAGGCTGACCGAGTGGGCGGCGAACACCTGGGCCAGGCTGTATAGCAGGCCCGGGCGATCAGCGGCGGTGATCGACAAGCGCCACGAGGCGCCGCTTTCGTCCGGCTGAAGCTCGATATTGGGCACAATCGGGAATATTCGTGAGCGGCGTGAGCCGGGGCGGCGCACAGGGTCGAAGGCCGATGCAGGCGGATCGGTTTGATCCAGCCGGCGAGCAAGTTCATGTTCGATCAGACTGGCCTGAGAGCGGTAGTCGATTTCGTGGGGCGGCGGTAAAACAATGAAGCTGTCGAGTGCCCATTGATGGCGCGTGGTATGGATGCGGGCTTCCTGCACGCTTAGCGCCCGGCGGTCGAAATAGCCGCAGATGGCGACGAACAAATCCTGAGTGTCCCGGGTATACACCATGACTTGCAGGCCTGCTGCTGCGCCGATGACCCGTACCTTCACTACAGGCTCGGCGGCATATACCCGGTAGTAAAGATGGCGAGTATGCCAGGCGATTTCAGACGCTTCATGGCGCAGGAAATAAGCCACATCCAGCTCTTGCCAAAACGTTTCGCGGCTCTCATCGCGCAGGCCCATCAGGCGGATTTCGGCCGCTGCGCTTTCCTTGCGTTGCGCCAGTATGGTGCGAGTATCGGGTTGCGCCCCGCCCAACGCCAGCAGTGTGAGTCGATGAAGGTCTTCCAGGAGTTTTCCTTTCCAGGAATTCCATACCTTGGGGCTGGTGCCGCGGATGTCGGCCACCGTCAGCAGGTAAAGGGCCGTCAGACGTCTTTCGTTTTGCACGCAACGTGCAAATTCGTGTACGACGCGAGGATCGCTCAGATCGCGCTTCTGCGCGAAGTTGGACATGGTCAGATGCTCACGCACGAGGAACTCGACGATTTCTGTGTCGGCGCGCTCAAGCCCATGCTCGATACAGAAGCGGCGCGCATCATGAGCTCCCAGAACCGAGTGATTGCCGCCACGCCCTTTGGCAATATCATGAAACAAGGCGGCAATATACAAAAGCCAATGCCCCTCAAGATCGGCCATCAATTGACTGGCTAGCGGGTATTCCTGCGCATGCTCGGGCATGGTGAAGCGGCGCAGATTTCGTATTACCCTCAGGATGTGTTGATCGACAGTGTAAGCATGAAACAGGTCGTGTTGCATTTGCCCGACTATTTTTCTGAATACCGGCAGGTAGCGGGGCAGAATATTGAGCAAGGTCATGCGCCGCAGCGCGTGCACTATGCCGCGCGGCTGTTGCAGTATTTGCAGGAATAAATGCCGATTGGCTGGATTGCGGCGAAACTGTAGATCAATGCGGCGGCGCGCATGCCACATGGCCCGCATGGTTCCGGCCGACATGCCCGAGAGTTCTGCGTGTTCCTGCATGACCAAAAAGGCGCGCAACAACAAGGTTGGATTGCGCGCAAAGCAGTCTTCGCGCCGAATTTCCAGGCGGTTTTGCACCATGCAGAAATCGTCGTCAATCATCTGGACAGGGGCATCGGGTTGGGGAAAGAGCCGCTCCTCGAAGGCTTGCATCAATATGGTGTTGAGCTGATTGACTATCCTGGCCGCCCAGTAATAACGCTGCATGAGAA
The DNA here is from genome assembly GCA_004297945.1 of Candidimonas sp. GTDB lineage: Bacteria > Pseudomonadota > Gammaproteobacteria > Burkholderiales > Burkholderiaceae_B > Paralcaligenes. The sequence goes on along the minus strand of SCRC01000064.1, from coordinate 32,253 downwards.
TTTCACTTGGGCGTCGGCTTTTGTCGGTCGTGAACCCGTAGATCGCCGCCAGTGACGGTTGCAGGTCGAAGAGCACCCGGTCTTCGCGTCTCCCTGTGAGCAGGTGCAATTCGATGCGCAGGCGTTTGAAAGCCAGGTCGGCGCGGCGCAAAGACCGGTATTCAGACGGAGTCAGCAGTTGGGCGCGCTCAATTTCAAGCCAACTGCGTCCCAGGCCGGCGGCTTGCGCCACCCAAAGAATGACTTGCATATCGCGCAAGCCGCCGGGCGCCTCCTTGCAATTGGGCTCCAACGCATACGGCGTGTCCTGGTGGCGCGCATGACGCTGCTGCATTTCGGCGCGCTTGGCCTGGAAAAACGTCTGCACATCAAGCTGTTCATGCATGGTATGCATGAGCGTTTTGAGCAAGCTTTTGCTGCCGGCCAGCCAGCGGGCTTCCATGAGAGAGGTTTCAACGGTAATGTCGTTGGCCGCTTCGTGCCGACAATCGTCGACGGTGCGCACGCTATGGCCCAGATCGAAGCCCAAATCCCACAAGGCGGCCACCAGTGTTTCCAGCAATTGCGTATCGTGCGCGCAAGGGCGCGACTGCAGCAGGATCAGGACGTCGATATCGGAATGGGGATACAGTTCGCCACGCCCATAGCCGCCGACGGCAGCCAGGGTGGCGTGGCGCGGAAGCGGGCATAGCTTGATCAGTTCGCGCAGAGCCTGGTCAGTGGCGCGGCGCAGCGCGGCCAGCAGCGCCTCTGGATGCAATTGCTCGCGAAACTGCCCGATGGCTGCCTGCCGCCGTTGATTGAGGCGATCACGCAAAGCGGCTGCGAGGCTCGCGTCCATCTTTGGCGCGCTAGTTAGGCGCACCTATAAAAGCAGGGGGTGCGGGCATGCCTTCGGAGATCGTAAGCACCTCATATCCGCTGTCGGTCACCAGGATGCTGTGCTCCCATTGCGCCGAGAGGCTATGGTCGCGGGTTACTACGGTCCAGCCGTCGGCCAACTGGCGTATGTCTTTGCGGCCGGCATTGATCATGGGTTCGATAGTGAAGATCAGCCCCGGCACGAGTTTCACGCCCGAACCTGGTCGTCCGTAATGCAGAACCTGAGGGTCTTGATGGAACTTGCGGCCTACTCCGTGACCGCAATATTCCCGCACCACCGAAAAGCCCTGGCTTTCGGCATGCTTTTGTATGGCATGCCCGACATCGCCCAGCGTGGCCCCCGGCTTGACTTGCTGTATGCCCAACCACATGCATTCGTAAGTGATCTCCGATAGCCGTTTGGCCAGAATGGAAGGTTCGCCTACGTAGTACATGCGGCTGGTGTCGCCAAACCAGCCGTCCTTGATGATGGTGACATCGATATTCATGATGTCGCCATTTTTCAGGACCTTGTCGCCCGGAATGCCATGGCATATGACGTGGTTGACCGAGGTACAGATGGAGGCCGGGTAAGGAGTGTAGCCGGGCGGGGCGTAGCCTACTGTGGCTGATATGACCTTGAGTTCATTGTTGATGTAATCGAGGCACAGGCGGTCAAGCTCGCCTGTGCTGATGCCCGCACGCACATGGGGAGTGATGAAATCCAGGACTTTTGCCGCGTCTTTGCAAGCGGCGCGCATTTTATCCAGATCGGTGGGGTCGGTAACAATACTACTCATGGTGGCTTGAATGAAGTGGGCTAAAGATAGTAGAATTATAGACTTTCCTAAAAAAACAGGAAAACAAAAACAGGAAAACACTACGCGTTGCGTTTGCCGTGCGTAAATCGCGTGCTTGGCCTATCACATAGGGTGTCTGGTGAATTTACCGGATACTGGCCCTGCACAAGACCTAACCCTTGGAGAAATCTATGTCTTTGATGCGTGAAATGTTGGAAGCGGGCGTGCACTTCGGTCACCAGACCCGTTACTGGAACCCCAAGATGGCCCCCTATATTTTCGGCCATCGCAACAAGATTCATATCGTTAACCTCGAGCAGACCGTTGTCAAATTCCAGGAAGCGACCAAATTTGCACGCCAGATCGCCGCGCGTGGCGGCAGCATTTTGTTTGTGGGAACCAAGCGGGCAGCGCGCGAGTTGATTGCCGCCGAGGCCGCCCGTTGTCACATGCCTTTTGTCGATAGCCGCTGGCTGGGCGGCATGATGACGAACTTTAAAACGGTTAAAAGCTCGGTCAAGCGCCTGAAAGAAATGGAAGTGGCGCTGGCTGACGGGGCCACCGAACGCATGAGCAAAAAAGAAGGGCTCATGTTCGACCGCGAACTGACCAAGCTGAACAAGGCCATCGGCGGTATAAAGGATATGAACACACTGCCTGATGCGTTGTTCATTATCGATGTCGGCTACCACAAGATTGCCGTAGCCGAGGCGCGCACGCTGGGTATTCCTGTCGTAGCCGTGGTCGATACCAACCACTCACCTGATGGCATTGACTACATCATCCCCGGCAACGATGACTCGACCAAGGCAATTGCCTTGTACGCACGTGGTATCGCCGATGCGGTACTTGAAGGTCGTGAGCAGCATTTGAACGGCGTGGTCGAGGAAATTGCCGAAGGCAGCGAAGAGTTCGTTGAATTGAACGAAGATCACGAGTAAATGCAGGGTGCCCGGGTGCAAGGCCCGGGCACCGCACTGCCGATGATTGCTATCGCCTAGTGCTTTGGCCTGTATTTCTGCCCCGGTTCAGCCGGGGCGAGTTTTAGTGAATTGGAGAAAAGAAGTGGCTCAAATTACCGCATCGATGGTCAAGGAATTGCGCGAAAAAACCGACGCGCCCATGATGGAATGCAAAAAAGCGCTCACTGAGGCTGACGGTGACCTTGCCCGCGCCGAAGAACTGCTTCGGGTCAAGCTTGGCAATCGCGCGAGCAAGGCAGCAGGCCGGGTGACGGCCGAAGGCCTGATCGGCCTGTATATCTCGCCCGACGCCACACAAGGCACGCTTATCGAAGTAAATTGTGAAACCGATTTTGTGGCGAAAAACGACGATTTCGTGAGCTTCGTGAATCAATTGGCCGAACTGACTACCCGGCACAACCCCGCCGATGTGGCGGCGCTGGCTGCCTTGCCCTTGGGAGAGGGCACGGTCGAGTCCACGCGTGCGGCGTTGGTGGGCAAGATAGGCGAAAACATCGCCGTGCGCCGTTTTCAACGTCTGGCTACCGAACACCAATTGGCCAGCTACGTTCACAGCGGGAAAATTGGCGTGCTGGTCGATTTTGCTGGCGAACAAGGCATAGGCAAAGACTTGGCCATGCATATTGCAGCGACCAAGCCGCGTGCGCTGGACGCCGCTGGCGTGGCGCCCGCCGATATCGCAGCCGAACGTTCGGTTGCGGAACAAAAGGCGGCCGAGTCTGGCAAGCCTGCCGATATCGTCATCAAAATGGTTGAAGGTTCCATACAGAAATTCCTCAAGGAAGTTACACTGCTGTCGCAGCCGTTTGTCAAGAATGACAAACAAACGGTTGCGCAAATGCTTAAAGCGCAGGGCGCTTCGATCAACCGTTTCACCTTGTATGTGGTGGGCGAGGGGATCGAAAAGAAAGCCGACAATTTTGCGGCTGAAGTGGCTGCGGCTGCGGCAGGCCTGGCCTGATGCGCTGTTAACCCGCGCCGGCGGGTGTTGATCACACCCCCGGCGGCGATTACTTTCGTTGGCTTGTTAATTCGAGACTATCTATGACCATCAGAGCGTACAAGCGTGTTCTTCTCAAACTTTCCGGCGAAGCGCTGATGGGGGAAGATGCTTTTGGAATCAATCGCTCGACTATTTTACGCATGACCGAAGAAATTGCGGAGGTCGCCACCTTGGGTGTCGAGCTGGCCATTGTTATCGGCGGCGGCAATATATTTCGCGGCGTCGCCCCCGGTGCGCAGGGAATGGATCGGGCCACGGCCGATTACATGGGTATGATGGCCACGGTCATGAATGCCTTGGCCTTGCAAGACGCGCTCAAGCATCGCGGCCTGGACACTCGCGTACAATCGGCGCTGAATATCGATCAGGTGGTCGAGCCGTATATCCGTCCCAAAGCCTTGCGTTATCTGGAAGAAGGCAAGGTGGTTGTGTTCGCCGCCGGTACTGGCAATCCCTTTTTCACTACCGACACGGCGGCGGCGTTGCGAGGTGCGGAAATCGGTGCCGAAATTGTCTTGAAGGCAACCAAGGTCGATGGGATATACAGCTCCGATCCCAATAAAGATCCCACCGCCACCCGTTATTCGCGAATCAGCTTCGATGAAGCGATCGTGCGCCGCCTCGAAGTCATGGACGCGACGGCATTTGCCTTGTGCCGCGACCAGAAATTACCCATCAAAGTCTTCTCGATCAACAAGCCCGGTGCGCTCAAGCGCGTGGTAAGCGGTGAAGATGAGGGCACCTTGGTTCACGTTTGATAAAGGAATTGCAATGAGCGTTGCAGAGGTCAAGAAATCGGCCGAAAGCCGAATGACTAAATCGCTTGAAACACTGAAACTGAATCTGTCGAAAATTCGCACAGGTCGGGCGCATGCCGGCATACTGGATCACGTCATGGTCGATTACTATGGGTCGCCCGTGCCCATCAGTCAGGTGGCCAATATTAATCTGATCGATGCACGCACCATTAACGTGCAGCCCTGGGAAAAGAAAATGTCTGCGCTGGTTGAAAAGGCCATACGCGATTCGGACCTGGGCTTGAACCCGCAGTCCATGGGCGACAATATCCGTGTTCCCATGCCGGCCCTTACCGAAGAGCGTCGTCGCGAGCTGACCAAGGTTGCGCGCAGCGAGGGCGAAGATGCCAAGATCGCCGTGCGCAATTTACGCCGTGACGCGAACGAATCCCTGAAAAAACTGGTCAAGGACAAAGAGGCTTCGGAAGACGATGAGCGGCGCGCCCAGGATGAGGTGCAGAAACTGACCGACCGTAATGTGGCTGAAATTGACCGGCTGGTTACGCAGAAAGAAGCCGACATCATGACGGTTTGAATGTCAAACTTGCGCCAGAAAGCATGATAACCAGTTCAACACTCGCCATACCTGATCGCAACGAGGTGCCCCGGCACCTGGCTATCATTATCGACGGCAACGGTCGTTGGGCGACCAAGCGATTTTTGCCGCGCAATGCCGGGCACGCCCGCGGCGTCCAGTCGGTGCGCCAAGTGGTAGAGGCCTGCGGCAGGCGTGGCGTCGAGTACCTGACGCTATTTGCGTTCAGCACCGAGAACTGGCGCCGGCCTAAAGAAGAAGTGTCTCTGCTGATGCGTCTTTTCATACAGACGCTGGAAAAAGAAGTGGGCAAGCTTGATGCGCAGGGTGTGCGTCTGCGCGTCATCGGCGATAAGTCCGCCTTTGAGCCCAAGCTGCAAAATTTGATCCAGGCGGCTGAACAACGTACAGCGCATAATTCGACCCTGAATCTGACGATTGCCGCCAATTATGGCGGTCGATGGGATATTTTGCAGGCTATGCAGGCCATGCTGCGGGCGCATCCACAGATGGCAAGCCAGCCGCAATCCATTGCTGAAGAGATGCTTGGCAATTATCTGTCGATGTCATGGGCACCCGAGCCAGACCTGTTCATACGCACAGGCGGCGAACAGCGCATTTCCAATTTCCTGATCTGGCAGCTTGCTTATACCGAGTTGTATTTTTCAGACCGTTACTGGCCCGACTTTGACGCGAAAGAGCTAGACCTCGCGTTCGACTGGTACCGGATGCGCGAACGCCGGTTTGGACGCACCAGCGCCCAGCTTGCCGAAAGTAAATAGGGCGTGTCGATGCTCAGGCAACGCGTCATCACCGCTATTGCACTGCTGGGGGTGCTGTTTGCGGCGTTACTGGCTCCGGGGGCTTTACCGTTGGTGGCACTCCTGACGCTCGCCGCTACCTGTGCGCTATGGGAGTGGTTACGCCTGACTTGGCCGCATACAGGGCCCACGGCGCCGCTGGTCGCGACGCTGGTGCTACTTGCCCTGGGCTCCGTGGGCGCCGCGTGGCTGAGTATGGCTGCGCCGTTTTGGTTCGTGAACGTTCAAATGGCTGTCAATCATTGGCTGATGCCGCTCGTGGGCGCCATCTGGGTGTTCGGGGCCAGCGTTGTAGTGGTTCGGGGCAATACCGGCATGCGTGGCAGCGCTTGTCTGTGCGTGTTCGGCGTTCTGGCCGTTCTGGCGGCCTGGGCGGCCCTGGCACAGATGTTTGTGCTGCACGGCGCCTGGTTTCTGGTTTCGCTGTTGGCCTTGATATGGGCCGCCGACATTGCCGCGTATTTTACGGGCCGTGCTTTTGGTCGGCACAAGCTGGCTCCCAGAGTCAGCCCCGGAAAAACCTGGGAGGGAGCGCTGGGCGGTGTACTTGCGAGTATGCTATGGGTAATTCTAAGCGCGCATTGGGCCGGCAGCTTTGGTGCTCTTTTGATGCGGCACTGGCCGGTGTGGCTTGTGGCGATCGTCGCTGCGGCGCTGGGCGCTTTGTCCATCATTGGCGATTTGTTCGAGTCTTTGCTCAAACGGCGTGCCGGCATGAAGGATTCAAGCGGGCTGTTGCCAGGCCATGGCGGCGTTTATGATCGGCTTGATGCCTTGTTGCCGGTAGCGCCGATCGCCTTGTTGCTCACCTTGAGAATGATTTGATGAAATTCCAGCGGGTATGTGTACTGGGCTCTACCGGCTCGATCGGTGTCAATACCTTGGATGTGATAGCCAGGCATCCGGAGACTCTGTCGGTGTATGCCCTAAGCGCGTATAGCCGAATTGAAAAGTTGGCGTCCCAGGCGCTTGCCACAGGCGCGGCGGTAGTGATCGTGCCTGATGAGCCCGCGCGCCGGCGCTTTACCTCGGCGTGGCCTGCTGGCCGAGCCCTGCCCGAGATTCGCGTTGGGGCGGCTGCGCTGGCCGATACTGCCGCCGACCCGCAAGCAAGCACGGTTATGGCGGCTATTGTCGGGGCGGCGGGGCTGCCAGCGGCTCTAGCGGCAGCCAAAGCTGGGAAGCGCGTCTTGTTGGCCAATAAAGAAGCGTTGGTCGCGGCCGGTGCACTGTTCATGAAAACCGTGCGGGATAACGACGCCGAATTATTGCCCATCGATAGCGAGCACAATGCCATTTTCCAGTGCATGCCTCGCCTTCACCAGGCTAGCGCCGCCACGCAACCGGTCAAAGGAGTTCGGCGCCTGCTACTGACCGCGTCAGGGGGGCCGTTTCGCACAATCTTGCTGGAAAAGCTCGCCGATGTCACTCCCGACCAGGCCTGCGCTCATCCAAACTGGCGCATGGGGCGCAAGATTTCGGTTGATTCGGCCACTATGCTCAACAAGGGTTTGGAAGTCATCGAGGCGCATTGGCTTTTTGCCATGCCGCTTGATCGTATTCAGGTCGTGGTGCACCCTCAAAGCATGGTGCACTCCATGGTCGAGTACGATGATGGTTCCATTCTCGCGCAACTGGGCCAGCCCGACATGCGTACCCCCATTGCTTACGGGCTGGGTTTCCCCGAACGTATCGATAGCGGAGTCGGTCTTTTGCCCCTGACCTCTTTGGGGCGGCTTGACTTCGAAGAACCCAATCTGGATCGTTTCCCATGCCTGCGGCTGTCATTCGAGGCGTTACGCGCTGGGCAGGCTTCATGCGTTACCCTTAACGCTGCCAATGAAATTGCCGTCGATTGTTTTCTAAAACAGAAAATTCGTTATACCGAAATTGCCCGCGTCATTGAAAGGTGCCTGCATCGCGAAGTGGGGCGTGTGCGCTCAAAGCTGGATTCGCTGGAAGAGATTTTGGCGCTTGACGCCGAGGCGCGCAGTTTCGCCTCGCAGTTGTGCCATGTAAAGTAAGGCCCTGAAAACGGGGCTGCCTGGGCAAGACGTTTATTCGCCAACCCATTTTGGACTATCATGCTTTTCACTTTACTCGCCTTCGCCGTAGCCCTTGGGGTACTGATTACGTTTCACGAACTGGGCCACTATTGGGTGGCGCGGCGCTGCGGCGTTAAAGTGTTGCGCTTTTCCGTGGGCTTTGGCCGTGTCATCGCGCGGCATACCGATCGGCAAGGCACAGAATGGGCTTTGTCGGCCATTCCACTGGGCGGGTATGTCAAAATGCTCGACGATCCCTTGCCTGATGCAAGCCCGGAGCAAGCAAAACAGGCGTTTAATCGTAAATCGGTTGCGGCGCGCTTTGCCATTGTGCTGGCCGGCCCCATGGCCAATTTGTTGTTGGCGGCCATCTTGTATGCCTTGCTCAGCCTGGTGGGCACGCGCGAGCCCGCAGCTATTCTGGCCGCGCCGGCATCCAACACGGCTGCCGCCCGCGCGGGCTTTCAGGGAGGCGATCGCATTACCGGTATTGATGGCGTGGCAGTGCGGTCGTGGAACGAAGCGCGCTGGCGTCTGCTCGACGCGCTCGCCACGGGGGGTGAATTGACCGTGACGGTGGACGCGCCCTCGGGCGTTACGCGGGAACGCGTCTTGCGGCTGACCCCTGGCCATATCGATTCTGAAAAGACCGGCCTGATGTCCCAGGCGGGTCTGCGTCTGGCTGCAGCCAGGCCTGTCGTGACACAAGTTACAGCAGGAGGCGCGGGCGATGCGGCCGGATTGCGGGCAGGCGATGTCGTGCAGGCCGTGGGGCCACAGGATCACCCCGGCATGGACGCCATGGTGCGGGAAATCCAGTTGCATGCCAACCGGACGCTTGCCATGACGGTGCTGCGCAATGGGGCGCTCACTTCTCTGATGATCACCCCGCGCCCAGAAACGGATGCCAATGGCAAAAAGGTCGGCCGTATCGGCGTATTGCTGGGCGCCGACTTTCCCATGGTTACCGTTCGTTATGGCGTGTTCGACAGCTTGCGGCGCGGCGTGCTCCGGACGGCTGACACAGCCTGGTTGTCCTTGAAAATGATGGGCCGCATGGTGGTGGGACAGGTGTCTTTGCGTAATATCAGCGGTCCGGTCACTATTGCCGATTATGCGGGCCAGACGGCGCGTATTGGCCTGGCTGCCTATCTTAGCTTTCTGGCCTTGATAAGTGTTAGTATCGGTGTGCTGAATTTATTGCCTATTCCCCTGCTTGACGGTGGTCATTTGATGTATTACCTTTTTGAGGTTGTGCGCGGCAAGCCGGTGCCGGACAAATGGCGAGAAACGGGGCAACGCATAGGGCTGGGGTTTTTAGGCGCTTTAATGGCTTTGGCTTTTTTTAACGACTTCGCACGCCTTTTCAGCTAAGGGCTTTCTGCCTTACAATCTTTCACCTTTTGATCGACCAAGGATTTTCCAGGATGTCGTTTCGCCCGAACCTCTCATTTACCAAGCACGCCTTGCCTTTCATACTTGCTGCTTTGCTTGCGCCAGGTCTGGCCAACGCTTTTGCTCCTTTTGTGGTGCACGATATTCGGGTCGATGGCATACAACGTGTCGATGTGGGCACAGTGTTTAGCTACTTGCCGGTGAAGGTCGGCGAGACATTCACCGAGGCCGAGGCCAGCGCTGCCATCGAACGCTTGTACTCGTCGGGGCTTTTCAATGACGTGACGATCGATGCGCAGGGCAATGTATTGGTGGTTACCGTCAAAGAACGCCCCACCATTGCGGCGGTTTCGTTTAACGGCATGCACGAATTCGATGCCAAGGCCATTACCAGCTCACTCAAGCAAGTCGGTTTCGGGCAAGGCAGCGTGTTCGACAAGTCGCTATTGCAGCGCGCTGAGTTCGAGATCAAGCAGCAGTATTTGTCCAAAGGCAAATATGCGGTCGAGATCAACCCCATCATTACGCCATTACCGCGCAATCGGGTAGGGGTCAGCTTCGACATTTTTGAAGGCGGTGTGGCGAAAATCCGCCAAATAAGCATAGTTGGCAATCATGCGTTTTCTCAGGGCACGCTGCTCGATCAGTTGCAAATGACGACCCCCGGGCTGATGACGTGGTATACCGGCACCGACAAGTATTCACGTGAAAAACTCGAAGGCGATGTCGAGCGCCTGCGTTCCTATTATCTGGATCGCGGCTATCTTGAATATTCGGCCGAGGCTCCGCAGGTAACCATTTCCCCGGATCGTCGCGACATTTTCATTACCCTTACGATCCACGAAGGCAAGCCTTACAAATTACGCAGCGTCAAGCTTGCCGGAGATCTATTGGGGCTTGATGACAAAATTCAAAAATTGGTAACAATTAAAAGCGGCGAGATCTTTTCGGCTGCCAAAACCAATGCGACGGCCAAGGCTATTACCGACTACCTCGGCAGCCTGGGTTATGCGTTTGCCAACGTCAACCCGAACCCGGTGCTGGATCGCGAAAAGCATGAAGCCGACCTTACCTTTTATGTTGATCCGGGGCGTCGCGTTTATGTTCGCCGCATTCAGATAGGCGGCAATACACGCACCCGCGACGAAGTCATACGGCGCGAAATGCGTCAGCAAGAAGCGGCCTGGTACGATTCCTCCAGCATCAAGGCGTCGCGTGACCGGATCGACCGTTTAGGGTATTTCAAAGATATCAATGTGCATAGCGTGCCCGTGGCCGGGTCGCCCGACCAGGTTGATCTCAATGTCGACGTCAAGGAAAAACCCACCGGCTTGGTGAATTTGGGGGTGGGTTACGGTACAACCGATAAAGTCATGCTGTCGGCTGGCATTAGCCAGGACAACGTGTTCGGCAGTGGCGATTCTTTGTCCTTGCAGGTTAATACCAGTGCCATCAATCGGGCTGCAGTGCTATCGCACACCAATCCGTACTGGACCCGCGACGGCATCAGCAAAACAACATCCTTATACTACAACCGCACGACGCCCTACACGTTCGGCGGCGCCACCGGAACGTATGCCGTGACGTCAATTGGCGCCGGCCTGAACTTCGGCATACCTATTTCGGAATACGACCGCATATTTTCGGGCGTCAATTTCGAACACAATAGCATCAACTTGCTCGATACACCGCCACAAGCCTACATCGATTTTGTCAAAGACTATGGCGTCAACACCAATTCCTTTCTCTTCAATCTGGGGTGGTCCAAAGACACTCGCGACAGCGCCATTGCCCCGACCAAAGGCAATTACACAAATTTGTCGGGCAAGGTGTCGACCATGGCCTTGCGCTACTATATGCTAAGCGCTCAGGAGCAATATTATCTGCCTTTGGGCCGCAGCTTCACATTGGCGTTTAATGGCTTGTATGATTGGGGCAAGACCTATGGCGGCAGTGGCAAGCCGTTCCCAGTCATCAAAGATGTGTACGCCGGCGGCATTGGATCGGTGCGAGGCTTTCAGGGTGCGTCCCTGGGCCCTCGCGATACGCTCTCTAATGATTACCTGGGTGGCTCGCAGCGCATCGTCGGCAGCGTGCAGTTGTATCTGCCCTTCCCCGGGGCCTCGCGCGACCGCACATTGCGCTGGTTTGTGTTCACCGATGCAGGCAAAGTCAGCAACACCGACGGAACTTGCGCCGCCGGCCCAAGCAGTAGCCCCGTCGCAGATCCTTGTGGCTGGCGTTACGCTGCGGGTATTGGCTTTTCGTGGCAATCGCCTTTGGGGCCGCTCCAGTTGTCGTATGGCCGGGCGCTCAATGCCAAGCAGGGCGACAACAAGCAAGCCTTCCAGTTTCAGATAGGTACGGGCTTTTAGCGCTGCATCTATAATGACGCATTAATTTTTTTGTCTCTCTGCTTCTTTGCAAGGTAGATTTTTTATGAAGTTCCAAATCGCATCAAAACTTTCCACAATCGCTTGTGGCGTGGGGCGCAGTCATCGCGCTCTGATACTGGCGCTGGCTTTTGGCGCTGCAACAATGGTTGCTGTTCCTGTGCTTGCCCAAGGTACCAAAATTGGCTTTGTCAGTACAGAAAAAATTCTGCGCGATTCCAAGCCAGCCAAAGCCGCGCAAGCCAAAATCGAAGCCGAGTTCAAGGGCCGCGACGCACAACTGCAAACGCTTGCCAATAATTTGCGCGCGCAGGCGCAAAAGCTCGATAAAGACTCGCCCGTGCTGTCCGAGTCGGAGCGCGTAAAGCGCCAACGCCAGTTAGCCGATCTTGATTCCACCTTGCAGCGCAAGCGCCGTGAATTCCAAGAAGATTTCAATCGTCGCCGCAATGAAGAGTTCTCTACTATTGTCGAGAAAGCTGATGCCGCTATCAAGAAGATCGCGCAGACGCAGGGTTACGACCTGATTATTCAGGATGCCGTCACGGTGAGCCCCAAAGTGGATATCACCGATCAGGTGCTAAAAGCGCTAGGCGGCTAGGCCATATGCCGGTATTGCTAGCGTCCGATCAGGCGCCGACCCTGCCTGAGTTGTTAAGGGTTGCCAATACCGTAGGCCTGGATTGCAAAATTGTCGGCGCCACCGAGCCTATGCCTTGTATTCAGGGTGTGGGTTCTTTGTTGTCGGCCGGCCCGGTCGAGATCAGCTTTTTATCCAATCCGAAGTTACACGCACAATTGGCCCTGTCAAAGGCCGCTGCGGTCATCTTGACCGAAAGCGTTGCGGCGACCCTGCCGGCGAACGGGCCCCCTTGCTTGCGGGTAATCTGCAGCCAGCCCTATCTCATGTATGCCTTGTTGGCTCAGTGGTTCGACCGGCATCGGATCGATCAATTGGCCTGTGGCGTGCATCCAACGGCTGTCATCGCCGATACCGCCCTGATCGCCGAGCACGTCAGCATCGGGGCTCATTGTGTCATTGAGGCCGGTGTCCGCATTGGCTGTGGATCGCGCCTGGGGCCTGCCTGTGTTGTAGGAACGGGGTCGGTCATTGGGCGTGATTGTCTGCTGCATGCGCGAGTCACCTTGTATCATGACGTCACCGTGGGTGACCGGGCGATTCTGCATACTGGCGTGGTGCTCGGGGCTGATGGGTTCGGTTTTGCGCCAGACCCTTACAAAGAGCCGGGTGCGTGGGCCAAAATTGCGCAGCTCGGCGGTGTGCGATTGGGCGACGACGTTGAGGTGGGCGCCAATACAACCATTGACCGCGGGGCGCTCGAAGATACGGTCATCGGCAATGGCGTGAAGCTCGATAACCAGATCATGATCGCCCATAATGTGCATATTGGGGATCACACCGCCATGGCGGCCTGCGTGGGCGTGGCTGGTTCCACCCAGATCGGGCGACGATGCACCATAGGAGGGGCCGCGATGTTTGCCGGCCATCTGGTGCTGGTTGATGATGTCCAGGTTTCGGGCGGCACCGCTATCACCAGCAACATCAACGAAGCAGGGCAGTACACCGGGGTATACCCTTTTGCCGATCATCGTCAATGGCAGCGTAACGCGGCGGTGGTGTCTCAACTGGCGCAGTTGCGCCGGCGCATACAGACGCTCGAAAAGGCCGATTGATCCGGTCTCACTTTTAAATGGCTCTAATTGCCTCGAATTTGTTTCTTGCTCGTAGGATAAAACAAAATGGAACTCGACATTAAGGGAATCATGGATCGGATACCGCATCGCTATCCGATGCTGCTGATCGACCGCGTGCTGGAAATGGTTCCTGGCAAGAGTATTGTCGCGGTCAAGAATGTCTCCTTCAACGAGCCGTTCTTTAACGGTCATTTTCCGCACCATCCCGTTATGCCGGGTGTGTTGATCATTGAAGCCATGGCACAGGCCGCAGCGCTCTTTTCGTTCGAAGATGATTGCGGTGTTAATCCGGCAGACAAGAAAATTGCCTACTATCTCGTGGGTGTGGATGGAGCGCGTTTTCGGCGACCGGTTGTGCCCGGCGATCAATTGCGGCTGGACGTCGTCGCCGAGCGCATCAGCCGGACCATCTGCAAATATGCGGGCAAGGCGACCGTTGATGGGCAGCTTGTTGCGGAAGCCAAACTAATGTGTGCGATACGTGTACTGGAGGATTGATGACAAGCTTGATCCATGCGACCGCTATTGTGGCTGCGGGAGCCCGCATTGCTCCCGATGTCAGCATTGGCCCGTATAGCCAGATAGGCGAGCATGTCAGCATAGGCTCGGGTTCGGTGGTCGGTTCGCATTGCGTTATTGACGGCCACACCACGATAGGCGCGAACAATAACTTTTACCGTTTTTGTTCCATAGGCGGCATTCCGCAAGACAAAAAATATTCCGGCGAGCCCACCTGTCTGGAAATCGGCAATGGCAACACGATACGCGAATTTGTCACGATCAATACAGGTACGGCACAAGACGCAGGCGTGACAAGGATCGGAGACGACAACTGGATCATGGCCTACGTGCATATTGCGCACGATTGCCAGGTGGCGAGCCACACCGTGATCGCCAATAGCGTGCAACTGGCCGGCCATATCCATATCGACGACTACGCCATTGTTGGGGGCTTGTCGGGTTTTCATCAGTTTGTGCGTGTCGGAGCCCATGCCATGATAGGCGGCACCAGCTCCATCCGCCAGGATATTCCGCCGTATGTGATCGGAGCCGGCGACCCTTTTCGGCCTGTTGGGATCAATTCCGAAGGATTAAGCCGGCGAGGCTTTGCGCCTGAAGCGATTTCTGCGCTTAAAGAAGCGTATAAGCTGCTTTACCGCCGTGAGCTGAATGTGGCCCAGGCGCTCGAACAAATTTACGCGCTGCAGGCGCAGCAGCCGCTGGCGCATGACGCTTTGCAAGTGCTTATCGATTTTCTAAATGCCTCGACCCGGGGCATTGTCCGCACATGAGCCTGCGCGTAGGCATGGTGGCCGGCGAGCCTTCGGGCGACTTGCTGGCCTCTCGTGTCATGCAAGGCATAGCCCGGCAGGCGGCAGGCAGCCGCTGCGAGGGGATAGGCGGCCCCGCCATGCAAGAGCAGGGCTTCGAGGTGTGGCGTCCCATGCATGCACTGACCGTCTTCGGTTACGTGGATGCAATAGCACGCCTGCCCAGCTTGTTGAGTACTTATTTCAGTGTAAAACGGCGCTGGCTGAAACAGGCGCCGGACGTTTTCGTGGGAGTGGATGCCCCCGATTTCAATCTGCGTCTGGAGCATCGGCTGAAACAGGCGGGCGTGCCTACCGTGCATTTTGTGGGACCCTCAATATGGGCCTGGCGATACGAGCGCATTCATAAAATTCGCGCTGCGGTTTCTCACATGCTGGTTCTGTTCCCGTTTGAAGAGGCAATTTATCAAAAAGAAGGGGTGCCGGCCACGTACGTGGGGCACCCGCTGGCAGAGGTGATTCCCATGCGGCCGGACCGGCTGGCTGCGCGGGCGCGTCTCGGGCTGGATCCTGCGGCGCGTGTGCTGGCCCTTATGCCGGGCAGCCGAGGGTCGGAAATCAGGCTGCTGGCGCCTCGCTTTCTAGCGGCGGCGCAACATTTGCTTAGACAAGACCCCACCCTGCAGATACTGACGCCTATGGTCAATGCGCCGCGCCGGCGTGAATTCCAGGCTTTGCTGCAGCGCTATCCCGTGGCCAATCTGCGCATACTTGATCAGGCTGGGTCATCCAGGCCGGTGGCGTGGGACGCCATGGAGGCGGCCGATGCGGTTTTGGTGGCCAGCGGGACGGCAACGCTTGAAGCAGCCTTGTTCAAGAGGCCTATGGTGATTTCCTATGTGTTGTCGCCCGCCATGCGTCGCCTGATGCAGTGGAAGTCCGGCCAGTCCGGGCCGTCTCTGCCCTGGGTAGGCCTGCCCAACGTGTTGCTGAGCGATTTTGCCGTGCCCGAGCTCTTGCAGGATGCCGCGACACCCGAAGCGCTGGCTGCCGCAACCTGGACCGCACTGACGGACACGGCCGGCGCGCAACTTCTTGACCAGCGTTTTACGGCGCTGCATCGATCCCTGTGGCGCGATACCTCAGCCCTGGCCGCACACGCCATCATAGCGGAGGCAAATCGTGGCGCAGGGTGATTTGTTCGCCCCCCCCGATGCGGTTTGTCTGGCGGGTATTGACGAGGCCGGAAGGGGGCCGCTGGCGGGTCCGGTTTTTGCGGCCGCCGTCATTCTTGACCCAATGCGGCCGATCCAGGGGTTGGCTGATTCCAAAACCTTGAGCGCCCGTCGCCGCGAACACTTGGCAGATCTCATACGCGAACGTGCGCGGGCCTGGTGCGTTGCTTGCGCCAGCGTGGAAGAAATTGATGCGTTGAATATATTGCAGGCAACTCTGCTGGCGATGCGCCGCGCTTGCACGGGTTTGACGATACGGCCTGACCGTGTTTTGGTGGACGGCAATCAAGTTCCCAAGGGCTTGCCTTGTCCGGCCCAGGCGATCGTCAAAGGCGATGCCTGCGTGGCCGAGATTTCGGCCGCGTCGATTCTGGCCAAGACGGTGCGCGATGCGGACTGCCTGATATTGCATGAACGCTTTCCGGATTACGGCTTTGACCGGCACAAAGGTTACGGTACGGCGCTGCATCTGGAACGCCTCCGGTTGCATGGACCGTGTTCGGCGCATCGCCGCAGCTTTGCGCCTGTCAAATGGTTTTTCTCATGAAGCACATCAGCTCGCGCGATAACCCCTTATACAAGCGATTGGCGCGTTTGACGCAAGGCAAGCGCGATGGCCATGCCGTGCTTGAAGGTATTCATGTGTGCCAGTCCTGGATGAGCCTCTACGGCGCGCCCGAGCTGGCATTATTCGATATTGAGCGCCTGACGCAAAATGTTGAACTGGGCGCGCTGGCGCAATCGCTGGGATCGCGGGTGGCTCTGAGCTGTGATTCACGGCTGATGCGCAATCTGTCGCAGGTGGAACATGAGCAGGGCGTATGCTTTCTGGTGAACGTGCCCGACCCATTGCGGCCTGAACGCATGGCCGAAAGCTGCCTGTGGCTGGATCGGGTGCAGGATCCCGGCAATGTGGGCACCTTGCTGCGCACTGCGGCGGCGGCGGGGATCTGCCACGTTTATCTCTCCGAAGGATGTGCAGCGGCCTGGTCGGCCAAGGTCTTGCGTAGTGCTCAGGGCGCTCATTTCGGCCTGTCTATCTATGAGCACGTCGATTTGCTGGCTGAACGCCGCGTGTTGAAAATGCCCTTGATGGCTACCGCGCTGGCGCAAGCGAGGTCTCTCTATACGCTGGCGCTGCCACGGCATTGTGCGTGGCTGTTTGGCCATGAAGGGCGTGGCGTGCAACCGGCCTTGTTGGCCGTCGCCGACGAACGCGTATTCATTCCGCAGGCGGCGGGAGTCGAGTCCTTGAATGTCGCCGCGGCGGCGGCAGTGTGTCTGTTCGAGCATCGTCGGCAGTGGCTGGACGCAGCGACTGATTCCCGTGCCTGATCTAAACGCCACCATCGCCCCTAATACGCGCGTCGATTCAATCCCACTTCTTCCAGAACTTTGGTCGAGATTTCTTCGATTGATCGGGTCGTGGTCGACAGCCACGGTATGTTTTCCATACGCATCAGGCGCTCTGCGGCTGCGATTTCGTGGCGACATTGCTTTATGGACGCGTATTCGCTGTTCGGGCGACGTTCATGACGTACTTCGGCCAGACGCGCCGCCTGTATCGATAGGCCGAACAGTTTGTTCCGGTATGGAGCGAGGGTGGCCGGCAGCGACCCACGGTCGAAATCTTCAGGTATGAGCGGGAAGTTGGCCGCCTTGATGGCGTATTGCATTGCCAGGTAGAGGCTTGTGGGCGTTTTGCCGCAGCGCGAAACGCCTACCAGGATGACGTCGGCTTGCTTGAGGCCGTGGATGAATTGCCCGTCATCGTGAGCCAGGCTGAAGTTGATGGCTTCGATCCGGCTGTTGTATTGCTTGGATTTTCCGCCCATGTGCGAGCGACCCACCGTGTGACTGGATTTCATGCCCAGCGCAACTTCGATGTGTTGCACGAAAGTGCCGAACAAATCCAGAAACGTGCAGTTGGCTTCGCGTATGGGCAACGATATTTCAGGCTCGACCAGTGTGCTGAATACCAAGGGTATCTGGCCTTGTTCCTGCGCGCAGCGATTGATTCGATGAGCGGCTTCGAGCGCTTTTTCGGCGCTGTCGATAAACGGAATGCGGATTTGCTGAAAGTTGATTTGTTCAAATTGGGAAAGCACTGAGTGACTGAATGTTTCAGCGGTAATGCCCGTGCTGTCAGAGACAATGAATACGGTGCGTTCGATGAGAGGAGCGGTCATGAGAATTGTTAGCGCAGAAAAGGTGGGAACCAGTACAATCGAAGATTAACAGTCGCCCTAACCAGAGGCAAGGCTGGTTTGCTTAGCGCACGGTTCGCACCGGTCATCCGGTAGCGACTGCGCCAGGGTAGTGCATTAAGCAAACAGGCTTTCTTTTATAGTTCAAAGGTGACTTCATGTCTTATGTAGTATCTTTCGAGCAGCTCCGCATGACGGACATTGACTCGGTAGGGGGGAAAAACGCATCACTCGGTGAAATGATCAGCCAGCTCGCTAGCGCCGGGGTACGGGTGCCGGGCGGGTTTGCGACTACCGCCGACGCATTTCGCGACTTTCTCAAATCCACATCTCTTGCTGACCGCATTGCCCAGCGCCTGGCGTCGCTGGACTCCGAAGACGTGCGTGCACTTGCGGCAGCGGGGTCGGAAATTCGTCAGTGGATTATTGATACACCTTTTCCTGCCGCCTTCGAAACGGCTGTGCGCGATGCATTTGCAAAACTCGACAGCGATGCCAAGGGTTCGTTTGCAGTACGTTCTTCGGCGACCGCCGAAGATCTGCCCGATGCTTCGTTTGCAGGCCAGCAAGAAACATTTTTGAATGTGGTCGGCATCGACGATGTGCTCGATAAAATTCGCCATGTATTTGCTTCGCTGTACAACGACAGGGCCATTTCCTATCGCGTGCACAAGGGTTATGCCCATTCCGAGGTTGCGCTGTCGGCGGGCATACAGCGCATGGTTCGCTCCGACCGCGGCAGCGCCGGAGTCATGTTCACTCTGGATACCGAATCGGGCTTTGCCGATGTGGTGCTTATAACCTCTTCGTATGGTCTGGGCGAAACTGTGGTGCAAGGTGCGGTGAACCCTGATGAGTTCTATGTATTTAAACCGACTCTGGCCGCCGGGCACTATCCGATCATAGGGCGGCGCATCGGTTCCAAGCTGCTCAAAATGGAGTTTGATCCCGAGCGCACCGCCGGCATAGCCGTACGCACCGTGGATGTGCCGGTTTCCGAACGCAATCGCTACTCGCTTACCGACGATGAAATCATTGAGCTGGCTCGCTACGCGGTCATCATCGAAAAGCATTACGAGCGCCCTATGGATATCGAGTGGGGCCGCGACGGCATCGATGGCAAGATTTACATCTTGCAGGCGCGCCCCGAAACCGTCAAATCCCAGCAAAACCAGCACGATGTGCAAGAACGCTATCGCCTCAAGGCAACGGGCGAAGTCCTGGTGACCGGGCGGGCCATCGGCCAGAAGATCGGTTCGGGCAAGGTTCGTGTCGTGGCCGATATTTCCGAAATGCATCAAGTGCGTCCCGGCGATGTGCTCGTTACCGACATGACCGATCCGAACTGGGAGCCGGTCATGAAGATGGCCGCAGCCATCGTTACCAATCGAGGAGGCCGCACCTGCCATGCGGCCATTATTGCGCGCGAATTGGGGATCCCCGCCGTGGTTGGATGTGCGGATGCGACGTCAGTGCTGGGCGACGGCCGGGAAGTGACCGTGTCGTGCGCCGAGGGCGATGAGGGCCGCATTTATGATGGCCTGATCGAAACCGAGATCGAAGAGGTTCGCTGGGGCCAGATGCCGGAAATCGGGATCAAGGTCATGATGAACGTGGGCAACCCTCAACTGGCCTTTGATTTTTCGCAAATCCCCAATCAAGGCGTAGGCCTGGCGCGGTTGGAATTCATTATCAACAACAATATCAATGTGCATCCCAAGGCCGTGCTCGACTATCCCAATGTCGATATCGACCTGAAAAAGGCGGTCGAGTCGGCGGCGCGCGGGTATGCCAGCCCGCGTGCCTTTTTTGTCGAAAAACTGGCCGAAGGCATCGCCACCATCGCGGCGGCGTTTTATCCAAAATCAGTCATTGTGCGGCTCTCGGACTTCAAGTCCAACGAATATCGCAAGCTGGTTGGTGGCTCGCGCTACGAACCCGAAGAGGAAAATCCCATGTTGGGTTTTCGTGGCGCCTCGCGCTATATTTCGGCCGAATTCGAAGAGTGCTTTCGCATGGAATGCGAAGCGCTCAAGAAGGTGCGCAACGACATGGGGCTGACCAATGTCGAAATCATGGTGCCTTTCGTTCGGACTTTGCAGCAGGCATCCAAAGTCATTGACCTCCTTGCCAAGAACGGCCTGGCGCGCGGCGAAAATGGCTTGCGCTTGATCATGATGTGCGAAGTGCCGTCCAACGCTATATTGGCCGACGAGTTTCTTGAGTATTTCGATGGCTTCTCGATCGGATCCAACGATATGACCCAGTTAACCTTGGGGCTGGATCGCGACTCTGGCATGGAATTGCTGGCGGCCGATTTTGATGAACGCGACCCGGCGGTGCGGTTCATGCTAAGCCGCGCCATACAAGCCTGCCTGAAAGCGGGCAAGTACGTTGGCATTTGCGGGCAGGGGCCCAGCGATCACCCTGACCTGGCCGACTGGCTGCGAGACGAGGGCATACTGTCCATGTCGCTGAATCCGGACACGGTGGTCGATACCTGGCAGCGTCTGGCCATGAAATAAGACAGGCAGTATTTTCAGGCGAAGCGGAGTACCAGGCATGACGGCTGCACTTCACAAAATCGTTATCGTGGGCGGCGGTGCCGGAGGGCTTGAACTTGCGGCAACGCTGGGCCGCAAGTTCGGGCCAACGCATGTCATCCTTGTCGATCGTGCGGCTTATCATATCTGGAAACCATCGCTGCATGAGGTGGCTGCCGGTATGCTGGATATTCATCGCGAAGGCTTGTCGTATTTCATGCTGGCCAAAGATTGTGGCTTTACTTTTGCTTTGGGCGAGGTGGCTGGGGTTGATTGTGCGGCGAAGAAAATTAGCTTGGATTGTGTTCTGAATCCGGAGCACGAAGAGATTTTTGCGGCGCGTGAGATCGTCTACGACACACTGGTGTTGGCGGTAGGAAGCAAATCAAATTTCTTCAATACCCCAGGGGCTGGCGAATTCGCCTTGACGATAGACTCGACCGAGCAGGCCGAACGGTTCCGGCAACGGTTATTACATGCTGTGGCCCGCGCTAATCGTGATAAAAACGGCAGCGCTGGCCCGGCGCTGCAGATTGCCATCGTGGGCGCAGGCGCGACCGGGGTGGAGCTTGCTGCGGAATTGACACAGGCCTTTTCAGAGATGGCCTTTTATGGGCTGGATAATTTTGACCCGTCCGCGGATGTGCAGATCAGCCTGCTAGAGGGCGCGGCGCGTATTTTATCAGCGCTGCCTGAAAAAATATCATCGGCGGCTCATCAGCTGCTATTGGACCGCGGCATTGCCGTGAAAACATCCGTGCGTATCGCTTCGGTCGACGCCCACGCCTTGTATGACATCCAGGGCGAGCGGTTTCCAGCCGATCTATGCGTATGGGCAGCAGGCATCGAAGCGCCTGCTTTCCTCGCGCAACTGGGCCTGGCCACCAATCGCAACCATCAACTTATTGTCGATGCCGGTCTGCGCACGAGCGATCCCGACGTATACGCATTGGGAGACTGCGCTCAGGCGGCATGGGGTCCGGACGGAAAATTCATTCCGGCGCGAGCCCAGGCGGCTCATCAGCAGGCGTCGTTTTTGTACGGCGCGTTGGCTGACCGAATTCAAGGACGTCAGGGTGCAACGCGAATGTTCAGGTACAAGGATTACGGCTCTTTGATTTCCATTGGACATAACCGCGCCGTGGGCCGTCTGATGGGGGTCCTCGCTGGGCGCGGCCTTTTTGTGGAAGGGTTGTTCGCCAGGCTGATGTACATGAGTCTGCATTTGATGCATCACCTGGCGTTCCTGGGGCTTGTGCGCACAACATCTTTAGCGGTTGGCCGCTTGTTGCTTAAACGCGGCGCACCGCGAGTGAAGCTTCACTGACAGGGGGTGAAATGATATTTCACGCGCAAATTGGGTCGCCCTTGGGGCCTGTTCTGCTTTGCTCCGAGGGTGCGCGCTTGGGCGGCTTGTATTTTGTGGGTCAGCCCGATTGCCCAGTCATGGATGCAATGCCTGTGTGCAAGTCTCATTTCGGTAGTCCGTCGTCGGGCACTAGAGAAGGCCTTGCGATTAAAAATTTCAAAGCTTTCAAAAGAAATAGTGAAACCGATTTGTTTGGGCAGGCCTCAGTTTGTTTAGGGCCGCAGGCCGCCGCTTCCGGCGCGCAGGCTGGCGCAGCGATCCCCAATGCGCTCGCTGCGGTTTCTGTGGAAATGTCCGGCATGCAACTCATGCAAGCCGGGACGCCAAGGGCCACGATAGCGCTTTTTGAGCGGACACAAAAAGAACTGGCCGAGTATTTTGCGCGGCGGCGCCAAACATTTGATATTCCCTTGGCTTTGTCGGGCACGGGGTTTCAGAAAAAGGTATGGGGCGCATTGCTTGCCATTGCCTATGGGCAGACTGTTTCCTATGGCGACGTGGCGCGCGCGGCGGGGCTTTCGACGCAACACTCAAGGCCGGTGGGCGCAGCCGTCGGGCGTAATCCCATCACCATTATTATCCCCTGTCACCGGGTTTTGTCGGGCACGGGTGCTTTAACCGGGTATACAGGCGGCCTTGAGCGCAAAGTTGCCCTGCTCGAGGTTGAGGGCTTTGCCCTGCGATAGCGCGGTGTTTCCATCGTACAAGAAGGTACAATCAAGATGGTCGCTCCTGCAATTGTGCGGGCTCAAAGCGTAATCCATTCGGCCATTATGGCGGAGGTTGTAGCGATGTGGTTCTGGTTTGGGTTTGCGGTGCTTGCGCTTATAGGCGAAGTCATGACGGGCACCTTTTACCTGTTGCTTTTTGCGCTCGGTCTGGCCGCTGCCGGGCTGGCATCGCTGATGGGCGCTGCACTGGCCTGGCAAATATTTGCCGTAGCGCTTATCACCGCGGCCGGTCTGGCGGGCTTGCGTAAAACCGGCGTCTTGAAAAAGCACGAAATCAACGCGGCACGCAATCAGAATGTCAATCTGGACATCGGCCAGGTCGTGGATGTGCAATCATGGGACGATAACAATACGGCCCGGGTCTGGTATCGCGGCGCGTACTGGCAAGTCGGCCTGATGCCAGGCGCGAGCAAGCAAGCGGGGCAACACTGCATTGTTGAAATTCAGGGGGCCACGCTAATCGTCGAGCCGTCGGTTCCAACCCATTAGTCTGTCTGTTGCAATCTTGCGCAGATAGAGCAATTTCAATTTTACGAGGTGGTGCATATGATGGATGCCGATTTTTCCACAATAGTTTTGATCGTGCTGGTTCTGCTGGTGTTCGTTGTCGTCGTCAAGGCCATTGCCATTGTTCCTCAGCAGCATGCGTGGGTGATCGAGCGTCTGGGTAAATATGATCGATCCATGTCGCCTGGCGCCGGGTTTGTGATTCCGTTTATCGAACGCGTTGCCTACAAGCATTCGTTGAAAGAAATCCCGCTAGATGTGCCCAGTCAGGTGTGCATCACGCGCGATAACACCCAGTTGCAGGTCGATGGTGTGCTTTATTTCCAGGTCACAGATCCCATGCGCGCGTCCTACGGTTCATCGAACTATATTTCCGCCATCACGCAGTTATCCCAGACCACTCTGCGTTCGGTCATAGGCAAGATGGAGCTGGATCGCACGTTCGAAGAGCGCGACATCATCAACAGCACTATCGTTGCGTCTCTGGATGAAGCGGCATTGAATTGGGGCGTCAAGGTCCTGCGCTACGAAATCAAAGACCTCACCCCTCCAACTGAAATCCTGCGCGCGATGCAAGCGCAAATCACGGCCGAGCGCGAAAAACGCGCATTGATAGCGGCATCCGAAGGGCGCCGCCAGGAGCAAATCAATATTGCGACGGGTGAACGTGAAGCGTTCATTGCCCGTTCCGAAGGCGAGAAACAGGCGCAAATCAACAAGGCGCAAGGCGAAGCAACGGCGCTCATAACCGTGGCCGAAGCCACGGCCAATGCCATTACACAAGTGGCCGATGCGGTGCGCCACCCCGGCGGCATGGAGGCCGTCAATTTAAAAGTGGCCGAGCGTTATATCGAAGCCTTCGGCAATGTGGCCAAAACCGGCAATACCCTGATCCTGCCCGCCAATCTGGCCGATATGGGCGGCCTGATCGCTACCGCCATGGCCGTGGTTAAAAATACCGGCAAGGTTTTGTAGATTTGTAACGGCAGCCCTTGTGGCTGCCACCATCGTTAACCGACCGCATCTTGCATCGATGACAGGCACAAGGCTTGTCGCTACAAAATGGCTGCCACCATCAAGACCTAACACGCTTGCGGGTATCGTGCTTCATGACGCGTTCTTTTTCCCGCGCCCAATCTTTATCCCGTTCGGTATCGCGCTTGTCGTGCAGTTTTTTCCCGCGTCCCAGGCCGAAATCCAGCTTGACGCGCCCACCCTTGTAATGCAGGTTAAGAGGCACCAGCGCGTAGCCGCGCTGTTCGACCTTGCCAATAAGCTTGCTGATCTCATCGGCCTTCAAAAGCAGCTTGCGTGTGCGTGTGGATTCGGGATGTATATGCGTCGAGGCAGTGGGCAGTGGGCTGATATGCATGCCCATGATCCACATTGCACCGTCGCGCACAATGACGTAGCTTTCTTTAAGCTGCACGTGTCCGGCACGTATGGCCTTGACCTCCCAGCCTTCCAGCACCAGGCCCGCCTCGAAACGGTCTTCGATGAAATAGTCGTGGGTTGCCTTGCGGTTTTCAACAATGCTCATGAATCAATGCGGCTATAGAAGGTAAAATCAGCCCATTCTATCCATTAACCACTTTTGATGCACACCGTACAACGATCCGTCCTGGTTTCCTATAGTTGCGCGCAGATGTTCGATCTGGTCGCGAACGTAGAAAAATACCCCGAGTTCATGCCCTGGTGCGGTGGGGCCAGCGTGCACTCGCGTGACGAACATGGCATGCAGGCGACTATCATCATCAGCTTTGCGGGCATCAAGCAGTCGTTCAGCACGCGCAACGACCACGAGTATCCGCATCTGATTACGTTTCACCTGGTTGACGGGCCGTTTTCAGCGTTGAAGGGCAAGTGGGAGTTCAATGCCTTGGCCGAGGACGCCTGCAAGGTAATCTATACCATGGAGTACGCCTTTTCGAGCCGCGCGCTTGAAGCTCTGGTCGGTCCGGTATTTAATCGCATCGCCACCAGCTTTATCGATTCATTTACCCACCGCGCTCAGGTCTGCTATGGCTCCGATTAATAGCAATGCGTCCGCCTGCCTCTCCGGGCCGACCGGGGGCGGCCTGGATCCAGGCGCCCAGGTCCGCATCCTGATTATTTACGCGAGCCCTGAGCGGGTTTGGCGTCAAGATTTGAGTGTGCAGGCAGGAACTACCGCCAGCGAGGCCTTGGCGGGCAGCCGGTTTGCGCAAGAATTCCCGAATTATCCCTACGACGAAGCGGCTCTGGGCATATTTGGACAACTGTGTACGCCTGACCACTGTCTGGCCGATGGCGATCGGTTGGAAATTTACCGTTCGCTGGTCTTCGATCCTCTGGAATCCCGCCGCCGCCGCGCGGAGCATCGTAAAGCCTTTATGACCAAGCCCAAGAATCGCCCCAAGCGGCGCAAGGCCAAGCTGGCGGCCCAAGAGCGTGCTCGCCAGGCTGAGGTTTCTGCCCCGGGTTTGATCAAGCAGGCGGGGCCGACAGATTGATTCCCTGGAAGATTGTCATGCATATGACAAAAAAAACGCAAGCGACGCGCTATGGTTACGCAAGTTTTCAATTGATTTTGGCAGCCACAAGGGCTGCCACTACGCCCGTTGCGGGTACATCTTGGTAGGGGCACAAGCCCTTGTAGCTGCCATCTTGCAACCGCCATTCATTTTGGCCAACGACCGGGTGCTATAGTGAAAAAAGCGGCGTTGAAGCGGGCACCAGCCTCCCGACGATGACTGTCATATTGTTTGAGAGAGACAAACATGGATTTTGGTCTTAGCGACGAGCAACAGGCGTTTGCACACGCCGCCCGAGAATTCGCGGTAGGCGAATTGGCGCCTAATGCGGCCAAGTGGGACGCTGAGTGTATTTTCCCGCGCCAGGCTTTTGCGCAGGCGGGCGCTCTGGGTTTCTGCGCTATCTATGCCCCTGAGTCTATCGGCGGGCTGGGCTTGCCCCGCCTGGATGCCACTCTGGTGTTTGAAGAAATGGCCGCTTACGATCCATCTACCACGGCATTTCTCACCATACACAATATGGCCACCTGGATGATCGGTTCCTGGGCCCAAGCGGCTGTGCGCGATGCCTGGGGGCCGCCTTTGGCTTGCGGTGAAAAGCTGGCCTCGTATTGCCTGACCGAGCCTGGCTCGGGTTCCGATGCAGGTTCACTGACGACGCATGCTGAAAAATGCGGCAACGTCTACAAGGTTAATGGTGCCAAGGCGTTTATCTCCGGCGCGGGCGACACTGATGTACTGGTGCTGATGGCGCGTACAGGCGGCGCGGGCGCCAAGGGCATTTCGGCGTTTGTGGTGCCGGCTAAGCTGCGGGGTATTACCTATGGGCGCAAGGAGGACAAGATGGGCTGGAATAGCCAGTCGACGCGCTCGATTACCTTTGAAAACGTCGAGGTGCCCGCCGAAAATCTGTTGGGCCGCGAGGGTGATGGCTTCAAATTCGCCATGAAGGGCCTGGATGGCGGGCGCATCAATATCGGCACATGTTCAGTGGGAGCCGCCCAAGGAGCCTACGACGCGGCGCGCCGCTACATGGGCGAGCGCAAACAGTTCGGCCAGCCTCTGGCCAGCTTTCAGGCCTTACAGTTCAAGCTGGCCGATATGCTTACGCATATTGTTGCTGCGCGCCAGATGGTGCGCCTGGCGGCGTCTAAGCTCGATCAGGAAGACCCCCAGGCGTCTACGTATTGCGCCATGGCCAAGCGTCTGGCCACCGATCTGGGCTTTCAGGTATGCCTCGATGCTCAGCAAATTCACGGCGGTTACGGTTACCTGAAAGATTACCCGCTGGAGCGGTTGGTGCGCGATAGCCGCGTCCATCAAATACTCGAAGGCACCAACGAAATCATGCGTGTCATTGTGGCTCGTCAAATCCTGGAAAAAGGCGCCGACATTCGATGAATTCCCCGGTTCAGTTCGACGTTTTATCAACCGTCAACCAAAAAAATGTTGGGGTTGCAACCCTGAATCAGCCCCAGACCTTGAATGGTCTGTCGCTCGAAATGTGCCAATTGCTGGCGCAGCAGTTAAGCCGCTGGGAACATGACGAGTCAATTGCCTTTGTCATTTTAAAAGGGGCGGGCGAAAAAGCGTTTTGTGCGGGAGGCGATCTGCATGGGCTTTACCGGGCGATGCAGGCCAACGACGGCGGCCAGGCGTGGGGCAACACGTATGCGCGCCAGTTTTTCGATGTCGAGTATCACCTCGATTACCAGATACATACCAATCCCAAGCCTATATTGTGCTGGGGCAACGGCATTGTCATGGGTGGCGGTGTGGGGCTGATGATGGGCGCCAGTCATCGCGTCGTGAGCGAAACAACGCGCTTTGCCATGCCGGAGATCGCCATAGGCCTATTTCCCGATGTGGGTGGTACATGGATGCTGAGCCGTCTGCCACGGGGCATAGGAACGTTTCTGGCACTGACCGGAGCACAACTGGGCGCGTCCGATCTGCGCCACCTGGGCCTGGCGGACTATACCCTTGCCGCGTCGCGTTGGCCTGACTTTATAGACGCCGTTCAAAGCAGCTCGTGGTCGGACTCCCGAACCGGCAACGATGTGCAGTTGCGCAATCTCCTGTTGCGCCTAAAGCCCGATTCCAGCTTGCCGGTCGGCCCTTTGCAGGCGCATTATGCCCGGATCAACGAAGAGTGCGATGGTGCGGATTTTGAGGCGGTGTGTGCGCATATCGCCGGTCTGGCGGGGCATGACGATGCCTGGCTCAAACGCGCGGCGGCTACCTTCAAGGCAGGTGCGCCGGGCTCGGCGCGTCTTTGCTTCACGCTGCTGCGCCGGACTCGTTTGCTGTCTTTGGCCGACGCGTTTCGGCAAGAATATATAGTGTCCCTGCAATGCGGAGTGGCAGGGGACTTTCAGGAAGGAATACGCGCTTTGTTGATCGACAAAGACAAGCAGCCCAGATGGCAACCGGCTACGTTGGCCGATGCGACCGATGATTGGGTACAGCGTTTCTTTGTAACGCCCTGGCCAAATACGCAAAATCATCCGCTAGCGGATATGAAATAGTGGCAGCTGTTCGCAAATTGAATAGCCAAGTCGCTCTGAATTGAAGATAAACCCTATAACGAAGGAGATAAAATGAGTCGCATCGCTTTTATAGGTCTGGGCCACATGGGCGGCCCCATGGCGTTGAACCTGTGCCGCGCCGGGCATGATCTGGTGGTGTTCGATCTGGTCCCAGCCGCCATCAAAACACTGACCGATGCCGGCGCACGTGCGGCCTCAACCGCACAAGACGCAGTCAAGAGCGCAGAGGTAGTTATTTCTATGTTGCCGGCCAGCCAGCATGTCGAAGGCCTGTATATGGGTGAAACCGATTTGCTGTCACATATCGGCTCTTCCTCGCTGGTGCTCGAATGCAGTACGATTTCTCCCGAATCGGCGCGCAAAGTGGCGCAGGCTGCTCAGGCACGTGGCATACGGATGATCGATGCGCCGGTGTCGGGAGGCACAGGCGGAGCCGTGGCCGGCACACTGACCTTTATCGTGGGCGGGGACGCAGAGGCGCTTGCCGCCGCCATGCCGATTCTGGAAAAAATGGGTAAGAACATTTTTCACGCTGGAGCGGCTGGGGCAGGGCAGGTGGCCAAAATCTGCAATAACATGCTGTTGGGCATTTTGATGGCAGGCACCTCGGAAGCGCTGGCGCTGGGCGTGGCCAATGGCCTGGATCCCAAAGTGCTCTCCGATATCATCGCCAAAAGTTCAGGTCGCAACTGGGCCACCGAGCTTTACAACCCTTGGCCGGGCGTCATGGAAAATGCCCCGGCATCCAAGGATTATGCGGGCGGGTTTGGCGTAGACCTGATGCTGAAAGACCTGGGGTTGGCGGCCGAGTCGGCACTGCACGCCCGGGCAACCATTCCCTTGGGGGAGCTGGCGCGTAATCTGTATTCCTTGCACAGCGCCCAAGGCAACGGACGTCTGGATTTTTCCAGCATTCTGAATTTGTTCAAGAAGTGATGTAACAATCAAGGTGGTATTTTGCGTAGATGGCAGCCACAAGGGCTGCCGCTACAAGCGACCGGCACGTTTTTGTAGCGACAGGCCTTGTGCCTGTCATCTACGTCCTGAAAACACCCAACCAAAACACAACCTGTTCACGCCCCAGCCTTGATTTCATAGGGCAGCGCCTGCAGCGTAATGGCGGGGCCATTAGCATGTCCCAATCTGAATGCGGCTGATTCCAAATCCGACAATTGCACTTCAAGCAATAAATGCAGGCGATCCTCGTACGCTGCATTAATGACCCGCCCACAGGGGTTGTCGGGATGATGCGCGTCGTATATGTCCTGAGCGGGCAGGCGGGTAGGCGCAGATTCAATCGCGCCTTCGGCCCATCCATGCGCCATGCGTCGTTTTACGGTGCCTCGGTAGTGGCTGCGCGCCACAATTTCTTGGCCTGGATAACAGCCTTTGGTGAAGCTTATTCCGTCGATAAGATCCAGGTTCAAGGTTTGCGGTATGAATAGGTCTTGCGTTGCCGCCACGATCCAGGGCAGGCCGGCCGCGATATCTCCCGTCTGCCAAGCACCGGCCTCAATGTTGGTGCCGTTCCCTGGTGCCCCCTCGGGATGGCTGTCGCTTGACGCGGCTGTGTCCACTGTTGAGCCGGAGTTTGAAACAGCACTGTCCGAGGCAATATGCCACCAGCGATCCACGCGGGGATCGGCTGTTGGCGCCGCAATCCAGGTTCCTGCGCTAGTGTGAATTACCGTCCAGGTTGTTGGCTTGGCCGGCAGTTCAGCGATATCGGTGATCAGGGATGCCTCGCCGCTTTTTGGAACATTTGCGCCGCCTGGAGATTGAGCGTTGCGTGCTAGGTGAATGCCCAGCACAGACAGCCCGGTAATATTAAGTTTGGCCTTGGCACGCAGCACATACATGGATAAGCGTTTGACGATGGACTCAGCAATATCGGCCTTGATCAGAGCACGAAGAGTGGGGGTTTGCGGATTATCGGCGCGCCAGATGACCAGATTGCCCAGCAGGCGGCCCTTGGGGCTGCAATAACCCGCCACGCGGGCAGCATTTTCGGGCAGATTGGCGATGTCGTGCGTGATCTGGCCGTGCATGAAGGCGATGGCGTCGGCGCCAGTAATTTCAATAACCGCCAGATCGTCGAGAACTATGGGAAAAGGTGACAAATTATTCATAAGTGCAGCAACGCTCAGGACAAAGGGCACAGGCGTTTATCATAACGGGCTTATGGAATCGATGCTTTTGTTCCTCGGCTACACTCTGGAGTAATGAAAAAATTGCGAACCCTATTTCGGCTGGCTATTGTATTGTGCGTGGTGCTCGCGGCCGCTGCCGCCGCCGCCTGGTACTGGACGCATCGTCCCGTCAAACTTACGGCCGAGCGCGTCGATTATCTGGTGGAAGTCGGCAGCCGTCCCAGGGCGGTCGCTCGCGCCATGTTCAAGTCTGGCATACAGATAAATGAAGACGCCTTCGTTATATTGGCCCGATTAACCGGGCTCGACAAACAAATAAAGGCGGGCGGCTACGAGGCCGTGCGGGGCGACACGCCGTTAACACTAATCGAACGCATGGCCAGCGGCGCCATGACTCAAACGCACATTACGCTGGTCGAGGGATGGACGTATGCGCGCATACGCCAGGCACTGAAAGACAATCCGAAAATCCGGCATACGCTGGACAAGGTCAGTGACGCTGAATTGCTAAAACGCCTGGGATCGGATCAAGACAGCCCTGAGGGCCTGTTTTTTCCCGACACCTATGTTTTTGTACCGGACTCTGCCGATTTTGATATCTTGCGTCGCGCCTATCATGCGGGCCAGCAGCAACTTGCGTCGATCTGGGACGAGCGCGACCCCAATCTTCCTCTTGCCACACCGTATCAGGCGTTGATATTGGCTTCGCTAATCGAGAAAGAAACCGGGGTGGGCGCGGACCGCGGCCGCATTGCGAGCGTGTTTATCAACCGCCTGAAGCGTGGCATGCCGCTACAGACCGATCCTAGCGTTATCTATGGCATGGGCAGTGCCTATCAAGGCAAAATACACAAAAGCGACCTGACGGCGGACACACCCTGGAACACGTATACACGCACGGGCCTGCCTCCTACGCCCATTGCCTGCCCAGGCCGGGCTTCGCTGCTTGCCGCAGTACATCCCGATCATGACAACTATCTGTACTTTGTATCGCGTGGCGATGGCACCAGCGAGTTTTCAGAAGACTTGTCGGCGCACAATCGTGCAGTGTCCAAGTACATTCTAAAAGCCAATCATTAATGGAAAACCGACGCGGCTGCTTTATTACTCTGGAAGGTCTGGACGGTGCGGGCAAGAGCACGCATGTATGCTGGCTGATAGACGAGATTCGCAGGCACGGAATTTCTGTCATGGCCACTCGCGAGCCAGGCGGCACGCCGCTTGGCGAGCAATTGCGACAGATGGTGCTGGGCCAGCCTATGCATCTTAAAACCGAGACGTTGCTGATGTTCGCCGCGCGTTGCGAACACCTGCAAAGCGTTATCGAACCAGCGCTGGCGGCAGGCCATTGGGTCGTGTGTGATCGCTTCACAGATGCCAGTTATGCATATCAGGGTGGGGGGCGGGAACTGGGCGGCGCCATGATAGAAGCGCTTGAGGAGTGGGTTCACCCTGGTTTGCAGCCTGATCGCACTTGGCTGTTCGATGTGCCGCTTGCCGTGGCGCGCGAACGTCTGGCTCGCACGCGCGAGCTGGATCGGTTCGAACAAGAGGGGCCGGCATTTTTTGAACGTACCCGGCAGGCTTACCATGAGCGTGCGCGACAGCAGCCTGGGCGTTTGCACATTATCGATTCGACCCGGCCCATTGATGTAGTGCGTGCCGATTTGTCGCAGCAGCTCGGCGCGCTGATACAGGCCTATGGCGCTTTGCCACCGGCACGGGTGGGAGGCTAGGATGAGCGCCATTTCCCGGTTTCTGCCCTGGCAGGAAGATCTGGCAAGATCCTGGCTGGGCCAGCGTGAACGTTTTGCGCATGCGTGGCTCAT
>SCRC01000063.1 GCA_004297945.1 Candidimonas sp. | reverse complement strand
TCGTTGATTTTTTCAAGCGGCAGGATATGGGTGATCAGGTCATCAATATTGAGCTTGCCATCCATATACCAGTCGACAATTTTGGGAACATCCGTGCGGCCGCGCGCGCCGCCAAACGCCGAACCCTTCCATTGCCGGCCTGTCACCAACTGGAACGGTCGGGTTGAAATCTCGGCACCTGCGTCGGCCACCCCGATGATGATGGATTGCCCCCAACCCTTGTGACAGCATTCCAGCGCCTGACGCATAACTTTGGTATTGCCGATGCATTCAAACGAATAATCTGCCCCCCCATCGGTGAGCTGAACAATATGATCCACCACATTGTCGACATCGGACGGATTGATGAAATGCGTCATGCCAAACTGGCGCGCCAGCGCTTCGCGCCTGGGGTTCAGATCGACGCCAATGATTTTGTCGGCCCCAACCATTTTGGCGCCCTGAATCACATTCAGACCTATGCCCCCCAAGCCGAACACCACCACATTGGCGCCGGCTTCAACCTTGGCCGTAAATACGACGGCGCCCACGCCAGTCGTCACACCGCAGCCGATATAGCAGACCTTGTCGAAAGGAGCATCGTCGCGGATTTTCGCCAGCGCAATTTCGGGCACCACCACATGATTGGAAAATGTCGACGTCCCCATGTAGTGGTGAATGGGTTTGCCGCCGACCGTGAAGCGCGACGTGCCATCTGGCATCTGGCCCTTGCCTTGCGTGGCACGTATGGCCTGGCACAGATTGGTTTTGCGTGACAGGCAGAATTTGCACTGGCGGCACTCTGGCGTATACAAAGGAATGACGTGATCCCCCGCCTTGAGGCTTGTAACCCCCGAGCCGGTTTCCAGCACTACACCGGCGCCTTCATGCCCCAGGATGGCCGGAAAAAGGCCTTCCGGATCCGCGCCCGACAACGTGTAGTAATCCGTATGGCAGATGCCGGTCGCCTTGATTTCGACCAACACCTCTCCGGCTCGAGGCCCTGCAAGCTCAACCTCTTCAATCGTCAACGGGGCGCCTGCTTTCCAGGCGACTGCGGCTTTGGTTTTCATGATGGGCTCCTGATCTTGACCTAGTATTTATGCCCACCGGGTGGGCTAGTAAAATATACGTATGACCCTCTATTATGCCGCAGGCGGCTGCGAGTAGAATCAAGTCTCACTGCATTTGCCCCTCAAGTCAAAACCATGGCCAGATTGCCGCGCCTCTACGCTCCTCACATTCCGCAACTGGTGCAGGCCCGTTTCGCCCAGGCGCTGGCCGGCCCCACGGACCCGAGCCCGGCTGCCGAGCTTGACCAACTACTCATCTGGCTAAAAGAAAGCGCTACCGAACACCACGTTGCCGTGCACGGGTGGTCGCTGGTCAACGATCGCATTACCCTGCTCGCCACTCCGCCGGGCCAAGGCAATCTGTCCAGACTGGTACAAGCCTTGGGGCGGCGTTTCGCGGCGCATCGGCATGGCCGAGTTTTTGCGGAACGATATCGAAGCACGCTCGTAGAACCGGGCTTATGGGTACTGCCAGCGCTCATCTGGCTGGAATCGCTACCCGTGCACCTGTCCTACGTCGATCACGCCGAACATTGGCCCTGGTCGTCAGCGGCCTACCATACAGGCACCAATGCAACGCCCGCCACATGGGTAAACGATCACCCCGATTACTGGAACGATGGCAATACCCCGTTTGATCGACAAGCCCGCTATCGGGAACGACTGAATAGTGGCCTTTTACTCAGTCAGCGCCAGCAGGTCGAACAATCCCTGTTCGGCCAATGGGCGCTAGGAAGCGCCTCATTTTTACAACAGCAGGAAGCACGCGCCAGCCGCCGCCTCGCGCCCGCAGCGCGAGGCCGGCCAAGAAAGAGCCCAGGTTAAACGGATGGCAGCCACAAGGGCTGCCGCTACGTGGCGGGTACGTTTGTAGCGGCAGCCCTTGTGGCTGCCATCGGTGCTCTATAAATACTACAACGCTTATCAACGAGATGCCACCCACAAGGGGTGGCGCTACAGGGTGGCGTTACAGGGTGGCGTTACAGGCTGCGGATGGCAGCCACAAGGGCTGCCGCTACACGACCTTGATAAAGGTCATATATTCAAGTCTGTCCCTTATTTAAAATAATAAAATCAATAATTAACATATATAGGGACGCACCCTTAATAATTTCCTTGCCAAGCCCGTCTGCCCGCAGTATCGTGCATTCTGCATCGCACCATTTTCAAGGCGCAGAGTTCTGCGGAGTACCTTCATGCCTACCACATCGCCCCCCCTCAGCTCACCCGACATCGCAGCCACCACGGTGCGCACCGGCCCGCCTGGGGCGCAAGGGCTGTACGACCCGCAAAACGAACACGACTCATGCGGTGTCGGGTTTGTAGCCCACATCAAGGGCCGCAAAAGCCACTCCATCATCCAGCAAGGGCTGAAGATTCTTGAGAACCTGGATCACCGGGGCGCAGTAGGCGCCGATGAGCTCATGGGCGACGGTGCCGGTATCCTCATCCAAATCCCGGACGCCCTTTATCGCCAGGAACTTGCCACCCAGGGCATTGATCTGCCCGAGCCTGACGAATACGGCGTTGCCATGGTGTTTCTGCCCAAGGAAACCGCTTCCCGCCTGGCCTGCCAGCAAGAGCTGGAGCGCGCCGTACGCGACGAAGGCCAGGTGGTGTTGGGCTGGCGTGACGTGCCGGTAGACAACGACATGCCCATGTCACCCACCGTGCGCGCCTGCAAGCCCGTCATACGCCAGCTCTTTATCGGCCGCGGGCCCGACATCATGGTGCCCGACGCGCTCGAGCGCAAGCTTTACGTCATACGCAAAACGGCCAGCCACGCCATTCAACACATGCAGCTGGCACACGGTCAGGAATATTTCGTACCCTCGATTTCAGTGCGCACGGTCGTATACAAAGGCCTGCTGTTGGCCAGCCAGGTAGGTTGTTACTATCGCGACTTGGCCGACACGCGCACCATATCGGCTCTGGCCTTGGTGCATCAACGCTTCTCAACCAATACCTTCCCGGCGTGGCCCCTAGCCCACCCCTACCGCATGATCGCGCACAACGGCGAAATCAACACGGTCAAAGGCAACTTCAACTGGCTGCGCGCCCGCGAAGGCGCGATGCAGTCTGCCGTGCTGGGTGCAGACCTGCCCAAGCTCTACCCAATCGTGTACGAGGGGCAATCCGACACCGCCACTTTCGACAACTGTCTGGAACTGCTGGTCATGTCCGGCTATTCGCTTGCACACGCCATGTTAATGATGATCCCCGAAGCATGGGAGCAGCACACACACATGGATGAGCACCGCCGCGCCTTCTACGAATACCACGCGGCCATGATGGAACCTTGGGACGGCCCGGCGGCCATCGCCTTTACCGATGGCCGCCAAATCGGCGCCACGCTGGATCGCAATGGCCTGCGGCCGGCGCGCTACCTGATCACCGATGACGATCTGGTTGTACTGGCATCGGAAGCCGGCACGCTGTCCATTCCCGAGCATCGGATAGTCAAGAAATGGCGGCTGCAGCCGGGCAAAATGTTTCTGATCGACCTGCAACAAGGCCGCATCATCGACGACGCTGAAATCAAATCGCAACTTGCCAACAGCCGCCCTTACCGTCAGTGGATCGAGCGGCTGCGCCTGAAACTGGAAACCCTGCCTGCGCCCAAGACCACCAGCCAGCCGGTATCGGCCGTCTCTTTGCTCGACCGCCAGCAGGCTTTTGGCTGGACCCAGGAGGATTTCAAATTCATTCTTGAACCCATGGCGCGCAACGGCGAAGAGCTCATAGGGTCGATGGGCAACGATGCGCCGCTGGCTGTTTTGTCCAATCACGCCAAACCCTTCTACAACTATTTCCGCCAGCTTTTCGCGCAGGTCACCAATCCGCCTATAGACCCCATCCGTGAACAGTTGGTCATGTCGCTGGTTTCGTTCATCGGACCCAAACCCAATCTGCTCGACATCAACAATGTCAACCCGCCATTGCGTCTTGAAGTCACCCAGCCTGTCCTGGACTTTGCGGCCATGGCGCAAATCCGCAATATCGAGCAGATTACCTCGCACAAATTCAAGTGCTTCGAAATTGACATCACCTATCCGATCACATGGGGCAGCGAAGGCATCGAGGCCTGTATTGCGGGCCTGTGCTCCAAAGCCACCGACGCCGTGCGCAGTGGCTACAACATTTTGCTGGTCTCGGACCGCAACATCGACAGCGATCGCGTGGCCATTCCCGCGCTGCTGGCCACCTCGGCCATACATCAGCACCTGATCCTCGCTGGCCTGCGCACCAACACCGGCCTGATCGTTGAAACCGGGTCGGCGCGCGAAGTGCATCACTTCGCTTTGCTGGGCGGCTACGGCGCCGAGGCCATACACCCCTACCTGGCGCTGGAATCGCTGGCGGCCATGGACGACCCTGCACATGCGATCAAAAATTACATCAAGGCGATCGACAAAGGCCTGAACAAGGTGATGTCCAAGATGGGCATCTCAACCTATATGTCCTACACCGGTGCGCAAATATTCGAAGCGGTTGGGCTGCAGTCCTCACTGATCAACAAATACTTCACCGGCACGTCCAGCCGGATTCAGGGCATAGATATTTTCCAGGTCGCCGAAGAAGCGTTGCGACTGCACAGGGCCGCGTTTGGCGACGATCCGGTGCTCGACCACGCACTGGATGCCGGCGGCGATTACGCCTTCCGCATTCGCGGCGAACAGCACATGTGGACGCCAGACTCGATCGCCAAACTGCAGCACGCGACCAAGTCCAATAATTATCGAACCTATAAAGAATACGCACAGCTCATCAACGACCAAACGCGCCGCCACATGACCTTGCGCGGCCTCTTCGAATTCAAGGTGGATCCGGCGCGCGCCATCCCGCTCGACGAGGTCGAACCCGCCAAGGAAATCGTCAAGCGCTTCGTCACTGGCGCCATGTCGCTGGGCTCGATTTCAACCGAAGCGCACTCGGTTCTGGCGGTGGCCATGAACCGCATAGGCGGCAAATCGAATACCGGCGAAGGCGGCGAAGACGAACTGCGCTATCGCGAAGAAATGCGCCAGGGCAAAAGCGCCATCAAGAAAGGCGACACGCTCGCCTCATTTCTTGGCGAAGACCGCATTGCGGCCAATGTGTCGCTCGCCGCAGGCGACTCGCTGCGCTCGCGCATCAAGCAAGTCGCCTCGGGCCGCTTTGGCGTCTCGGCCGAATATCTGTCAAGCGCCGACCAGATTCAGATCAAAATGGCGCAAGGCGCCAAGCCGGGCGAAGGCGGCCAATTGCCTGGGCATAAAGTGTCGGAGTACATCGCCAAGCTGCGCTACTCGGTGCCGGGCGTGGGACTGATCTCTCCTCCACCGCACCACGATATTTATTCCATCGAAGATCTGGCGCAGCTGATTCACGACCTGAAAAACGTCAATCCCGCTGCCTCGATATCGGTCAAGCTGGTGTCCGAAGTGGGCGTGGGCACGGTGGCCACCGGCGTCGCCAAGGCCAAGGCCGATCACGTTGTGATCGCCGGCCACGACGGCGGAACGGGCGCATCGCCGGTGGCCTCAATTAAACACGCGGGCACTCCCTGGGAGCTGGGCCTGGCCGAAACCCAACAAACGCTGGTGCTGAACAACTTGCGCAGCCGGATTCGCGTACAGGCCGACGGGCAAATGAAAACCGGTCGCGACGTGGCCATCGGTGCTTTGCTGGGTGCCGATGAGTTCGGCTTCGCCACTGCCCCGCTGGTGGTCGAAGGCTGCATCATGATGCGCAAATGCCACCTGAACACCTGCCCGGTGGGCGTAGCTACTCAAGACCCGCATCTGCGCAAAAAATTCCAGGGCAAGCCTGAGCATGTCGTCAACTATTTTTTCTTCGTCGCCGAAGAGGTTCGTGAAATAATGGCTCAGTTAGGGCTGCGCAGTTTCAACGAACTGATAGGACGTGTGGACCTGCTCGATATGCGCACCGGCATCGAACACTGGAAGGCGCAAGGGCTGGACTTCAGCAAAGTGTTTTACCAAACGCCTTGCGCCTCGGGCCGCTACCAGACAGAGGAACAGGATCACGGCCTGACCCATGCGCTGGATCACTTGCTGATCGAACGCAGCAAGGCCGCCATTGAGCGTGCCGAGAAAGTGTCCTTCATCACCCCCGTACGCAACCGCAACCGCACCATCGGCGCCATGCTCTCGGGCGTGGTCGCCAGGCAGTACGGGCACGATGGCCTGCCCGACGACACGATACATATCCAGTGCAATGGTGCAGCGGGCCAAAGCTTTGGCGCATTCCTGGCCCACGGCGTTACGCTGGATCTGGTAGGTGAAGCCAATGATTACGTCGGCAAGGGCCTCTCGGGCGGACGCATTATCGTGCGCTCCCCGAACGATTTCCGGGGTTTCGGCCCAGACCACATCATCGCCGGCAATACGGTGCTGTACGGAGCGCTGGCAGGCGAGGCGTATCTTAACGGCGTGACAGGCGAACGGTTTGCCGTGCGCAATTCAGGCGCCATCGCCGTCGTCGAAGGCACGGGGGATCACGGATGCGAGTACATGACTGGCGGCACGGTCGTCGTGCTAGGGGCAACCGGGCGCAATTTCGCTGCGGGCATGTCCGGCGGCGTGGCCTATGTGTGGGATCCGCACAATACCTTCCGCCAAAACTGCAATCTGTCCATGGTTGAACTCGAACCCGTGACCAGCCACGCCCAGCAAACCGAGGCCAATGGCATCGACACCTGGCACAGCCTCATACGTGGTGGCGAACGCGAGACCGACGAGACGATTCTGCGCCGCCTGATTGAAGACCACTATCGTTATACCGGCAGCTTCCGTTCACGCGAGCTGCTGGGCGACTGGGAACGGGCCCGCGCCACCTTCGTCAAGGTAATACCGACCGATTATCGCCGTGCGCTGGGTGAAATGTGGCGCGCCAACAACCTGCAACAAATCGCGGCCTGAGGAAGCAAACATGGGCAAAATTACTGGCTTCATGGAATTTTCGCGCGTCAAGGAAACCTACGACGCCCCACAGAAACGCCTGAAAAACTGGCACGAATTCGTCCATACCCTAACCGACGATCAGGCCAAGCAACAAAGCGCGCGCTGCATGGATTGCGGCATTCCCTATTGCAGCAATGGGTGCCCGGTCAACAACATCATTCCAGACTGGAACGATCTGGTCTACAAGCAGCAATGGCGCAGTGCGCTGGACGTACTGCAATCGACCAACAATTTTCCGGAATTCACCGGGCGCATTTGTCCGGCGCCCTGCGAGGCGGCCTGTACTCTCAATATCAACGATGACGCCGTCGGCATCAAATCAATTGAACATGCCATTATCGATAAAGGCTGGGCCGAAGGCTGGGTCACTCCACAGTTGCCGCTGAAAAAAACAGGTAAAAAAGTGGCCGTCGTAGGCTCCGGCCCAGCGGGCCTGGCGTGCGCGCAGCAACTGGCGCGCGTGGGCCATGCGGTCACCGTTTTTGAAAAAAACAACCGCATCGGCGGCCTGTTGCGCTACGGTATTCCGGATTTCAAACTTGAGAAATCGCATATCGATCGCCGCCTGGCCCAAATGGAAGCCGAAGGGGTAGAGTTTTGCCCTTCGACTTACGTCGGCGACGCGGCCAACGCCAAAGAGGGCCTGACGGTGCGCACCCCTGAGTCGCTACAGGCGGAATTCGACGCCATTGTGCTGAGCGGCGGCGCTGAAAACCCGCGCGACCTGCCCGTTCCTGGCAGAGAGCTCAAAGGCATCCATTTCGCCATGGACTTCCTGCGTCCGCAAAACAAGGTCAATGCGGGCGATCGGGTCGCCAAGCAAATAGTGGCCAAAGGCAAGCATGTGATCGTGATTGGCGGCGGCGATACCGGCTCCGATTGCGTGGGAACCAGCAATCGCCAGGGCGCGGCCTCCGTCACCCAGTTCGAGCTCATGGGCAAGCTGCCCGAACTGGAAAACAAGGCCCTGACCTGGCCCTACTGGCCGGCCAAACTGCGCACATCCTCCTCGCATGAAGAAGGCTGCGAGCGCGATTGGGCCATTACCACGAAATCGTTCGAGGGCAGGGGCGGCAAAGTCGAAAAACTGGTTGCGGCGCGCCTCGAATGGTTCAAGGACGAGGCCACCGGCCAGACCAAAATGCGCCAGATCGAAGGCTCGGAATTTGACCTTCCCGCCGACCTGGTGCTGCTGGCCATGGGTTTCGTCTCGCCGGTCAAAAACGTGCTCGACGCGTTTGGAGTGAGCCTGGACGCTCGTGGCAACGCGCGGGCCGACACCGATAGCTATCGCACCAGCGTCAACAAAGTGTTTGCGGCAGGCGACATGCGCCGCGGACAATCCCTGGTCGTCTGGGCAATACGGGAAGGGCGTCAATGCGCCCGCTCGGTGGATGAGCAGTTGATGGGAACGAGTACACTACCTCGATAGCTACCCATTCATCTGTTTGATGCCGACTGCCCTTTTAGGCAGTCGGCTTGTGTTTTTTCGGCGAACAAACATGGCTACCGACACCACGGCGCCCCATCCCAGCCTGCCCGAATTGTTCTGGGCTTTTTCACGCATAGGAATGACCAGTTTCGGCGGCGGTTTGAGCGGCTGGATGATGCGCGAATTCGTTCACCAGCGCAGGTGGATCTCGGAAGACGAATTCCTCAGCGGTCTGGCGCTATCTCAGGCTTTCCCTGGGGTCAACGCGGTCAATCTATCGATCTGGATTGGCTATAAGTTAAACGGCGGCCGCGGCGCTTTGACAGCGGTATTGGGCATGGTGGTGCCGGCCATGATTTTTGCCATTATCCTGGCGGCCGTGTTTGCCCATCTGGCCAAATCCGAAAATATCCATCTGGCGTTG
Source organism: Candidimonas sp. (assembly GCA_004297945.1). GTDB lineage: Bacteria > Pseudomonadota > Gammaproteobacteria > Burkholderiales > Burkholderiaceae_B > Paralcaligenes. Next base: position 89,971 of record SCRC01000063.1, on the reverse strand, counting down.
GCCGGCATCGCCGCAGCCGCCATCGGCCTGTCGCTCGAAATGGGCCTGCGCGCGGCCCGGCGCGCCGTAAACGGCCTGCTGCCCTTGCTAGTCCTGGCAGGTACCTTCACAGCCATTTTTATCTTGAAGTTTTCACTGGTCTGGGTGGTGCTTTGCGCCGCGCCCTGCTCGATTGTCATCGCCTATTTTCAAATCAGGCGGCGGGTGCCGAGACCCCGATGACCGATATTCTGCTCAGCCTGCTCAAGGTTTTTTTCCCTCTCTCGTTCCTGACGGTAGGTGGCGGCCAAAGCATTATCCCAGCCATCCACCACCAATCCGTCGAAGTCTATCACTGGATCAATAACAGCCAATTCCTGGATCTGTTCGCCCTGTCGCGCCTGATTCCGGGGCCAAAATCGCTGCTGATCACCCTGATAGGCTGGCAGGCGGCAGGGATAGCAGGCGCCCTGGTCGCTTCTTTCGCCATCTTCGTGCCGGCCGCGATGCTGGTGTATTTCCTGGCCAGACTGTGGGCGCGCTACGAACATACCGTGCTGATCAAGGCCATAGAGCAAGGCCTGATCCCCGTGGCCGCAGGCATGATCCTGGCCGCCACCGGAACCATACTCAACGCCTCCGAAGGCGGCCTCTGGGCCTGGGGAACAGCCATCGTCTCGACCGCGGCGCTGTTTTATACGCGCGTCAGTCCGTTTGTGTTGTTGGGACTGGGGGCGGTGTTGTTCTTGGTAGTTCGTCCTTGACGGCCTGCCGGAAAAGACGCGGGCCTGCTCTAGCGAGAAGATGCCACCCACAAGGGGTGGCGCTACAGGGGCGGCGCTACAGGGGTGGCGCTACAGGGGTGGCGCTACAGGGGTGGCGCTACAGGGCTGCCGCAAAACGTGCCTGTCGCGTCGTAGATTCGTCCGGGATACAATGCACGGCTGTGAACGAATAACGCGGCCGTGTGCACCTTTATTGCCCCATTTTTGTTGAGAACTGTTTTATGAGTTCAGAAGCGGATGCTCATCCCGGCCAGCCGGCCCTGCTCTTTAGCGACGTGAGCCTGGGGTACGGAGACTTTACCGTACTGAGCAACATCACCATGGAAGTTCACTGCGGCCAGGTTGTCGCCATGATGGGCGGATCGGGATCAGGCAAAACTACCTTGCTGCGCGGTGCCACCGGACAATTGCGTCCGCAAGCGGGCATCATACGTGTTTTCGGCCAGGACATCACACAGGCGAACAGCGAAGGCCTGCGTAAATTGCGCCAGCGCATGGGGGTGCTGTTCCAGCAAGGAGCACTATTTACTGACCTGAACGTTTTCGAGAACGTAGCCTTCCCCTTGCGCGAACATACACAGCAAACCGAAAGCGTCATCGTCCAGACCGTATTGGACAAGCTGGACGCAGTCGGGCTGCGCGCCGCAGCGCACCTGAAAATTTCGGAAATCTCCGGGGGCATGGCGCGCCGCGTCGCGCTGGCTCGCGCCATCGTTCTGGAACCCGAACTTATTTTGTACGACGAACCCTTCGCAGGCCTGGATCCAATCTCGCTGGGCATTACCGCGCAGCTTATCCGCACGCTCACCGACCGGTTAAATTGCGCCTCGGTACTGATTACTCATGACGTGGCCGAATCCTTTGCCATCGCCGACCAGGTCTATATGGTGGGGCAGGGGAAAATGATCGCCAACGGCACGCCCGAAGAACTTTCACGCTCGCAGGACGCTTACGTGCGGCAATTCATCGACGGCCAGCCCGACGGCCCAATTGCATTCCACTACCCACAAACTCCTGCATTCCAGCAATGGCTAGGGCAGCACGGAGGCCGCCCATGACTACGCCCATCGCCCTGATTTCATCCCTGGGCGCCGGCATACGCCGCCGCATTACCGGCCTGGGCGCCTACGCCCGCTTGCTGGGCGCCATAGTGTCCGGCAGCGGCGCAATGTTCAAGCGCCCCCGGCTCGTCTCGCAACAAGTACACTTCATCGGCAATTACTCGCTGCTGATTATTGCCGTATCGGGCCTGTTTGTAGGCTTCGTGCTGGCGCTGCAGGGCTATTACACCCTAGAGCGCTACGGCTCCGAAGAGGCCCTGGGGCTGCTGGTTGCCCTGTCACTGACCCGCGAACTGGGGCCCGTGGTGACCGCCTTGCTGTTTGCCGGGCGCGCTGGCACCTCGCTGACCGCCGAGATCGGCCTGATGAAAGCCGGCGAGCAGCTCGCCGCCATGGAGGTTATGGCGGTCGATCCGATACGCCGCGTACTGGCGCCCAGGTTCTGGGGTGGAGTCATCGCCATGCCCATACTGGCCGCCGTATTTTCCATGGTTGGCATCATCGGCGGCTGGTTTGTGGGCGTAGTGCTGATAGGCATCGACTCTGGCGCCTTCTGGTCGCAAATGCAAAACGGCGTGGATGTCTTCAACGACGTTGCCAACGGGGTAATAAAAAGCCTGGTTTTCGGAATTGCGGTCACGCTGATTGCACTCTACGAAGGGTGGAACGCAAAGCCGACTCCCGAAGGGGTTGCCCGCGCCACGACACGCACGGTCGTGAGCGGCGCGCTGGTCGTATTGGGGCTGGACTTCCTGTTGACCGCCCTGATGTTTAGCCATTAAAGAATTGACGGAATCATCATGACTCGCGAAAAAACTGATTTTTGGGTTGGGCTGTTTGTCCTGCTGGGCGCCATTGCACTGGTTTTTCTGGCCTTGCGCGCGGGCAATCTCAGCACATTTTCATTTGCACCCACCTACCAGGTCGAGGCTCATTTTGATAATCTGGGCGGCCTGAAAATACGCGCCCCAGTCAAAAGCAGCGGCGTAGTGGTGGGCCGCGTAGCCAAAATAGAGTTCGACAACAAACGTTTTCAAGCCGTCGCCACGCTCGATCTGGACAAGCAATACAAATTCCCCGCCGATAGCTCGGCGTCGATTCTCACCTCGGGACTGCTGGGCGAACAATACGTTGGCCTGACTCCGGGCGGCAGCGACAAAGACCTGGCCCAGAACAGCCAGATCAAATTTACACAAAGCGCCGTCATTCTGGAAGAATTGATCAGCAAATTCCTGTACAGTTCCGCCAATAAGGAAGGTTCCGCCAAAAAAGACGACGCAGGCAATAACTCTGCGGCAAAAACACCACTCGATGCGCCGAAACCGTAAAATACGCGATGTACCCGATACATACCCAAAACGACGACCTACTTCAATGAAATCAATCGCCCTGCCCGCCCCGGCCAAACGGTTTGCACGACTCGCTCCGGTCCTGGCTATCGCCGCCATCGCGGCCGGCTGCGCCAGCGTCCCCAACCCGAACCCCGCCGATCCCTGGGAAAGCTATAACCGCAGCATGTATCAGTTCAACGATACCGTCGACAGGGCACTGCTCAAACCCATTGCTTCGGGCTATGCGCAGCTCACGCCCAAGCCGGCTCAAACCTGCATCCACAACATGTTCAACAACGTCTTCGACGTATGGTCGGCATTCAACAGCTTTATCCAGGGCCGCGGTGTGGACTTCATCAACACGCTGGGGCGGGTGCTCTTTAATTCGACCATGGGCCTGGGCGGCTGTATCGATGTCGCATCCATGAACGGCTCCACACGTATCGTCAACGACTTCGGCGTGACGCTGGGAGTCTGGGGTCTTAAATCGGGCCCCTATGTGGTTTTACCTTTCCTCGGCCCGAGTTCCTTGCGCGACGGAGCAGGCCGCGCTGTCGACATTTTCGGCGGCGCCGCAACCGATATGTCAATTACCGCGATCACCAACATTCCGTTACGTAACTCGCTGGTTGGCATGGGTATTATCGACGCGCGCGCTAATCTCCTGAGTGCGGACAAGCTCGTCAACGAACTGGCTCTTGACCGCTACAGCTTTATTCGCGATGCGTACCTGCAACGCCGTAAATCGCTGGTGAAAGGCCACGAGGTCCAGATGAACGGTGCGCCCGATCAGCCCGAAGAGACGCTACCCGACTACTCGGATGATACGGCCATCCCCATGCCCGCCAAAAAGGCAGGGCAGTAACCCGGAGCCTTTATGAAATCCATTTTATTTCCTGCTTTCCTGCGCTCGACATCGTGCCTGCTGGCGGTCGGCCTACTGGGCGTCGGGCTGGCTGGCGCCGCCTGCGCTGAAGATGCCGTCAACCCCAACGGCGCGCCGAGCGCCTTCATCCAGGCCGTTGGCAACAACGCGCTCAATGCGATCAAACAATCGACGCAAGTGAAAAAGGGCGACTTGAATGCGATCAACCAGATTGTCGACCAATACGTGCTTCCCTACGTCAATCTGGAAAAAACCACGCGCCTGTCGGCGGGGCGCTACTGGCGCCAGGCTACAGCCACACAGCAGCAGGCCCTGGTACGTGCCTTTAAAGGCACGCTGATACGCACCTACAGCGGTGCGTTCACCAAAGTGACGCCAGAATCCACCCTGACGATTGCTCCTTTTCGCGGCGACCCCAAAGCCGACGATGTCGTGGTGCGCTCGACACTCACTCAAGGCAATGCGCCGTCCATCGGCGTCGGCTACAGGCTGGAAAAATCCCCGCAAGGATGGAAAATCTACGACCTTAATGTCGAGGGCATCTGGCTGATTCAAAACTATCGCAACCAGTTCGCCGACCAGATCGCCCGCAACGGCATCGATGGCCTGATTAAGGCCCTGAACCAGCATAATCAGTAAGCGGTTCGCGCCGGCGGCGCTTCACCTATAATACCTAGCTTGGCCCAATCACGGGCCAGGCTTTTTATTACTATGCCCGCCCTCACTCTCGATCACGTCTCAAAAATTTACCCTTCGCGTCCGCGAGGCTGGAAAAAATGGACCCACAACTCTGCGGCAGGCGATGGCTTCAAGGCGCTGGATAATGTCAGCCTGAGCGTTGAGCACGGGGAATTCTTCGGCCTGCTCGGCCCCAACGGCGCTGGCAAGACCACGATGATCTCGATTCTGGCCGGATTAGTACGGGCCACGTCGGGGAAAATCGAGGTTTGTGGCCACGATGTTGTAACAGACTATAAGCAAGCGCGCCGGTCGCTGGGTGTGGTGCCGCAAGAAATTGTTTACGATCCGTTCTTTACCGTACGTGAAACCTTGCGCATTCAGTCAGGCTATTTCGGCCTGCGCAACAATGACGACTGGATCGACGAAATCCTCAGCAATCTAGGCCTCTCAGACAAGGCCGATGCAAACATGCGCGCGCTTTCGGGCGGCATGAAGCGCCGCGTGCTGGTTGCCCAGGCGCTGGTGCACCGTCCGCCAGTCATTATTCTTGACGAACCGACAGCGGGCGTCGATGTCGACCTGCGCCGCGCCCTCTGGGACTTCATTTCGCGCCTGAACAAGGCCGGGCACACGGTTTTGCTGACCACTCACTATCTGGAAGAAGCTGAAGCGTTGTGCGGGCGCGTCGCCATGCTCAAGGCCGGACATATTGTGGCGCTCGACACAACCCAGGCGCTGCTCGCACGTGTGGGCGGGGTCGATCTCGAAGACGCTTTTGTACGCATCATGCATAGCGACGACGCGCTGGAGTTCACCCTATGACGCCGCCCGTACTGCTGCCGCACACCGACATGGGATGGGGCTTTCCCACCTTGCTGCACAAAGAATTATCGCGCTTCTGGAAGGTCGGTTTTCAGACCATAGCCGCACCGGTATTGACAGCCCTGCTTTATCTGCTGGTGTTTGCGCATGTCCTGGAAGGACGCGTCAATGTGTACGGTTCCGTGCCGTATACCGCGTTTCTGATTCCCGGCCTGATGATGATGAGCATGTTGCAAAACTCCTTTGCCAATCCCTCATCATCACTGATCCAAAGCCGCATTACCGGCAATCTGGTCTTTATCCTGCTGCCGCCGCTGTCGCATCGCGAAATTTTCGCAGCCTATGTCCTGGCCTCTGTCGCTCGCGGCCTGTGCGTCGGCTCTTGCGTCTGGCTGGTCGCTCTGTTCTTTATTCCGCTGCATGCCGGCCATATTGGCTGGCTGCTGGTGTTTGCCCTGCTGTCCTGCGGCATCATGGCAACCCTGGGAATCATCGCGGGGCTGTGGTCGGAAAAATTCGACCAGTTGGCAGCTTTCCAGAACTTTCTCATCATGCCTGCGACGTTTCTCTCGGGGGTGTTCTACTCCATACACAGCCTGCCGCCGTTCTGGCAAGCCGTGTCGCGCTGGAACCCCATTTTCTATAGTATTGACGGTTTTCGCTACGGCTTCTTTGCGGTCTCTGATGTGTCGCCATGGCAAAGCCTTCTGGTTGTCAGCGGCGTATTCATTGCGCTGTGCCTTGGCACCTTGCGCCTTTTAGCCAAGGGTTACAAACTTCGGAATTAATCTTATGTTGCCTACCCCAGAACAAGTCCGCGAATACATTGCCCAAGGGCTGCCCTGCGAGCACGTCGCCGTCAACGGCGACGGCGCCCACTTTGAGGCAATCATCGTCAGCACAGCCTTCGAAGGCAAGCGCCTGATCGCACGCCATCAAGCCGTGTACGCCGCCCTGGGCGAACGAATGAAGGCTGAAATTCACGCGCTATCGATGCGCACGCTCACACCCGACGAATACAAGGCAACACTGAATGGATAAGCTGTCCATTACAGGCGGCGCGCGTCTCGCAGGAGAGGTGGCCGTATCCGGCGCGAAAAACGCCGCCTTGCCCATTCTGTGCGCCAGCCTCCTCACTTCGGACACGGTCACGCTGCAAAACGTCCCGGCCCTGAACGACATCGACACAGTCCTCCGCCTGCTGGATCGCTTGGGTGTGCACACCGAACACGGCCACGACCATACGCTCAGCCTGAACGCTGCCCACGTCACGAGCCTGGAAGCCCCCTATGATATGGTCAAGACCATGCGCGCCTCGATTCTGGTGCTGGGTCCGCTGCTGACCCGATTCGGCGAAGCCCGGGTCAGTCTGCCCGGCGGCTGCGCCATCGGCCAGCGCCCTGTCGACCAGCACATCAAAGGCCTGGCCGCCATGGGGGCCGACATCAAGATCGAACACGGCTTCGTCGTAGCTCGGGCCACGCAGCTGACGGGTGCCTCCATCCGCACCGATATGGTCACCGTTACGGGCACAGAAAATCTGCTGATGGCCGCCGTTCTGGCAAAGGGTCAGACCATACTAGAGAACGCCGCGCGCGAACCGGAGATATCCGACCTGGCCGAACTGCTCATCAAAATGGGCGCCCGCATTCAGGGTCACGGCACCGACCGTATCGTGATCGACGGTGTAGAAGCTCTGCACGGAGCCAGCCATCGGGTGGTTGCCGACCGTATCGAAGCCGGCACCTTTCTATGCGCGGTGGGCGCGGCGGGCGGCGACATCATGCTACGCCAGGCGGCTCCCGGCACCATGGGAGCGTTGCTCGACAAACTACAGGAAGCCGGCATGAGCATCGAATGCGGCCCAGACTGGATTCGCGGCACGATGCGCGAGCGCCCTCGAGCGGTCGGCATACGGACTCACGAATATCCTGGCTTTCCGACCGACATGCAGGCCCAGCTGATGGCCCTGAACTGCATCGCCAGTGGCACCGCCGTCATGGTTGAAAATATTTTTGAAAACCGCTTCATGCACGTCCAGGAGCTGGGCCGCATGGGGGCGCAAATCGATATCGACGGGCATACCGCCGTCGTGATCGGTGTTCCCGCCTTGTCGGGCGCCACAGTCATGGCCACCGATTTGCGCGCCTCGGCCAGCCTGGTGATCGCCGGCCTGGCGGCCAAGGGCCACACCACCGTCGAACGCATCTATCATCTTGACCGCGGCTACGAGCGTATGGAGCAGAAATTGCGCGCCATCGGTGCCGACATTCAGCGCGTCGGCAAAAAGGAGGCCGCATGAAGCCCACCGACCGCCCCCCGCTGACACTTGCCCTGTCCAAGGGGCGAATTTTCGACGAAACCATGCCTTTGCTCGCGGCTGCACACGTTCACGTCACAGAAAGCCCGGAGTCGTCGCGCAAGCTCATCCTGCCCACCAGCGATCCAGGCCTGCGCTTGATCATCGTGCGCGCCTCGGATGTTCCTACTTATGTGCAGTACGGCGCGGCCGACTTCGGCATCGCCGGCAAGGATGTTTTGTTCGAGCATGCAGCCCAGCATCCCGGCGGGCTGTATCAGCCCATCGACCTCAATATCGCCAAATGCCGTTTGTGCGTGGCGGTACGCGAAGGCTTCGACTATGCCGCCGCAGTGCATCAGGGTTCGCGCCTGCGAGTGGCCACCAAATACGTGCAGGCCGCGCGCGAACACTTTGCCGCAAAAGGCGTCTATGTCGATCTGATCAAGCTGTATGGTTCAATGGAGCTGGCACCGCTGGTCGGGCTGGCCGATGCCATCGTCGACCTGGTATCCTCAGGCAATACGCTGCGCGCCAACCATCTGGTAGCGGTCGAAGATATCGTCCCGATTTCCTCACGCCTGATTGTCAACCAGGCCTCGCTTAAAACCCGATCGGCCCAACTGCAACCTTTAATCGACGCCTTCGCGCGCGCCTCGCAAGCCTGAACGACGGATCTCACCATTTTTCACCCCGCACCATGCTCCTGATCAAACGCCTCAACACTCTCTCCGATGATTTCCCGACCGAGCTGCGCGGGCTCCTGGCCCTGGACGCGTCGCAGGATGAGTCGATCGAGCGCACAAGCGCCGACATACTGAAAGACGTCCGCGACCGCGGCGATGCGGCCGTGCTGGACTACACCAGGCGCTTTGACCATGTCGATGCGCCCGATATGGCGGCGCTCGAAATCCCGCGACAAGCGTGGCAGGTGGCGCTTAACGCTTTGCCGGGCGAGCAACGCAAGGCGCTTGACGCCGCCGCCGCCCGCGTGCGCAGCTACCACGAACATCAGCAAAGCCAGACCTGGACCTATACCGAGGCCGACGGCACCATGCTCGGCCAAAAAATTACGGCGCTCGACCGCGTCGGGCTTTACGTGCCCGGCGGCAAGGCAGCCTACCCCTCGTCGGTTCTCATGAATGCGATTCCGGCCAAGGTCGCGGGCGTGTCCGAAGTGATCATGGTCACCCCTACTCCGGGCGGTGTGCGCAATCCCATCGTGCTGGCCGCCGCGGCCATCGCCGGCGTGGATCGCGTCTGGGCCATCGGCGGCGCCCAAGCCATCGCCGCCCTGGCCTACGGTACGACATCCATCAGCGCGGTCGACAAGATCGTGGGTCCGGGCAATGCTTACGTGGCGGCCGCCAAGCGCCGGGTTTACGGTACCGTCGGGATCGACATGATTGCCGGTCCCAGCGAAATCCTGATCATTTGCGACGGCTCCACACCTGCGGACTGGATCGCCATGGATCTGTTCTCGCAAGCCGAGCACGACGAACTGGCGCAGGCCATTTTGCTATGCCCCCACGCCGCCTACCTGGACGCCGTACAGGCCGCCATCACGCGCCTGCTGCCCGCCATGCCGCGCGCCGATATCATCCGCGCCAGCTTGGGCCGGCGCGGCGCACTGATTCAGGTGCGCGACCTGGACCAAGCCTGCACCATTGCCAACGAAATATCGCCCGAACATCTCGAAATCTCCACCGAACGCCCCGAAGAATGGGCCCGAAAAATCCGCCATGCCGGAGCCATATTCATGGGGCGTTACAGTTCCGAAGCGCTGGGGGATTATTGCGCCGGACCCAATCATGTATTGCCCACTTCCCGCACAGCGCGGTTTTCGTCCCCGCTTGGGGTGTATGATTTCCAAAAGCGCTCCAGCCTGATCCAGGTCTCACAGGCGGGCGCCCAGACACTGGGGCGTATCGCCGCCACCCTGGCGCTAGGTGAAGGCCTTCAGGCCCACGCCGCCAGCGCCCAGTGCCGTATCGACCCCACTACAGAGAATACTCAGCCCTGAACATGCGTACTGCCGACATCACCCGCAATACCAACGAAACCCACGTTCACGTGGCCATCAACCTCGATGGCACGGGCCATCAGAACATCCGCACCGGCGTTCCATTCCTGGATCATATGCTCGATCAGATCGCACGCCACGGCCTGATCGACATGAACATTCAATGCGACGGCGATACCCAAATCGACGACCATCACACCGTCGAGGATGTAGGCATTACGCTAGGGCAAGCCGTCGCGGCGGCGGTGGGCGACAAAGCCGGGCTGCGGCGCTACGGCCATTCCTATGTGCCGCTCGATGAAGCCCTGTCGCGCGTGGCCATCGATTTTTCCGGACGCCCCGGGCTCGAATTCCATGTTCCCTTCACTCGTTCCCGCATCGGCCAGTTCGACGTCGACCTGACCCGTGAGTTTTTCCAGGGTTTTGCCAATCACGCCCTGGTCACTTTGCATATCGACAACCTGCGCGGCAAGAACTCGCACCACCAGTGCGAAACCGTCTTCAAGGCGTTCGGACGAGCGCTGCGCATGGCAACCGAACTCGATCCGCGCAGCAGCGGCGTAGTTCCTTCAACCAAGGGCGTGCTCTAAGCTCGAAACGGATCCATTGTGAATACCATCGCCATCGTCGACTATGGCATGGGCAATTTTCATTCCGTTGCCCATGCGCTGCGTGCCGCCGAACCCGCCGCCGACATCCGAATCTGCAACACCGCGCAAGAGCTCGATCAGGCTTCTCGCGTGGTATTTCCTGGCCAGGGCGCCATGCCCGACTGCATGCGCACCTTGAACGAATCGGGCTTGCGCGAAGCCGTGATCCGCGCCGCACGCAACAAACCATTGCTTGGCGTGTGCGTGGGCGAACAGATGCTGTTCTCAAGCAGCGCAGAAGGCGACACGCCCTGCCTGGATATCTTCGCAGGCCAAGTCAAGCGCTTTGCCGGGCCGCAATACGCGGGCGCCGCGCCGGACGTCAACGGCCGCGAATTGCTGAAGGTGCCGCACATGGGCTGGAATCGTGTGCGACAAACCACGCCGCACGCGCTTTGGGAGGGCATTGCCGACCAAAGCTACTTTTATTTCGTGCACAGCTACTACGCCCAGCCCGCCGACCCGGCGCTGGCTGTTGGGGAAACCCATTACGGAGTAAGCTTTACCTGCGCGATTGCAGCAGTTAATATTTTTGCCGTACAGTTTCATCCAGAGAAAAGCGCGGACGACGGCTTGCGCCTGTATCGCAATTTTGCGCACTGGAACCCCTGAACCTTCACCTTATTTTTTCCAACTGCCTTTACGACGACCGATTATGCTACTCATCCCCGCCATCGACCTCAAAGACGGGCGTTGCGTGCGCCTTCGCCAGGGTGACCTCGACGACGCAACCGTTTTTTCCGAAGACCCTGCAGCTATGGCCGCGCAATGGTTTGAGCAAGGCGCCCGGCGACTGCATCTGGTCGACCTGAACGGCGCTGTCGCCGGAAAGCCCAAAAACGAAGCCGCAATCAAATCGATCATGCAGGCCCTGAACGGCGAAATACCGGTGCAGATCGGCGGGGGAATCCGCGATCTGAACACCATCGAACGTTATCTCGACAATGGCATCTCCTATGTCATTATCGGTACGGCGGCCGTCAAAGACCCGGGGTTCCTGCGTGATGCCTGCAGCGCATTTCCAGGCAACATCATTGTGGGCCTGGACGCCCGCGACGGCAAAGTCGCCACCGACGGCTGGAGCAAGCTCACACGCCACGACGTACTCGACCTGGCCCGTAAATTCGAAGACTATGGCTGCGAGGCCATCGTCTATACCGATATCGGCCGCGACGGCATGCTCTCGGGCGTCAATATCCAGGCAACCGTCCAGTTGGCGCAACACGTGAAAATACCGGTCATTGCTTCAGGCGGGGTGACCGACCTGAAAGATATCGAAGCCCTGTGCGCCGTCGAAGATCAAGGGGTCGAGGGTGCCATTCTGGGGCGCAGCCTCTACGAGGGCACGCTGGATTTCGAAGCCGCGCAACGCCTGGCCGACGAACGCGGCAAATCATGAGCCCGCAAGGGGCAACATCGGGCGACGCTCTGACTCGACGCATTATTCCTTGCATGGATGTAACAGCGGGGCGAGTCGTCAAGGGTGTGAATTTTGTCGACCTGGTGGATGCCGGCGACCCGGTCGAAATCGCCCGGCGCTACAACGAGCAGGGAGCCGACGAGCTTACGTTCCTGGACATTACCGCGACCAGCGACAATCGCGATCTGATCCTGCCCATCATCGAAGCCGTGGCCTCACAGGTTTTTATTCCACTCACCGTGGGCGGGGGCGTGCGCCAGGTCGCCGACATACAACGCCTGCTTAATGCCGGCGCCGACAAGGTGTCGATCAACAGTGCCGCCATCAGCAACCCCGAACTGGTCAGATCGGCGGCCGATTATCATGGCTCGCAATGCATCGTGGTCGCTATTGATGCGCGCCGCAGCTCCATCCCGGGCACCCCCGCCAAATGGGAAATATTCACTCACGGGGGGCGCCGCGCCACCGGCATCGACGCCATAGATTGGGCCCGCAAAATGGCCGGCTATGGCGCCGGCGAAATATTGCTCACCAGCATGGATCGCGACGGCACCAAATCGGGCTTCGATCTGGAGCTCACACGCGCCGTCTCCGACGCAGTGCCGGTACCGGTGATTGCCTCAGGCGGCGTAGGCAGTCTGCAAGACCTGGCCGACGGCGTCACAACCGGACGCGCGAGCGCCGTCCTGGCCGCGAGCATCTTCCACTACGGGCTATACACCATCAGACAGGCCAAGGAATTCATGGCGCAACAGGGGATTAAGGTACGATTACCCCTATGAGCCTAAATACCGACTGGCTGGCCGCCGTCACGTTCGACTCCAACGGCCTGATCCCCGCTATTGCGCAAGACGCAAAAAGCGACGCTATTTTGATGGTTGCCTGGATGAACGCCGAAGCGTTGTCCGAAACCGTGCAGAGCGGCCGCGCCGTGTACTGGTCGCGTTCGCGCGCACGGTTGTGGCGCAAAGGCGAAGAATCGGGCCATGTACAAACAGTGAGCGAAATCCGGCTGGACTGCGACGGCGACGTCATCCTGCTTAAAGTGGAACAACAAGGGGGCATTGCCTGTCATACTGGCAGGGAAAGCTGCTTCTTTCGACGCCTGGATGGCCATGCGAACGACGCCCGATGGACCATCACCGACCCGGTCCTTAAAGACCCCAAGCTGATTTACAAATGACCACCACACCTTTTAATGTCGATATTTTGTCGCGCCTGGCCGATACGCTTGAATCGCGCCTGCCCAAAAACGGCGGCGATCCGACCCGCTCGTATTCAGCCAAGCTCTTGGCGCGCGGCCCTGATGCCATCTTGAAGAAGATCGGTGAAGAAGCCACCGAACTGGTCATGGCGGCCAAAGACAATGCCCCCGAACATATCGTGTCCGAAACCGCCGATCTGTGGTTTCACACGCTGGTGGCCCTGACGCACTACAATCTGCGGCCTGAAGACGTATTGCGGGAATTGGCGCGGCGTGAAGGGGTTTCGGGCCTGGCCGAAAAAGCCAGCCGTAACGTGTCAAACTAACGAGTTCCAACGACCATGAGCGAACACTGTTTATTCTGCAAAATCGCCAAGGGTGAAATCCCTTCGAAAAAGGCGTACGAAGACGAAGATATCTTTGTTTTCCACGATATCGATCCCGCGGCCCCAGTGCACTTGCTACTTATCCCGAAACGCCATATTGTTTCAATGCAGGACATCGGGGCCAACGATGCCGCCTGGTTAGGTAGAATGATGGCGTTGGTCCCCAAGCTGGCGCTCGATAACGGCTGCCGGCCCGGCCCAGAAGGCGGGTTCCGACTACTCGCCAATTCAGGAATCGATGGCGGGCAAGAAGTCGCCCATCTGCATTTTCATATTATTGGGGGCCCGCGCCCCTGGCATAAAAGAGTGGCACCCGCCGCCTAACCGGAGAGAACACTATCATGGGTAGTTTTAGCATATGGCACTGGCTGATTGTTCTGGTCATCGTCGCACTGGTCTTTGGCACAAAAAAATTGCGCAACGTAGGTGAAGACCTCGGCAACGCGGTCAAGGGCTTTAAAAAGGGCATGCACGATGCCGAGGGCGGTGCACAGCCCGAAGCCGTCACGCAAAAACAAGTGGATGCCGGCGAAACCATCGACGTACAAGCCAAAGAAAAAACCGACGCATAGCGGCTTGGTTCTCTTGCTGCCGTGTCCCGCCTTACCTTTAAGCGATCCGCCTAGCCATGTTCGATGTCAGCTTTAGTGAACTTGCCCTGATCGGGGTCGTCGCGCTTGTCGTGATCGGCCCCGAACGTCTGCCCAAAGTGGCCCGCACGGTGGGCCATCTGCTAGGCCGCGCGCAGCGCTACGTCAACGACGTCAAAGGCGATATTCAACGCGAAATGGATCTGGGCGATCTCGGCAACCTCAAAGGCCAGATGGAAGAAGCGGCGCGCAGCGTACAAACATCTCTACAGGAAGGTGTCCAGGGCCTGCAGGCTCCACTGCAGGAAGCCAAAGAAACCCTGACCAACGCAGCACAAACGCTGCACGACACCGCCACAGGCAAGGTAGCGGCCACCGAAACGCCCGCGCCCGTACCTGCATCCGTAACAGCACCGGCACCCGTAGCGGCACCCCTTGTGGGTGCCACCGAGCCGTCCGCAACCGCCCCAGCCTCTTCCGTGCCGGCTTCTCCAGAACCCGCGACGCCATCTACGGCGCTTCCCGCGTCAGCCGCGCCCCAGCCCCAGAAGGATCTACCCGGGTTTGCCGAGGCCAGCGCCCTAGCTCAACCCGTTCCGCCCACGCCACCTAGCGGGACGCCAACGTGACGCAGGACGCCCCCGCAAGCCCTCCAGAAGAAGATACCTTCATCTCGCATTTGATAGAGCTGCGCTCGCGGCTGATACGCGCCGTCGCGTCTGTGCTGCTTATTTTCGTGGCCCTGTTCATTTACCCGGGCCCCGGGAAAATTTACGACATTCTGGCCCAACCCATGTTGGCTACGTTGCCGCCCGGCTCGCATATGATCGCCGTGGGCGTAATTACCCCATTCATGGTGCCAATCAAGGTAACGCTGCTGGCGGCCTTCGTGCTGGCGCTGCCCATCGTGCTGTATCAGGCATGGGCTTTTGTGGCGCCGGGGCTGTACAAGAACGAAAAACGCCTGGCAATGCCGCTTATCATCTCCAGCACCCTGCTCTTTCTGCTGGGCATGGCGTTTTGCTATTTTGTCGTGTTTCACATCGTTTTCCATTTTATCGCGACGTTTGCGCCGCACTCGATCACGCCATCGCCCGATATCGAAGCCTATCTGAGCTTCGTCATGACCTTATTTCTGGCGTTTGGCGTTGCTTTCGAAGTGCCCATAGTGGTCATTTTGCTGGTTAAGACCGGCATGGTCACCGTTGCAAAGCTGCGCTCGGTACGCGGCTACGTGATCGTGGGCGCATTCATCATCGCCGCCGTTGTCACGCCACCCGACGCACTCAGCCAATTCACCCTGGCCTTCCCCTTGTGCATACTGTTTGAAATTGGCGTATTCGCAGCCAGCATGCTTGAAAAGCGCAAAGCCCGCGCCGACGAAGCAGAGGACAGCTCCACCGACATCGACAAGACGTAGAGGCGACCCTGTAACGGACGCCTTTGATGTAGAGGCACCCCTTGTGGGTGCCACAAACGTTGACAGCCAAAATGGTATCCCGCGTCGTAGATGACAGGCACAAGGCCTGTCGCTACAAAATCCACGTACACGCCTCTTTACGGCTGCCCATACGGTTTGGTGATGCGCGGGCGTATGCCAACCTGGACGGCGATCTCCAGCTTGCGGCCACCGCGCAAGAGGGTCAGAAAAACTTCATGGTGCGGGGGCAAAGGCGCAATCTGATTCAAGAAGCCGGTTGTGTCGTACACCACTTGGCCGTTGAGCTTGAGCACAATATCGCCCACCCGTATCCCGGCGCGCCCGGCCGGGCCATTTTTCAGCACACTGGCGATAATCACGCCGTCGTCCTGACGCAGATTGAATGCGCGGGCCAGTTCGGGCGTGATATCTTGCGGTTCGATCCCCAGCCAGCCGCGGGTGACTGATCCGGTGGCAATGATTTGCTCCATGATCTTGTGGGCCGCCGCCGCAGGAATGGCAAAGCCGATTCCCAGCGAACCGCCATTGTCGGAATAAATCGCCGTATTGATGCCCACCAGCCGGCCTGTCGTATCAATAAGCGCCCCGCCTGAATTGCCCGGATTGATGGCGGCATCGGTCTGAATGAAATTTTCGTAAATATTGATTCCCAGGCGATTGCGCCCCAGCGCCGATACAATTCCCATTGTCGTGGTTTGTCCGACGCCAAACGGATTGCCAATCGCCAGCACCACGTCGCCCACCCTCACTTGATGACCCACGCTGAACGTAATGGCCGAGAGCTTGGGCAAATCGATCTTGAGCACTGCCAGATCGCTATCCGGATCGGCCCCCACGAGTTTGGCCTGCGCCTGCCGCCCGTCGCTCAGGGCCACTCGAATCGAGTCGGCCGCCTCGATGACGTGATAATTGGTCAAGACATAGCCATCGGCGCGGACAATAACGCCCGAACCCAGATTGGTGGTTCGCTTGCGCCTGCTAAAGCCTGGGAGATCGCGAAACAGGCGGTTAAGATCGGGGTCGCGAGGCAGAGGCACCACCGGCACGCGTACTTGCTTGCTGGTATAAATATTTACCACTGACGGAGTCGCCAGTGCAACGGCGTGGGCATACGAAACCTCGGCCGTTGCGGACACTTGCGGCAGCGGTGGGGCAGCGACGGGCGAGGTATGCAACCAATCGGGGCGTAAAGTCGCCACGATGAATAAAATACCAAGGCAAACCGTTACTGTTTGGGTAAATAGCAACCACAATCGACGCATGAGGCAAAGGGCAAAAGATGAATCAGGTTTCCAGACAAGAACTCGGACACTGGCTCGATACTACTCTACAGGCGCAACGCTTCAAGGATTACTGTCCGAATGGACTCCAGGTCGAGGGTAAAGACAGGATTACTCACATTATCGCCGGAGTTACCGCCTCTGAAGCGCTCGTCCGCGCCGCCATCGCGAAAAAGGCCGATGCAATACTGGTTCATCACGGCTGGTTCTGGAAAAATGAAGATCCCTGCATACGCGGGCCAAAGCGCATACGCCTCTCTCTAACCTTGCGCCACGAGCTTAATTTGTGGGCCTACCACTTGCCGCTCGATGCGCATCCGGTGCTGGGCAACAACGCACAACTGGCGCGTGTGCTGGGGTTTGAGCCCGATCGCGATGAAAACGGCAACCCGATTACCTGCGGTTCCGACGGGCTGGTCTGGCTTGGCCGCGCGACCCGGGCCGATACATTGGGCGAACTGGGCGATGAAATTTGCAATACGTTACAACGCACGCCACTGATTGTTGGAAATGCACAACAACCCGTTGATCGCGTGGCCTGGTGCACCGGGGGCGCGCAAAGCCTGATCGAGGCGGCGAGCGCTGCTGGCGCACAGACCTATATTACCGGCGAGGCCTCGGAACAGACCTTCCACTGGGCGCAAGAAACCGGCATGGGTTTTATCGCGGCGGGGCATCACGCAACAGAACGTTATGGCGTGCAGGCGCTGGGCGCCGCCGTTGCGGCTCAATTCGGCATACAGGTGGAGTTTATCGATTTGAACAACCCCATCTAAGCCAGGCCACGACAAGACGCAGGCATTGGTCGCGCGTCCGCTTCGCGGGCCGTACCTAGTGTATGTAGATGGCAGCCACAAGGGCTGCCGCTACGATAGATTCAGAAACGGAATTATTTTTTAAGAAGATCCCGAATTTCCTGCAAAAGCAACACTTCAGCGGGCGTAGGCGCAGGGGCCTTGGCCTCTTCCTTCATGAATTTGACACGTGCTTTATTGGCGGCCTTGACGATGCAAAACACGACGAGAGCCAACAAGAGAAAGTTGATCAGTATGGTCAGGAAGTTGCCCCATGCAAGTACGACCGCGCCCGCTTTGGTCATATCGGCATAGGTATGAGGGCCTGTGTAATTGGCCGGTTGGGACAACACCACGAACAGATTGGTAAAATCGACCTTGCCGCCGAGAATGAAACTGACGACCGGCATGATCACGTCTTTGACCAGCGAGTCGATAATCTTGCCAAACGCCGCGCCAATAATCACGCCAACGGCCAGATCGATCATGTTCCCTTTAACGGCAAATTCTCGAAATTCCGCTACGAATCCTTTCGTGCTACTCATATGATCATCCTTTGCTAATCTACCCAATAGCAGGCTGACGCTATAATACGCGGTTGTTAGGCTTTTACATACGACAAAACAGTGATTGGCATGCCTCTTGCGGGCACGAATAAGGATACAAGAATGAGTCAGGACAAGTCGCAGCTCGACGAAGCTGTTGCGGTTGACCCCAACCTCCCACCCGATCCATCGCGCCGTTTCTGGGTAACCGCCGCCTGTGCGGTGGGTGGTGTAGCAGGTGTTGGCACAGCCATTCCTTTTGTCAGCTCTTTTGCTCCGTCGGAAAAAGCAAAAGCAGCTGGCGCTCCGGTCGAGGCCAATGTCTCTACCATCGCTCCTGGCACCATGCGCATCGTCGCGTGGCGCGGCAAGCCTGTATGGCTTTTGCACCGCACGCCAGAGCAGATCAAAGATCTGTCGAAAAACGACCCCGAGCTGGCCGATCCGAAATCCGAACGGCCCGGCTTTACGCCTGATTTCGCCAAGAACGAATACCGCTCGCGCAAACCCGAACTGCTGGTTTGCGTGGGTATTTGCACGCATCTGGGCTGCTCGCCCACGCCGCGTTTCGAAGTCGGGCCGCAGCCCGGCCTGCCTGCCAATTGGGATGGCGGCTTTCTCTGCCCATGCCATGGCTCTACTTACGATCTGGCCGGCCGGGTGTTCAAGAACAAGCCCGCCCCGGACAACCTCGAAGTGCCGCCTTATGTGTATTCGGCCGATGGGACCGAGGTCATCATCGGCGTAGATGAAGCACCCAAGGCCTGAGGGCCTCGAGCGCCATTGCAAGATTGACAAGACTTTGAATTTACACGCCTCGTAAGATAGAAATAAGGAGCCGTTTCATGGCTGGCGAGAAAACCGTCGATACGACAGGACTTTTAGGCTGGATAGACAAGCGCTTTCCGCTTACATCCACGTACAAAGCGCACCTGTCCGAATATTACGCACCCAAGAATTTCAATTTTTGGTATTTCTTTGGCTCGCTGGCGCTGTTCGTGCTGGTGCTCCAGATCGTGACCGGGATTTTTCTGGTCATGAGCTACAAACCCGACGCCAAGCTCGCCTTCGACTCAGTCGAGTACATCATGCGCGACGTGCCATGGGGCTGGCTGATCCGCTACATGCACTCGACCGGCGCATCCATGTTCTTCGTGGTGGTGTACCTGCACATGCTGCGCGGGCTGTTCTACGGCTCCTACCGCAAGCCGCGCGAACTGGTCTGGGTGTTCGGCGTAGCCATTTTCCTCTGTCTGATGGGCGAAGCCTTCTTCGGCTACCTCTTGCCCTGGGGCCAGATGTCATACTGGGGCGCGCAGGTTATCGTCAACCTGTTTTCGGCCATCCCCTTTATCGGACCCGACCTCTCACTGTGGATACGCGGCGACTTTGTCGTCTCGGACGCCACACTTAATCGCTTCTTCGCCTTCCACGTCATCGCCATACCTCTGGTGCTGCTGGGGCTGGTCGTGGCCCACATCATTGCCTTGCACGAAGTGGGTTCCAACAACCCGGACGGCATCGAGATCAAGGAGGGCCCCAAAGACAGCAACGGGCATCCCCTCGATGGCATTCCCTTCCATCCGTACTACACCGTCCATGACATCATGGGCGTGGCCGGCTTCCTGATGGTCTTTGCCGCCATTATTTTCTTTGGCCCGGAAATGGGTGGATACTTCCTTGAATCCAACAACTTCATACCCGCCAACTCACTGCAAACACCACCGCATATATCGCCGGTCTGGTACTTCACGCCGTTTTATTCCATGCTGCGCGCCACCACCAGTGACTTCACCTGGGTATATGCGGCCGGCGCAGTCGTCGCCGCCATCGCGCTGTTCTTTAAAGGAAAACTATCCGGTCTTTGGCGCTTTGCGGTGCCGATCATCTTGCTGATCATGGCTGTGCTCATGAAAACGATGGAAGCCAAATTCTGGGGCGTCATGACCATGGGCGGCTCGGTCGTGATCCTGTTCTTCCTGCCGTGGCTTGATAAATCTCCGGTCAAATCGATACGCTATCGCCCCACTTGGCACAAATTCCTGTACGCGATCTTTATCGTCGATTTCCTGATTCTGGGCTATATAGGCACGCAAGAACCCACACCGGTACTTAACCTGATCAGTCAGGCCGGGACCATGATTTACCTGGGGTTCTTCTTCCTGATGCCGGTCTGGAGTCGCCTGGGCACGTTCAAGCCGGTTCCTGACCGAGTCACGTTTCACGCTCACTAAGGCTGCCTTTAACACTGTACGGAATGATCATGATTAAAAAGTTGCTTGGCGCTATCGCGATATCCCTGACCTTTACGGCCGCCTTTGCGTCCGAGGGAGGGTATCCGCTGGATCACGCGCCGAACCGAATCAACGACATGGCGGCGCTCCAGAATGGCGCCAAACTATTCGTCAATTACTGCCTGAACTGCCATAGCGCCAACTCCGTGCGCTACAACGCCTTGACCCAAATCGGTCTGACCGACGAAGAGATCAAAAAGAATTTGCTGTTTACCGGCGACCGAGTGGGCGACATGATGCACGTGGCCATGACGCCGGCCGATGGCAAAAAATGGTTCGGCACCGCGCCCCCTGATTTATCGGTGATGGCAAGGGCCAAGGGCGTAGACTACATTTACACCTATTTGCGCAGCTTCTACCGGGATACCTCCAAGCACACCGGCTGGGACAACCTGGTATTCCCAAGCGTGGCCATGCCCAATCCTTTATGGCAACTGCAAGGCCCTCGCACGCTCTCCCGCGTTTCGATACACGAAGCGGAAAGCCCCGACGGCAAGGAAAAATGGGTGCGCACCACGGCCAACTACGATGCGCAAGGCTACTCCGTGGTCAAAACCGAGGCTCTGAGCAACTATCACGGCCCGGAAATCAGCAAAGACACTTTTACGGCAGCCAATCAGGCCAAGACGGCCTCGTATGACAACAATGTGGCCGACCTGAGCAATTTCCTGGGCTGGATGGCCGAACCTACCCAATTGTTCCGCAAAAAGCTGGGCGTTTGGGTCATGCTCTTTCTCGGCCTGTTCCTGCTTGTTGCATGGCGCCTGAACGCCACTTACTGGAAAAACGTCAAGTAGCGATGCCGCACCCGGGAGTCTTGGGCGATCGCTTAAGCTTCTGGTCAAGAAATAGGCGTAACGTAAGACGCCTATTTCCCTTTTGAGCGGGGCTTTTTCCGCCCGCTCCTGTTTTTACTTCTAAAACGGAACCCACGACATGATGGTGCTCTACTCCGGAACGACCTGCCCTTTTTCACAACGCTGCCGCTTTGTGCTGTTCGAAAAAGGCATGGATTTCGAAATCCGCGATATCGATCTCTACAACAAGCCTGAAGACATCGCGGTCATGAATCCCTACGGCCAAGTGCCTATTCTGGTCGAGCGCGACCTTATTCTGTACGAGTCGAGCATCATCAACGAGTACATCGACGAACGCTTCCCGCATCCGCAGCTGATGCCAGCAGATCCCGTCATGCGCGCCCGCACCCGGCTGTTCTTGTACAACTTCGAAAAAGAATTGTTTGTACACGTATCGGCACTTGAAAACCGTGCGCAAACCGACAGCAAGACACTGGACATCGCCCGTCACAATATCCGTGATCGCTTAGCCCAGCTGGCCCCTATGCTGCTAAAGAACAAATACATGCTTGGCGAAGAATTTTCCATGCTCGATGTGGCCGTAGCGCCTCTCTTGTGGCGCCTGGACCACTACGGCATCGAGCTGCCCAAAAACGCCGCCCCCATCCAGAAATACGCCGAACGCATCTTTTCACGCCCAGCCTACATTGAAGCGCTCACCCCATCCGAAAAAGTGATGCGCCGATAAGCCCATGCCCGAGTCCTCGACCAAACCCTACCTGATCCGCGCCTTGCACGAGTGGTGTACCGATAACGGCTACACCCCGCACATTGTCGTCACCGTCGATGCCAACACAGCGGTGCCGCGCGCCCACATCCGCGATGGCCAGATCACCTTGAATATCGGCACGCTCGCCACCAACCAACTTCAACTGGGCAACGAGTTCATCGAGTTCCAGGCCCGTTTCAGCGGCGCCACAGAACACATTTTCGTGCCCGTAGCCGCCGTATCGGCCATCTACGCGCGCGAAACCGGCGCCGGCATGGGGTTCGACGTAGAACCATCGCAGGCCCATGCAGGCGACGGCACCACCGACAACAAAGCCGAAAAGCCCGCCGCAGCCGCCGATAAGCCCGACTCGCCCGACGACGACCCCAAACGCCCGCGCCTGACCATCGTCAAGTAGGTTGATCGTCCCTTTTTGATGCGATTCCCCTTGTTGTAGCGGCACCCCTTGTGGGTGCCATCGTTCCACCACCGCAACCTATCTATTATCGATAGAACATCAAATTCCCCGCGGCGTGGGCGGTCAAGGTAGATCAGGCTCCGACGTGCACGGTTCTGGCTGCGCCAGAACTTCCCACACGAATGATCTGCTTCGGGGCTGCACCGTTGAAAATGGTGGCGCCGTACGCTTTTGCGGTGGTCGCCCGCGATGGCGCCATCACGATAAAATCGCGTATTGGCCGATAATCCATGGCCTCCGCAAACAGGTTCCCATGTTACGTATAAGCGAAGTCAAGCTGCCGCTGGATCACTCGGAAGACGAGCTCGAGTCAGCGATTTGCTCACGCTTGGCGCTTCTTCATGTCCCCGCCGACGAACTGGTCCGCTATACGGTGTATCGCCGCGCGCACGATGCGCGCAAACGTTCTGAAATCAAGCTGACCTACATCGTCGATGTGCAAGTAAAAGACGAAGCCGCCGCGCTGGGCCATATAGACGGGCAGCCGCATTTCTTGGCCACGCCGGATATGGCTTACAAATTTGTGGCGCGGGCACCGAAAGCCATGCAAACGCTTCGGCCTGTCGTCGTCGGCACAGGGCCCTGCGGTCTGTTCGCGGGCCTGATGCTGGCGCAGATGGGTTTTTGCCCGATCATTCTCGAACGCGGCAAAGCCGTGCGCGAACGCACTGTGGATACCTGGGGCCTGTGGCGCAAGAATGTACTGAACCCCGAATCGAATGTGCAGTTCGGCGAAGGCGGCGCGGGAACGTTTTCGGACGGCAAGCTGTATAGCCAGATCAAAGACCCCAAACACTATGGCCGCAAAGTGCTGGAAGAATTCGTGCTGGCCGGCGCGCCCGATAACATTCTTTATCTTAGCCGGCCACATATCGGCACATTCCGGCTGGTCGGGATGGTCGAGAAAATGCGGGCCGCCATCCACCGGCTTGGCGGAGAAGTGCGTTTCCAGACCCGTGTCGACGACATTCTGATCGAGGGCGGCCAGTTGCGCGGCCTGGCGCTTTCCAATGGCGAAACCCTGGACTGCGACCACGTCGTGCTGGCCGTCGGGCACAGTGCGCGCGATACATTCCAGATGCTGCATGAGCGCGGCGTCTACATGGAAGCGAAGCCTTTTTCGCTGGGCTTTCGGATCGAGCACCCGCAAGGCCTCATCGACCGCAGCCAGTTCGGCAAGTTTGCAGGGCATAAATTGCTCGGTGCGGCCGACTACAAGATTGTCCACCACTGCAGCAACGGCCGTTCGGTCTATAGCTTTTGCATGTGTCCAGGCGGTACCGTGGTGGCCGCGGCGTCGGAACCGGGGCGGGTCGTGACCAACGGCATGAGCCAGTATTCGCGCAAGGAACGCAATGCCAACGCCGGCATCGTGGTCGGTATTACGCCGGACGATTTTCCCGGCGGCCCGCTCGCTGGCATTGCCTTCCAGCGACATTGGGAAGAACGAGCCTTCGAACTGGGCGGCGGCGATTACTGCGCACCGGGGCAACGAGTCGGCGATTTCATCGCCGGGCGGCCGTCGACAGCGCTGGGTTCGGTCGAGCCATCGTACAAGCCCGGCGTACATCTGACCGACCTGAGCACGGCCCTGCCCGATTATGTGATCGAGGCAATACGCGAAGCCTTGCCGCAAATCGACAAGAAACTTTCCGGCTATGCCATGGATGACGCCATGCTGACAGGTGTCGAAACACGCACCTCATCGCCAATACGCGTGCGGCGTAAAGACAATTACCAAAGCATGAACGTAGAAGGCCTGTTCCCGGCCGGCGAAGGCGCCGGCTACGCCGGCGGTATCTATTCAGCGGCGATCGACGGCATCAAGGCGGCCGAAGCACTGGCCCTGGACATCATGGCGCAGTGAAAAGCCGCGCCGCATAAATAAAGCAGCAATATCTGCATGGCGGTCGAGTCCGCTACGCTATAGCGAGTGCGGTAAAGCCTTATTCTGCGTGGGTTAGGAGCAAAGCGGCGAACACAGAAATCTTGTAGAATGTCGCCTTCGCCGGTTTAGCTCAGTTGGTAGAGCAGCGCACTTGTAATGCGAAGGTCAGGAGTTCGACTCTTCTAACCGGCACCAATAAATTCAAGCATCTACGCCAATTCTTCGGAGTTGGCGTTTTTGTTTTTGGCTCTACCCCATACCACGGGGGCCAGCCGCTTGCAGGGCGCGTTCCAGTTCAATATTTTGGGCAAGGTTCATGTGTGGGCTCTTTTGGAAAACCAGCGGAACAACAAAGCGCGGTCAGTGCTAGGTAGGCTATAGACGCCACGACGGCATAACTTAGCCATCGTTAACTTCTATGTAGTGATGATGATTAGGGGTGCTTGGTGGGCCAACACCTTGCGCCCCGTCTTTGCTTGAAACCGTCAGGCGGCGGCTAAATCTCGCATAGCGGGCGCTCGCTGAACCTGCAACGGTGCGGCCTTGAGTCGCTGTTCGGCCTGCCACATGTCGTAGGCGCTTTGTTCTGCCAGCCATAAACGGGCTTCGCCACCGCGTTCGCGCCCTAACCAAGCTTCAATGCGCAGCGCCATTTCGGGCGATACAGCAGCACGACCGTTCAACACGCGGGAAAGCGTCACGCGCGCAACGCCAAGCTGGCTGGCTGCGTCAGTTACGGATAGCCCCAAAGCAGGCAATACATCATCGCGTAAAGTCAGGCCCGGATGCGGCGGGTTAAACATGGTAGTCATTGCTCGTTCTCCTAGTTCAGCGATAATCCTGATAGTCCACCAGCACGGCGTCGCCATCATCAAACATGAAGGTCATGCGCCAGTTGCCGCTAACCTGCACTGAAAAGCACCCTTTGAGTGCGCCCTTTAATGGGTGCAAGTTCCACCCCGGCAAATTCATGCCTTGCGGATTGGTCGTTTCGTTCAAGCGCCGCAGCATGGCGGCTAATCGAGGCGCGTGTACGGGCTGAATACCCGCAACGGTTCCTTCCTCGAAAAACGCTCTCAATCCTTTGTGCCGGAATGTCTTTATCATGAATTATTGTATCGCGTAACGCCTCAGCTATCAAGCGACGGTCAATTTCTTTCGTGCCAATGGTCTGATTTTCCCTTCCTGTTTGGCCGGTATTTCTACCTTGGCCTGCTCTAAAATCCAGCTTTCAATCTTTGTATGCCACATGCGCAGCAAATCCAGGGGGCGGCGACGGTAGCGCTTCTCGGCAATGGCGCTCGGCTTATGGCCCATGATTTGCGCCACCACGCCAGCAGGACACTCTACCCACTCGGCTAGGGTGCCAAATGAACGGCGCAGGCCGTGTATGGATAACGCAGGCAAGCCAGCGGCCTGCAAGGCTCGGTTGTGCGCTATGCGCGGCTCGGTGAGCCTGCCGGACTTCGCAGTGGGACTACTGAATATCCACTCATTGACACGTGGCAGGTTCGCCAGCAAGTGCGACACGTAAGGCGTTAGGGGTATGGTGCGTTCGCCTTCCACCTTGTCGTGGATAGTCAGACTACCCCATTGAAAATCAACATCTTCCCATCTCAGCGCGGCCAATTCATTGCGGCGGGCGCCGGTCAATAATAAGGCTTGCAGATAGGCGGCAATAACCGGGTTTTGGAGCGTGCGCACCTGTTCGAACCATACGGCTAACTGCTCATGCTGCAAGCAATCATCGCGGGCGCGGGCTTTCGGTAGTTCGGCACGCATAACACGGGTGTTGCAAGCGGCGGGTATGGCTTGATTCTTATATTGGGGGCGGTCAGCGCACCAGTTCAGAAAAGCACGCAAGCGAACGAAAGCACCACGGGCCACAGTCGGGCGGCGCTGCTCCTGCCTTAACCAGTCAGTGACGGCGGCACGGTCAATTTTCGACAGCGGTAACGCCAGCAGACCAGCCAGCGGCCCCGGCAATGTCTTTTCGCCTTCCCCTTTCTTGCGCCCCCGCGTTTTCGTCTTACCCCCGGCGTCGGATAGCTTTTGATGGTCAAGGAAGGTGCGAGCGCTCCATTTACCGGCACGCGCCTTTATATATACGTTCCAAGCATCGAGGGCAGCGGCTTTGTCTAATACGGCCTTCGCACGTGTAGCGGTATCGGCGGCGGTGACTTCGGCCTTGTCTATGCGCGGGTCGCGGCCATCATCAATGATGGTTTTCAGGCGGCGGGCCTCTTTACGAGCGTCCCCTAGGCTCCATGTCTCCAGGCCGCCAATGGTCATACGGATAACCTGCCCGGATAACTTGCCCTGGAAAATATAGGACTTGCTGCCAGCGGTCGCACGAACGCCTAGACCCGATGCATCACGTAGGAATACCTGCTTTTTATTGGGCGGGCATATAAGTGCTTCTATGCGTCCCGGTGTGAGATTATCCCTTGCCATGTCGATTCCTGTGTACCCCCTTTGTACCCCCTGTGTACCCCGAATCATACGATATCAATCAATACAAATCAACCTTCACATTTGTGTACCCGCTTAGAACCCGCATATTCACAGTGTTTTGCGATTTTTAATCAACATGGATAAATACGGAAAAACCCTATATTTTGCGCATTTATAATGCGAAGGTCAGGAGTTCGACTCTTCTAACCGGCACCAATAGACTCAGCCAGACGTACTAGCGTCGGTTTTTGGCATAGCCTTGAATGTCAGGCTTTGCTTTCCGATTTCACGCTAAAAATGATGTTTATTATTACAGTAATCGGCCATGAAAACCGGCCCTCAGACCCGCGCCGAACTGATCGCCATCCGTGATGGAAACAAGCGCAATAAGGACGTCCGCGCTCTTTTGCTCGAAATGGTCACACGCCGAGGGTTGACGCAGATGCGCCCATGATGGGCAAAAGGACCCACAAATGGTTTGGTCGGCCATGATTTCGGATCCAGACGCTATGTTCGATGCCGCACATACAAGCCCGAAAAAATACTGTACAAGTTCAAATAGAAACGCCGTCGGCGCTCGTGGCGTCAGACGTTGCAACCGGCTGCGTTTCCCCCAAAACGGAGGCCAAAATCGGACCCAAGAAGACACCCACAATGCCGCTGGCCAAACTGGCCACCGGCATTGTGGGATTCGATCAACTGAGCCACGGCGGCTTCCCGCAGCACCGCACGAGCTTGCTCATCGGTGGCCCGGGCGCGGGAAAGACCGTGTTCGCGCTGCAGTGCCTGGTCAATGCCGCGCTTCACCATCGGGCGCCAGGGATATTTGTCGCCTTCGAGGAAAGTCCGCGCCAGATCATTGCCAATGGTGCCACGTTCGATTGGGGCCTGGCAAACCTGTCGGCGAAGAAGCTGTTCTTCATGGACGCCCATTTGTCGCCCACCTTGGTCAAGGCCGGCGACTTCGATCTGGCCGGCATGCTGGCCATGCTCGTGGCCAAGAAGCAGGAGATCGGGGCGCAGTGGATCGTGTTCGATGGCATCGACGTCTTGCTGACCCTGCTTCAAGACCCAGCCGCCGAAATGCGCGAGCTCTATCGCTTGCGCGACTGGCTCGACGACAACGCGTTGACCGCTATCATGACGGCCAAGATAGAGGGGCGACCCGTCGAAGCCGTGCACTACGGGTTCCTGCAGTTCATGGTCGATTGCGTCGTGCGATTCGAGCGACGCCACGAAGACCGCATATCGGTGCAGACCCTCCAGATTACGAAATATCGAGGGTCGGGCTACGCGGCGGCCGAGTTCCCTTTGAGCTTCGGGGCATCGGGTATCGAGGTGGGCGCCGCCACGCCTGCGGAAATCGGACACAAGGCGTCGACCGAGCGATTGAGCGCCGGCTTCGATAGGCTCGACGTGATGCTCGGCGGCGGCGTCTTTCGCGGGAGCAGTACGCTGATCACGGGCGTGCCGGGCACGTCCAAGACCACGCTGGCCGGAAAGTTCGTCGAGGCGGCCTGTCGGCGCAGCGAGCGAGCGCTGTTCGTAAGCTTCGACGAAAGCGCGGAACAGATCGTGCGCAACCTGTCGTCTGTCGGTATCCAGCTTGGCCTGCACTTGAAATCCGGACTGTTGCGAATGTACTCGGCCCGCACCGAAGGCATCAGCGCGGAAGAGCAATTGATCAAGATCAATGCGCTTATTCGCGACTACCAACCGCGTTGCATGGTGATAGACCCGCTGACGGCCATTGCCAAAGCGGGCGCGCTGGGGGCTGCGCGCACGGTCGCGAACCGGCTCATCTACATGGTCAAGGATGCGAACATCACCTTGATGGTGACCGCCCTGAGCGAATCCGGCGAGACAGGAGACGAAGCCACTGACCTGCAGATCTCGACCATCGCGGACACATGGATTCATCTATCCTACCTGGTTCGAAGCGGCGAACGCAACCGCGCGCTCACAATCGTCAAATCACGGGGTACGTCGCACTCCAACCAGGTGCGCGAGCTCGTCTTGAGCGAGGCTGGCCCGTCGCTATCCGATGTCTACACAGCTGGGGGCGAAGTGCTGATGGGTACGCTGCGCTGGGAGAAGGAAGCTGAAGAGAGCGCCAAGAAAGTCCGGCATCGCGCTGAATTCGATCACAAGCGCCGCGATCTTCAATTCGCCGAGGCGAGCACGAGCGCCCACATCAAGGCCTTGCAATTGGAGCTGGAGAGGCAGCGCGCCGAACTGACACTATATTCTGGAGAATACGACGTTCGCACGGCCTCCTCGAGTCAGCGCGAAAGCGAGATGCGTAGCAGGCGTGGTGCGGACGCCGTGCAGGTGTCCGCGCGGAAAAGCACGAACGGGGCCGCAAAGTGAACCGGCGAACAGACAAGTCCATGGCAGCGCCCGCGGCGTTGTCGAAGGTCGTGGTGCTGCGCCTGTACGTCGCCGGCGGCGCGCCCAATTCGATACAAGCGATCGCCAACCTGGAGGCGATCTGCGCCGAATACCTGAAGGACGGTCACAGGCTGGAGGTCGTCGATGTCCTCGAGAACCCGCGACGGGCGATGGCCGATGGCGTGGTGGTCACCCCCAGTCTTACCAAGCTGTCGCCAGGGCCGGTGGCACAGGTCGTCGGCAACCTCAGCGACAAGATTCGTGTCTTGTTTGCACTCGGGCTGAAGCCAAATGTCGAGTGATGGCCATCTTGCCGCCATTCGTGTCGGACCGGGATCGGCCGGGCTGCGCAGCGTACTTCGCCGGCTTCCTAGAGGCGGACCTGAACAGCGGGCGGTCGAGGCCGGCGAAGTCGACGCGGTTATTGACTACGGAAACGCCAACGTCATCATGTTTCCCGCAGCTCGCCGCGCGCTGCGTGTCGCCGCAAACCGCGCATCCGCGGCAAGCCGGAAAGTGGCGCTTGAGATGCCGGCAGCCAACGCCGTGCTCGCGGCCCTGCCTCGCAGGGACTATCGGCGGCTCTTGTCCGACCTCGAACCGGTCACGCTCGCGTTCGGCGACGTTCTCCACGAAGCGGGTACTCTGATTCGGCACGTCTACTTTCCTGTCGATTGCGTTGTCTGCCTGTTGACGGGTACCGCGGGTCAACGAACCGTGGAAACCGGGCTGGTCGGCTACGAAGGTGTGATCGGCGTATCGCTGGCACTCGGCGTCGACGTATCGTCGGCTCGTGCCGAGGTGCAGTCCGCCGGAACCGCCTTGCGAATGTCTGCTGCGCACTTCAACAACGCGTTTCGCCGATGCCTGCCCTTGCAACGCGAGCTATATCGCTTTACCAATACGAAACTGGCGCAAGCACGACAGGCCGCTGCGTGCTTCGCCTCCCATCCCCTTGAGCAGCGACTTGCCTGCTGGCTTCTGATGACAAGCGATCGATCTCGGTCGCAGGAAATCTTCCTGACCCAGGAGTACCTGGCATCCGTCATGAACGTGAGACGCGAATCGGTCACATTTTCAGCCGGCTCCCTGCGGACACGCAACCTGATCAGTTGCCACCGCGGCACGATCAGAATCCTGGACCGTGCGGGCCTTGAAACGGTATCCTGCTCTTGTTACCAGCCAATCGAATCTTTGTCGGCGAAATGATGATTGACAATGCAGTTCTGATCGCAATCGATGACGAATATTGCATTGCCTGGCAATCGACGCCGCGAGCGCTGCATCGTTAGCCACTCGTGATCGCGGCTTTGCACGGATGACTCTGTTTCTAAATCAATCGTGATCGCGCTTCATATCGTTACAGGTCACTTCGCTCGATAGAGTTACATTTGCAATGCGATCTGCACACTGTCGAAAACATTTCGGCTGGGCAGGCCAAAGGAGCAACCGTGCCGCGCTATGTCAAAATAATTCTTTGGGGATGCGTCGCCGTCGTGGCAAGCCTCGTACTGTGCGTAGCGCTAGCCTTGACGATCGGCGCGGACTACGCCAAGCCATGGATCAATCGCCAGGCCAGCGCCATAGCAGGCCGGCCCGTAGCCGTACAAGGCGATCTGACGCTCAGCTGGGTAAAGCCGCAAAATCAGAATGGCTGGCACAACTGGATACCGTGGCCGCAAATCCATGCCGAACAACTTGTCGTCGGCAACCCGCCGTCAGACCAAACCGGCGCAAACATGGCCGAAGTAAAGAGCCTGACAGTGGAGCTAAACCCTTGGGCCCTGTTTAATCATACTGTTGAGATTTCCAACTTGGATATTCATGGCGCCAATCTGGTGCTCGAACGCCAGGTGGATCAACAAAACAACTGGACCTTCACCCCGGACGGTGCCACTAAAGCGACACCATCGCCATGGACTGTTGATTTGCAAAAGCTGTCATTGGAACAAGTCGCGCTACAGGTAAAAGATGCCGTCAGCCGGCTCGATCTGAAAGCCACCATCGACAGTTTGCCCGAGGTCACGCCTGAAGGCTACGGCATCGAGTGGACTGCCAACGGCACATATAACGGGGCGAAGGTCAGCGGCAAAGGTCAGGCAGGAAAGATATTGTCCTTGCAGCAAAACAGTGCGCCTTTTCCTTTGCAAGGCGCCATGACCGTGGGCACCACAACGATAAGCCTGGATGGATCGCTGACCAAGCCGCAGGCGCTGGCCGCGCTTGATGTGCGCCTGAAACTGGCCGGAAACACGATGTCGGCGCTCTATCCGCTTACCGGTGTCGTGTTGCCCAACACCCCACCCTATCACACCGAAGGCCATCTTGTAGGCACGCTGGAGGCCGGCCACAGCAAGTGGCTATATGAGAACTTCAAGGGAGTCGTGGGCAAGAGTGACCTGGAGGGCACGCTGCAATATCAGGTGCAAAAGCCGCGCTCGCTGCTTACCGGAACGGTCGAATCAAAACTACTGAGACTTAAAGACCTGGGCCCGCTCATCGGCGCCGATACGAGTGACGCCAAAGCCAAGGGCGCGCAAGCGCCCAAGGTGAAGCAGCCCGCAGATAAGGTCTTGCCCGTTGACCCCATCAGCACCGCAGCCTGGGGAGCCATGGATGCGGACGTTAAATTCACCGGACAAAAAATAATTCGCAATAAAGATTTGCCCCTCGACAACCTCTCCACACATCTCGTGCTAACTGACAGAGTGCTATCGCTTACTCCGCTGAATTTCGGAATGGCTGGAGGGACCCTGAGCAACACGATCAAGCTTGACGGACGGGGCAGCCAGATCAAGGCCAACCTGACGACTTCAGCGCGTCACCTCAAGCTCAAAAGACTCTTTCCGGCGGCCCAAACCATGGATGCCAGTTTTGGGGAACTTCACGGCGACGCGTCCCTGTCCGCCGAGGGGACATCGGTGGCCACACTGCTGGCGCATTCCAATGGCGAAATCAAGGCGTTGGTCAGCAAAGGCACCATCAGCAAACTTCTGCTCGAAACGGCCGGCCTGAATGTGGCCAATATCATCATGGTCAGGCTCTTTGGCGATAAACAGATTGTCCTGAATTGTCTGGCGGGCGACTTCACCGTCTCCAAGGGTTTGATGCAGGTGCGCGAATTCACGCTCGACACGCAAGATGCCATTGTGAACATCACCGGGCAGATCAACCTTGCCACCGAACAGTTGGATCTGAATATCAATCCCGAAAATAAAACGCTGCGCATTTTCACATTGCGCTCGCCCCTGTATGTAAAAGGAACGTTCAAGCACCCCGATGTGGGGGTCCAGAAAGGACCAATTATCGTGCGTGCCGGCGCCGCCATCGTGCTGGGCGTTATCGCCACGCCATTTGCCGCGCTGCTGCCCCTGCTCAATACAGGGGAGAACGGCTCCAATGACTGCGCCTCCCTGCTGGCGAGGGCCAACAAGGTGCCAAAGGCCCCTCCCGCAGGAGAAACCCGAAAGACCGAGTCTCGCGACCGTCCGGCCGCATCAAAAGCCCCTGCCAAACCAACCTCTGCACAACCCAAACCTGAACATTAATGTCGAAAGTCGGCCTTAATATCGACCGTCTACCTTATTGTTGATCGTCGACTGCATTTGTAGCGGCACCCCTTGTGGGTGCTATCGGCGCATTGACCGACATCGTCTTGGTTACCAACGATTTTGCCACCCACAAGGGGTGGCGCTCCGGGGTGGCACTACATGGCGACGCTACTGGATGGCGCTACTTATTCCATTTGGAAATCAATTATGGATCAAAGCAGCTTTACTTTCGCCTAAACGCGCCACTTAGCAATGCCAGTACGGCCAGCACAATAAAAATCAAAAACAAGATTTTCGCAATGGATGCAGCGCCGGCGGCAATGCCCCCGAATCCCAGCACCCCTGCAATAATGGCGATCACAAAAAATACAACGGCGTAATACAGCATAATGCTTCTCCGTTTAGTTATTTTTAACGGTTGCGGTCAAAAAAGGCATCAACCTCGCGCACCGCCTCTTCACGAGTGCGTCCGTATTTTTCCTGAATCAGGCCAGTCAGACGTTGTGCGTTGCCATCAACTTTTGCCAACTCATCATCGGTGAGCTCGCCCCACACTGCTTTTGCCTTGCCAGACAGCTGTTTCCATTGGCCTTCGAGAGTATCTTTATTCATACAATGCTCCTTGAGTAATGGCGGGGGAAATAGTCCCCTACATGAATTCAACCCGTACCTGCTTCATCCGGGCCTACCCTTACCCTAACGGCCGACAATCAAACTCGTCAAGAAAAGCCATAAGTGAACGTAACAGCCGCCCCGGCACCGTCCGCAATCTGGCCATCCGGTTGTGACGGCTTCAAAATCTGCCTAAGGCAGTACAGGCACGGCTATCAAGAGGCGCTTTCAATAGCGCTGAAGAAGGCCGGAAACAGCCAAATGCGGTCTACGCCGGCAACATCCCGTTAACACTCAGGCGAAGTTGTAACAGTGTTGGGCTCCATTTTGACAGTCACAAGGGATTAACAAAAATACGGGTCGGCCATACAAAACGTACCAGCTACGGCAACGCTTCAGGCAAATAACGCCATAGCAAATACACAGCGCTATTGATATCACCCAGCATGCCCGGCACCGCGGCTAACGCGCGATGACCAACGGCACAACGGAGCAGGGACTGGGTGCTCCCGAATTGCCAAAGCGGCAACCACGCCGTGGCTCTTCACGACCAATTAGCAAAACATCCGCGCAACGCTTGTGCAACGTGTAGCGCCAATCAGAGAGAATCAAAGGATCAGCGTGTGTATTGTCGACTGTCCTTTCCATCACTAGGGTAAATACCGATGCGTCATCAACAGGCTCGCTATATTCTTGTGAAAAATCATAATTCACTAATAGTTATTGTAATGAAATAAACAAGGCATCAATGAACAAACTCATCATCACCAAAATACAGGACGGTATTGCGATCGTCACGCTGAATCGGCCAGAAAAAATGAATGCCTGGAATACGCCGATGCGTCAGGAAATCATCCAAGCCCTTGAACGGTACGATGCCGACAATTCTGTTGCCGCCATCATCATGACAGGGGCTGGCGACCGGGCGTTCTGTGCCGGACAAGATCTGGAAGAAGCCAAGACGTTCGACGTGGCCCGATCCACAGAGTGGATGCAGGAATGGGAGCGCTATTACGACGTTCTACGAAGTTTGTCTAAGCCGCTAATCATGGCGTTGAATGGTGTGGCCGCAGGTTCTGCGTTCCAGGTAGCGCTTCTTGGAGATATCCGGGTGGGTCATCCTGGCGTGCGGATGGGGCAGCCAGAAATTAATTCCGGCATCGTCAGTGTGACAGGACCTTGGATTATGAAGGAAATGTTGGGGCTGTCACGCACGATCGAACTGACGCTGACCGGGCGACTCATGGACGCCGAAGAGTGCAAACAGATCGGTATATTGCACCACGTCGTACCAGCACATCAGGTCATGCAGAAGGCTATGGAAATCGCCCGTGACCTGGCCGCCAAACCACCTATCGCGCTGCGCCTGGACAAGAAGCGGTTCAAGGAAGTGACCGAGCCCGGGTTTCGAGACGCTATAGAGGCCGGGATCCGCTTCCAGGCGGAGTCATATGCCTCTGGCGAACCTGCGAAGATGATGGAGGCATTCTTCCGGAAGAAAGAAAAAAAGTGACGCACGGCACTTCAGAGTAGCCGCGCCCAACTTCGAAAGTGATCCGGCTGTGACGCCGGTCATGAAAATCCGCACAATCGATTATTCAAGGAGACAAAACATGACAACCACACAAATTTCCCGTCGTGCTGCAATTAAGGCGATCGGTGGAGGGCTAGCCGTTCTTGCCGCTCCTTGGTCGGTGCGGGCAGCCACTCGCCAGATTGTAGTGTCCGACCCGGGTGGCCCATATACCGCTGCTTATCGAAAGGCATTTTATGATCCCTTCGAGAAGAAAACTGGGGTGAAGGTGGTGAGCGTCGCAAGGGAATCGCAACCAGTGGCTCAATTCACGGCCATGGTAAAGACACAAAACTATATCTGGGATGTGACTACGCTGACATTGTCGGCTGACATTCCCTATCTCGAGGAAAACGATTTGCTCGAACCAATCGGCCTCAAGCTCGAGGACTTTCCGGGCTTGATGCCGGAAGCACTGAGACCGAACTGGCTTGGGGTGGACGTATATTCGACTGTGATGGCGTATCGTAACAACAAGCCCAACGGTGGACACCCTGAATCCTGGGCGGATTTCTGGGATGTAAAGCGTTTCCCAGGGAGACGTTCACTGCGTCGTAGCCCTCTTGATACGCTCGAAGAGGCCCTGATGGCTGATGGGGTGCTTCCGCATGAGCTCTATCCTCTGGACGTTGATCGCGCTTTTCACAGTCTGGACAAGATCCGCTCGCATGTCGCGGTGTGGTGGACGAGCGGCGCCCAGTCCATGCAATTGATCCAGTCGGGAGAGGTCGACATGTTGTCGCTTTGGAACGGGCGTGCCCAGGCTGCGATCGACGGAAAGGCGCCAGTTTCCATCAATTGGAACCAAGGACTCTATTCGATAGAAGGGTGGGGTATTCCGAAAGGGACACCCAGAGCGGCGGAAGCCAAGGAGTTCGTACGATTTTGTGGTGACGCGGCCCGTCAAGCGTCATTCACCGGCCTCTTGGCATATGGTCCAACGAACCTGAAAGCCTACGATCTGATCCCTGCGGCACGCGCAAAGATCTTACCGACTTCGCCGGACAATCTTAAGCGCATGATATTACCCAGCCCGAAGTGGTGGAAAGACAACCGCGAGAAGGTCACTGAACGTTTCAATACATGGATCATCGGCTAGGTAGGTGGGAGATTACATGCGCATCAAGCTAGAAACGCGCGGGCTAACCAAACGCTACGGCGACTCTCTGGCGCTCGCCCCCACCGATCTGCAGGTATGCGATGGCGAATTCCTGACCTTGCTTGGGCCTTCCGGATCAGGGAAAACGACTTTATTGCAAATGGTTTCAGGGCTGATCGAGCCAAGCGGAGGGCAACTATTCATAGATGGGCGCGATGCTACGCATCTTTTGGCGGGACAGCGCGGAATAGGCCTTGTTTTCCAGAGTTATGCTTTGTTTCCCCATCTGACCGTGGCAGAGAATGTCGCCTACCCACTGCGCATGCGCCGGACCTCCTCGTCGGAAACGACGAAGCGAGTCCGTGAGGCGCTGTCCATGGTCAAAATGGATACTTTTGCCGATCGACATCCTCGTGAGCTTTCGGGCGGCCAGCAACAGCGTGTCGCGCTAGCGCGCTGCTTCGTATACAAGCCTTCGGTCATACTGCTCGATGAGCCGCTGGGTGCGTTGGACAAAAATCTGCGCGAACACATGCAGTTGGAGATTCGTAGTTTACATAGAGGCCTGGGTGCGACGTTCATCTATGTGACACACGATCAGGAAGAAGCCCTGGCGATGTCCGACCGTATCTGCCTAATGAATCAAGCTCGCGTCGAACAGATCGGCGCCCCCAACGAACTTTACGACAAGCCGGTTTCTCGGTTTGCCGCCGCCTTCCTTGGGCATTCGAACATCCTCGACGGCCATGTGCATGGTAAATACATGCAATGGAGAAATCTCCAACTGCCATTACCAGCAATGAGTGAGGCAGCGTCGGGGAGTGCGTCCTTGCTGGTGCGCCCCGAGTCAGCTGCATTAGCGCCAGTTGATACCTCCTTTTTACAAGGACAGGTTGTTGAGACTGTTTTCACCGGTGCAGACCTGAGGGTGATCGTCCAGATCGAGCCAAATGTGCGTTTCACAGTGCGCACTCCACGTATCGGAAAACCGGACCTGGGTGCCATGGTGGGTATCACCTGGAATCCTGCCGACACGATACTTCTGCATCAGTAGGACAGCCGCATGTTCGATCTCAACATTTCCAGACGGATAAGAGCTTGGCTGCCCGCAGTGCCGGCTCTTCTTTTTCTTGCTATCTTTTTCGGCATCCCTGTCGTCGAAATACTGCAAGGTTCCTTCCATTCCGCTGACGGGCAGCTCGGGCTGAACCAGTTCCATCGTTTGACCGCAAACATCGTTTATCTCAAGGTCTTGTGGATGACCTTCCTGATTTCCTTTTGTACCGCGCTCGGCTGCGTTGGGCTCGGCTACCCAGTTGCGTATTTCCTCGGTCGGATCGCCGGGCGGTCCCGCAGTCGATGGCTCATATGGTTGCTGATCCCGTTCTGGACCAGCTATCTGGTCAAGACCTTCGCATGGATATTGGTGTTGTCTCGCACCGGCGTCATTGAGTCGCTTGCTGTTTCTCTTCACCTGATCGACAATCCTGTGTCGCTGGCACCATCATTTGGCGGCGTTCTGATCGGCATGATTCACGGGATGCTGCCTATGGCCGTCATGATCATGCTGCCCATCATGCAGGGTGTCGGGCGCCAATTAACGCAGGCAGCGGAAACGCTCGGAGCATCTAGAACAGAATCATTTTTCACAATCTATCTGCCGTTGTCCATGCCTGGAGTAACGGCGGCAGCCCTGCTGGTTTTCATCACCAGCCTAGGATTTTTTATCGTACCGGCATTGTTGGGGACACCGAAGGAAACGATGATTGCCCAGATGGTCATTTCGGCGGTTCTTGATCTGTTCAATCTTCCGTTTGCCGGCGCCTTGTCGGTTCTGCTGTTGAGCTGCGCCATTATCGTCTTTCTTATCTATGATCGCGTGGCCGGCTTATCGACGCTGGGCGGGGGCGATTCGAATGGAAGTGGGCAAGATGCGTCCCGGGTATTCATGGCCTTGTTGGCCTTCACGGCTCGATCAATCGACCGTGTTGGCATGGTGTGTTCGAGGGCCCGGAGGTTGATTAGAAGGAGCTCTGAAACGAACACCAGGGGTGTGTTCGATGTTTCCAGAGGCATTCGCATGTATTCCTGGCTAGTCATGTTCGCTTTGTTTCTCCCCGTTGCTATTATCCTGCCTATCGCATTCACAAGCTCACCTTTCCTGTCCTTCCCTCCAACCGGCTTCAGTCTGCGCTGGTTCGACGTTTTCATGTTTTCTCCCGTCTGGCGTGCTGCACTGTTCAGGTCCCTGGGCGTAGCTACCATCACGGCATTCGTGTCGGTGTCTTTGGGATTCGGTGCAGCGCTCGCTTTGACAAGGCTATCCCCGCGTATGGCCAAAGCGACGTTCTCCTTTCTGATCGCACCATTGATAGTCCCCCGTATCGTGACTGCGGTAGGGCTCTTCTACCTCTATGCGCGGATCGGTTTGGCAGGCACCAATGCGGGACTAGTGATTGGTCATACCGTCTTGGCGATCCCGTACGTCGTAGTCACACTGGCGGCAGCGCTAAAGCGGTACGACTGGCAGCTTGATGATGCGGCGCGGATTTTGGGCGCCTCGCCGCTTGCACGCGTGCGCACGGTCATGTTGCCGCTGCTCAAGCCTGCTTTGATGGCATCATTTCTGTTCGCGTTCCTCATATCCTTTGATGAACTGACGATTGCCATCTTTGTCAGCGGCGGCATAAAAACGACCTTGCCAAAGCAGATGTGGGACGACATGCTGCTTGCGGCCAACCCTACGCTCGCCGCAGTGTCGTTCGTCCTGGTTGTGACCATTGCTTTAATCGTATTTTTGCTTTCCATGATTCGACAAGATAATAAAGACTGAAACTCATGCACCCTTATCTAAAATATTTTCCAGCTCGATCAGAGAACGACAATCTGGATATTGTAAAGTTGTTATACGAGGGGTTGAACGGCGATTCTACTCGGCCATTGCTGGCATTCGAAGAAGAGGAATGGGACGTCGCGAGAATCAGACGTAGCGTGACAGCGCTGCAATGTTTGTTTCGCGATATGGGCATCACTACAGGAGATCGAGTGGCGTTGATGCTGGACAACAGCCCTTTTCACGTCGCCTGCATTTATTCGCTCGTGTTGCTTGGAGCCGTGTGGATTCCCTTGAACACTAAGCTCAAATCGGCCAGCATCGATTATCAGCTTGACCATTGTCGACCGAAGATAGTATTAGTGGATCACAGGTACTCCGAGGTACTCGAATCGATCAGTGGAAAGTACCCCGGAATGACAATTTTGGATTCCGAAAACCTGCTTGAAGACCATGAGTCGGGGGCAGACCTGTTGGTGAACGACGTGGGGCCGGAATGTCCTTTGTGCATTATTTACACTTCGGGAACCACGGGGGCGCCCAAGGGCGTAGTGTTTACCCACCGGATGATGCGAATAGCGAGCGAGTCTGCTCGCATTGTTGCCAATATACGCGCCGGCGATCGCCCATTCCTCTGGGAACCTCTTTGTCACATCGGCGGCGCTCAGATGCTGATGGTTCCAATTTTAGAGCCGGCATGCCTGGTTATTGTGCCGTCGTTTTCAGCAAGCCGGTTCTGGACACAAATCCAAGACGGAAAGTGTACGCAATTGCATTACCTTGGAGGCATTCTGGATATTCTCATGCATCTCCCAGTTCCCGCACGATCAGACCGTCAAACCCTTCGACTTGCCTGGGGGGCTGGGATGAGCGTATCGGCCTGGAGGCCGATACGTGATCGGTTCCTGATCGAATTCCGTGAATGCTATGGAATGACCGAGGGTGCGAGTTTTGCAACGATGAACACGGCCAACGTCCCTGGATCTATAGGCAAACCATTGCCGTGGCTGGCTGTCGAATTGCTCGACGAAAGCGACGCGCCTGTTGCCGTCGGGAAATTGGGACAGGTGGTTATCTCTTCAGAAAT
Source organism: Candidimonas sp. (assembly GCA_004297945.1). Classification (GTDB taxonomy): domain Bacteria; phylum Pseudomonadota; class Gammaproteobacteria; order Burkholderiales; family Burkholderiaceae_B; genus Paralcaligenes. The sequence goes on along the minus strand of SCRC01000063.1, from coordinate 49,968 downwards.
AGAGGGGAATTTCTTCCCAGGCTACCTGGACGACGCGCATACGACGAGTCAGGTACTGAGAAACGGCAAACTATATACCGGTGATATGGCGCGTGCCGATTCAGCCGGTAACCTGTACTTCGTCGGTAGGAAAACGGAGAGCATGCGCGTGAGAGGCGAAAACGTATCCGCGTGGGAAATTGAGAGGGTATTTCTTGAGCACCCCGATATCGCTTCAGCGGCTGCAATCGGTGTGAAATCCGAGATTGGCGAACAGGAAATACTGCTTTACATTCAGTGGAAGGAAAACTCAAGCGTCTCTTTTCCCGACCTGGCTACCTGGGCTCGCAACAGGCTCGCCTCGTTCCAGGTGCCGCGTTATTATCAAGGTATAGATCGGTTCGAACTGACTCCCAGTGAGCGAATTCGCAAGCACATGTTGTCCCAAGATATTTCCGGCGCTTGGGACAGAATGTCGGCGCTAAAACTGGCCTGAAATCGCGCTAGCAGCCATGATGACGAGATCAGCCATCTTCTTCTCGTCCTTGGCGCCGCGCCACCTGGCCCGTGATACCGCCACATTCACAGCGCCGATGGGATAGCCATGCGCATCCAGGATGGCCGCTGCAGTCGATATATCCCCAAGATAATATTCGCCTTCGGTGTGTGAATATCCTTGCCGTCGAATAGAACCCAGTCGACGTTGGATTTTATCGGGATCGGCAATGGTGTTCGGCGTGTGCTCGATCAGGTTGGAATGTTCCAGTATTTTTTGGACTTCTGCGGGCGGGAGGTTAGCCATAATAGCGAGGCCGGGAGCAGTGCAATATGCTGGCAACCTGCTGCCGGTGATGACCTGCGGGGCCAAGACATGACGACTTATCATCCGCAACGTAAACACAATATCCGTGCCTTCAAGCACCGTAATGTTCGTGGTTTCTTCGGTTTCCTGGCTCAACTGACGCAAATATGGTGCTGCTCTGTTAACCAATTCGTTCGACGCCAAGTAGAAGTAGCTGAAGTCGAGCATCTTTGGCGACAGGCTATATGTTTTCGTGAATGGATCCTTCACCAGATATCCCAGTGCCGACAGAGTGAAGGTGAATCGCTGGACCGCGCTTAGATCCAGACCAGTGACTACCGCGATCTGCGATAACGAAAGCCGGGGCTGCTTGCCGTCGAAGATGGCTAGAACCCGCATTGCCTTTTCCACAGAGTTCACGAACAGAGTCGATTGCGACGCATCTTCCAATTTGCCTCTCTTCCTGGCCGAAGTAGACGGTATAATGTCGTATTCGGGGACAGGGGCAAGCTTTTTGCGGGTTTTTACTGGGCTGGATTTGTTTGTAGGCATCGGTTGGGTCACAGTAACCTATTTTGAAATAGAACTTATTTTATTACGATAATAGCCCAACTTCTTCCGGCTGGAAGAACGGGATTTTTGCATCCGGCATACAAGCCGCTAACTGTTTCATTTTCTTTGAGATAGTATCTTTCGCTATCGCCGCGCCCGCAAATACCAACATCAACGCAATTAGACGTTGAAGTTTATGCGGCTTGTCCGACGTATCATGCGTGCGGAATGTCAGAATCCTAGAGGCCGGAAACAGCCAAATGCGGTCTACGACCGCGGCGACCGATCGCGGGCCCAATCACGGGTCGGCCTGTGCGTAGGCTCGCACCTGCCTGCTTTTTTTGCACCGCTGCCGGTCGCGCCATTCTATCGCGGTTCCGCCCAGCGATGGCACTCGAACATTTGACGCGAGCCACTCGAACCGCCATGACCCAACATACCGTCACCACGCTGCCCGGTTTGCATACCCTGTGGCGCAGTCAATGTTCCCGTACCGTCGCCCCGATGGGGGCTGGACAAAATCCGTCGCACGCTGGTCCCGCTAGTGCGGGCGACGGCTCGCAGTATCAATTTCGAACGGGGCGATCTCCGAACCATCTTATGTAGCCCGCAGTCCGGAAGGGGCCACATAATTCCACTCCATAGAGCCGTTGTTCTTGTTAACATGGCAACATGAATACATCGTTTCACCATCGGAACCTGCCGCACCTGCTGCTTAATGCTCGCGAGACCCTGATGGCGCACTTTCGGCCCATACTCAACGAAGCGGGTGTCACTGAACAGCAGTGGCGCGTATTGCGTACGCTAAGTGAGCAAGACTCTCAGGAACCCAATCAGATTGCCCGCAATTGCCAGATTCTCAGCCCCAGCCTGACGCGCATGCTGGCAGGCATGGAGCAATCCGGCCTAATCCGGCGCACCCGCTCAGAAGCAGATCAACGGCGCCAAGAGGTTTCCCTTACCGCAAAAAGTCGAACACTCATCAAACGCATGCGGCCCAAAATCGACGAAAAATATCAGAGACTCGAAGACAAGATAGGCAGAGGCTTGCTTGAACGCCTGTACCGCGACATCGACGCCGCGATGCGGCTGGTCAACCAAGAAGATCCACGGCACTAACGGCGCGTCTCATCATCGGCCAGCGTCCGGAGGCTAGGGGAGCGGAAATATGGCGTTGATCTGGCCTGTGCCCGAACTGGCAAAGTAATCGGTCACGATTTCGACTGGCCTAGCGTAGCTGTCCCAACCCAGCAAGCCCAGCAGCATGGCCGTGTCGTGCATGCCGCCTTCGCCTACGCACAAATCGGCGTATTCAGGCAACATCCTGCAAAAGGTTTTCCAATCGCCCTGGCGCCACAAGTCGACCACGCGCAAATCGACCTGGCGAAAAAATTCACGGCTGATCTGGTGCATGGACTCTTCGGGACGACCGTTGTCATTGAAACGATGCGATAGCGAACCGCTCGCCAGTACGGCCACATTGCTGTCGCTGCGATTTATGGCTTCAAGCACGGCGGCGCCAAAGCGGCGGCTTTCCTGCAGATCGTGCCAGGCACACCAGGCAGCCACTGAAACCACGCTGAAATGCTGATCTGAGTTCATGTAGCGCATGGGCACCAACGTGCCGTACTCCAGCTCAAGGCTATCGATTTCGTGGGCACGCGTGCCTACCCCGTGAGCGTTTGCCACCTCGGCAATCAGTCGGCCCAGCTCGGGATTGCCAGAATACTGATACTCCATATTCTTAATGAAATGTGGCAATTCATTGCTAGTGTAAATTCCGGCAAAACGATGATTGCAATTAACGTGATAGCCCGCATTGACTAGCCAGTGCACATCGAAAACCAGCAGTGTATCCACGCCCAGCTCCCGGCAGCGCTGACCGATAATACGATGCCCCTGTATGGCGGCGTCGCGACAACCATGATGCTTACCGGGTAGTTCGGACAGATACATGGACGGCACGTGCGTGACCTTGGCCGCCAACGATAATTTTCCCATTTCAGTCTCCCATGCCGATCGCCGGCCGTGTCTGCAGATCCAATGCACCAGATGCGGTGAAACCTACACACCCCACCTAGGAATATGATGGCTGCCCATGGACACGCATACATTCTTGACGTCAGCAAACACCTCAAAGCTGTATTCACCCCCCTCGCGGCCGGTGCCTGAGTCCTTGGTGCCGCCAAAAGGCTGGCGCAAATCGCGCACGTTCTGGCTATTGATAAACACCATTCCGGCTTCAATGCCGCGTGCCAGACGATGAGCACGACCGATATCGTTAGTCCAGATATATGAAGCCAGACCATACTTGATGTCGTTGGCCAGAGTCAGGCCGTCTTCTTCGTTTTTGAAAGGCAGCAGGCAAGCTACCGGCCCGAAGATTTCTTCCTGTGCGCAGCGCATGCGATTGTCGACATCTGCCAGCACCGTCGGGCGCAGAAAATTACCTTTCTGTAGATAGGCAGGCAGGCCCGCCGGCTTGTCGGCGCCACCTGCCAATATGCGCGCGCCCTCCTGTTCGGCTAGTCGAATATACCCGGTGACTTTCTCCCAGTGCTGGCGCGTAATCATGGAGCCCAAATTGGTTTTTTCATCTAAGGGATCGCCCACCACCAGACGATTGGCGCGCTCGGCAAATTTGCGCACGAAATCGTCGTATACCGTTTCCTGGATAAAGATGCGCGAACCTGCGGTGCAACGTTCGCCATTGAGCGAAAAAATGGTGAACAGGGCGGCATCCAGCGCCCGTTCAACATCGGCATCGTCGAATACTAAAACGGGCGATTTGCCGCCCAGCTCCATAGAAAATTTTTTGACCCCGCCGGCATGGACAATGATTTTCTTGCCGGTGGCCGTACCACCGGTAAAGGAAATGGCACGCACATCCGGGTGGCGCACCAGTGCATCGCCAGCGGTCGCGCCATAACCCTGCACCACGTTCAATACGCCTGGCGGGATCCCGGCTTCCAGGGCCAACCGCCCCAACTGATCGGCCGTAAGCGGCGACAGCTCAGACATCTTCAGCACGGCCGTGTTGCCCAACGCCAGACATGGCGCGGTTTTCCAAGTGGCTGTCATGAACGGCACATTCCAGGGCGAAATTAGGGCGCACACGCCCACCGGCTGGTACAGCGTGTAGTTGAGCATCTGGTCATCAACCGGATAGGAGTGGCCGTTCATGCGCGTGCATACCTCAGCAAAAAAATTGAAGTTTTGCGAAGCGCGCGGAATCAGTTGCTTGCGGGTCTGGGAAATCGGCAGGCCCGTATCACGGGTTTCAAGCTCGGCCAGTTCCGGCACATTGCGGTCGATCAGTTCACCCAGGCGCCGCATCAGGCGTGCACGTTCGCCCGCCGGCGTGTTGGCCCACTTGGGGAAGGCCGCCTTGGCGGCCGCCACTGCGGCTTCGATTTCCGTCTCGCCGCCGGCCGCGACTTCGGCTATGGCATCTCCGGTAGCCGGGTTGTAAGTGGTGAACCGGCCTTTGCTGTCGACCTCTTTGCCATTGATCCAATGTTTGATGCTCACACTATTCTCCTTGTTGCCCCGCAGTCGGTTGAAATCACCGGCGGCCAAGGCCGGATATCATTAACTAGTTAATGATCTGTTTTTTTCAAGTGTCTGTCAATGCACCTCCGCCATATCCGCATGCTACGGCCTCGGGAAATCAATTCATTGACATTATCAAATAATTGAATAATACTTAACACAACAATGAATTTATAGTAAAAAATTCAAGGCCAAGACCGTAGCAAGGGAGACACCTACCATGTCACGAAATATCACGATGCAACAGGCCTCTGTCGATTCCGATATCACTGTCCAACGCATCAATGGCAATATCGGCGCACTACTGCACAATATCGATCTGAGCCAGCCGCTAAGCGAAGCGGACTTTCATATTGTCCACCGCGCTCTCGTTGAGCACCAAGTTATTGTGATGCGCAATCAGAACATTACGCTAGATCAACAAATGGCATTTGCCCGCCTTTTCGGAAAATTGTCCACTCATCCTTTTTCACCTAATCTGGATGACAAACGTGAAGTCATAGTCCTTGATTACAGCGCCGACAATCCACCAGCGCTTACAGACCAATGGCACTCAGATGAAACCTTCCGCAAGAACCCTCCGCTGGGAACAATCCTGCGCGCTCGAGTGGTGCCCGAATATGGTGGCGACACCCTTTTTTCGAGTATGACAGCGGCCTATACAGGCTTGTCCGAGCGAATGAAACAATATATACACGGCCTTGAAGCACTGCATGACTTCAAACCTTGGAGGCCGTTGTTCACCAGTTCCGAAAAACATCAAAAAAAATTGCGAGAGCTGGAAATCGAATACCCCAAGCGCTGGCATCCGGTAGTCCGGGTCCATCCAGTCACTCAACGCAGAATCCTGAATGTAAACCCGCAATTTACGTTGCAATTGCGAGACTTGCGCGCCGATGAAAGTGAAGCCATTCTCAACCATCTCTACAGTCGCGCCGCCATTCCTGAGTATCAACTTAGGGTCAAATGGGAACCCAACACCGTTGTCATGTGGGACAACAGGTCTGTTCAGCACTACGCGCCTCATGACTATTACCCGCAGCGCCGCACCATGGAGCGTGTAACCGTCGCGGGAGACAACGTGGTGGGCGTAAGTGGCCTTTATGAAAAAGAAGCCGTAGACGCCCTGCCCGACGGCAAGCAGGCGTCAAATACGAGCCGCCCAAAGCCCATACGTGAATTCGAGCGTTAAAGGAGACAATCATGGTTGTCAAGCAATTAATCAAACTGTTTATATTCATAGCGGGCTGTTCTGTTTTGGTAAACGCCGCACCCGCCTACTCGGCCGACGCCGCTTACCCGAACAGGCCAGTCACCATAATCGTGCCGTTCCCACCTGGAGGGCTCACAGACAACCTGGGGCGGCTTATTGCCGACCAGCTCTCTGGGAAACTGAAACAATCGTTTATCGTCGAAAATAAACCTGGGGCAGGAACACTGCTGGCCGCACAACAAGTGGCCAAGGATAAGCCGGATGGATATCGGCTCATGGTGGCCACCACCACGACGCTTAGCATCTCGCCCGCGTTATATAAACACACCAAGTTCAGATCAAACCAACTGACCGGCGTAGCCATGCTGGGCAACGTTACCCTCATCCTCGTCGCGCGACCGAATTTTCCCGCAAACACGGCAGTCGAGTTGGTTGGGCTAGCCAAGAAGAATCCGGGGAAATACACATTTGCTTCACCGGGAAGTGGAACCGGACATCACTTATTGATGGAACTGCTTAAATCGCATGAAAAACTAAATATCACGCATATTCCGTTTCAAGGATCGCCGACAGCGATGACCTCGGTAATGTCGGGACGAGTAGATTTCATGTTCCTTGACGCCGCCATTGCCACTCCTCAAATCAAAGCGGGGAAACTCAAAGCTCTTGCCGTGAGCGGTTCAACGCGGCTGGACACTTTGCCAAACGTGCCGCCCATCACGGACAGCTTTCCTTTCATGAACCTGCAAATTTGGCAAAGCATCGCTGCTCCGGCCAACACACCGAAAGCCATCGTTGCACTGCTCAACAAAAATATCAACGGATTGTTGAAGATACCAGCCTTTCGAAAAAAGCTGGCAGACATAGGACTTCAGGCCAATCCTATGAGCGTTGACGCGCTGAATCAATTTCTGAAAAAAGACGAGGCAGGATGGGCCGACATCATTAAAAAATCGGGTAGCCAGGTCGATTAAACAATGGCGCCGGATCAGCTACAACCATGTTCAAACCGAATTTCCTGTTCATTATCGCCGACCAGTTGCCTGCCACCCATTTGAGCTGCTATGACAACCCGATCCTGCTCACTCCGAATATAGACGGTTTGGCCAAAAGTGGGTGGCGCTCTCAAAATCTTTACGTTGCCAGCGGGATCTGCATGCCCAACCGCGCCAGCCTAATGACCGGACGCATGCCCTCGCGACACGGCGTTCGCCACAATGGCATTCCCTTATCACTAGGCGCTAACACATTTGTGGAGACGCTCAGGGTTCATGGTTACCGCACCATAATAACCGGCAAGTCGCACCTGCAAAACATGACCGATCAGCCGCCTCAGTGGCCCGTTCGCGCCGAAGATCGGGCAGCAGCGCAGGCGCACCAGGAAGCCAAGGGCAACTACAAGCAGGAATCGCCCTCGTTCTGGGACTCTCCCGATCAACCATGCATGGATTTGCCGTTTTACGGCTTCACCGACGTCGCCCTGGCCAACGGCCACGGCGACCGTTTACACGGCCATTACTGGCGTTGGCTGCAAACTCATTATCCGGGCATAGCAGGGATATCCGGCCCTGAGCACGCCCTACCTACGCCTGAGTGTAAATTGAGCACGTATCGTCAGGCCTGGCGCACCCGGATACCGCAGGAACTGCATCCGACTGCCTGGATCGCAGACAAAACTATCCACTACCTTCAGGAACAGGTCAACAAAACACAGCCCTTCTTCCTGTATTGCTCGTTTCCTGATCCGCACCATCCGTTTACTCCGCCTGGTTACTATTGGGACATGTACCGCCCAGATGGGATCGAACTGCCAGAAACTTTTTACAGAGTCTGTAGGCCACCCCCACATCTGGCTTGGCTGCGCGCGCAGCGCGATGCTGGCCATGCCATCAAGTCAACGCCCGGAGTTTTTGCTGCGAGCGAAAAGGAAGCCCGCGAGGCGGTCGCACTTTCTCATGGCTCTACCGCTCATATTGACTTCCAGGTCGGGCGCATTCTAGATACACTGAAAGCGCTGGGCCTGGGTTCGAATACTGTGATAATCTTCACCACCGATCACGGAGATTTCATGGGTGATCACCAACTGCTTTGGAAAGGGCCCTTGCACTATCGCAGCGTAATTCGCAGCCCGTTCATCTGGTCGGATCCTCTGCATTCCGCACAAGCATGCAACGACTCCTTGCTAAGCACTATAGACATTGCCCCCACCATTCTGGAACGAGCCGGAATACCCGCTTATAACGGAATGCAAGGCTATTCCATGCTGCCTTTGATCAAAAATGAAGCGGACAAGATTCGCGAATCGGTCCTTGTCGAGGAAGAAGGCCAGCGCATAGCATTAGGATTTGCAAATCGCGTACGCATGCGCACTTTGATCACCGCGCAGCATCGTCTGAGCGTCTATGATGGCGTGGAATGGGCAGAAATCTACGATCATCAAAACGATCCGTGGGAATACGACAACTTGTGGGCCCAGGCCAGCGACAAGACTGTTCGCGAGCTCATGGAACAAATGATCAGGGCTACCATCACTCTATCGGAAACCAGCCCCTACGCTAAAAATGTGGCGTAACTCGATGGGGTAGCCCACTAGTCCTTGCACCGCTTTTCCAGCTCGTCGAACAACATAATCTCGGCCCTTTGAATAAGCGAGTTCATAACCTTGTTGAGCATTTGAACTTCTTCGTCCGACAAGTCTTGTGTAAGGTTTTTGTTTCGCGCACAGGCTACGTCTAACACTTCCGACGCAAGCCGCCTGCCCTTTGAAGTCACCTTCAGCACTCGCGAGCGAGCGTCATCGGCACATGGCCTTCGTATAACAAGCTTCTTTTGAACCAAGGAGCCAACCAGCCTAGATGCCAAGCCATAATCCAGTCCAGCTTCCTGCGCCAACCGGCCCAGAGATAAAGCGGCGTTTCCATACGTCATAATCGCAGCCAATACACGCCATTCATTCAATTTGAGATCAAAATCAGAGTTGTAAATGAGTGTTGAAGCTCTCGTATACAACACATTGAATCGTCTGACTTGAAAACTGAACAAGCTTTTTAAAACTGTTTCTTCCCGGTCGGCACTGTATTCATCGCTCAATTGGCATCTCCAGTCAGATCCGTGTAGCGCAAGTGTATTCGACAAACCGCGCAGCCTAAATCCGTTGACACCCCAATCTATTCTCTATAATATTAACATGTTAATTACATTCCCAAGAGGCCGGACATGCCGCATATTTGGATCGAATATTCTGCCAATCTGCGGCCCGAGCTCAATGTCGGATCGCTGATGAAAACCATCCAGAACGTCGCCATCGACGACGGCAGCGTTTTCCCCCTGGCCGGCGCACGCACCCGCGCAATCCGTATCGATGACTACCTGATCGCAGACGGGCACCCGGATAACGCGTTCGTGCATGTCACGCTTAAAATCGGACATGGTCGCGAAGAAACCGTAAAAAAACAGGCTGGCGAACGGATTTTCGCTGCGCTGCAAAGGGCTCTGGCGCCGATTATGGCGAGCCGCCCGCTGGGTATTACCATGCAAATCGAAGAAGCCGATCCGATCTTGAGCTACAAAAACAGCAACTACCGTACGTATCTCAAAGCTCGGGCTGAATACAAGTAAGGAAATCCTAACGTGACTCGCCCCCTGGATTACGCAAGTCTAATCGACTGGCCCGCTGAAGCCCGGCCGCGCACTGTTGTAGGCACACTGCTCAATTACCGGCAGGCACTGGAGCAGCTTGGCGACGCAGCGCAACAGACTCCCTACAAAGCAACCCCAAAAGCGCCGGTGCTGTATATCAAACCGGCCAATACTTATGCCGAGAGTGATAGCGATATAGTATTGCCTTCAGATGTCGCCGAGGTCGAAATCGGCGCCTGTGTAGGCTTAGTATTCGAGCGGAAAGCCACTCGCGTCAAAGCAACGAATGCGCTCGATTACGTGGCCGGCTACCGGATCGTAGCCGACTTGTCTGTGCCCCACGCCAGCTATTTCCGCCCACCCATGAAACAGAAATGCCGTGACGGCTTCTGCCCCATCGGCGCGCAGCTGACGCCACGCGCCCAGATCGTCGATCCCGATGACCTAACTATCGAGGTGTATATCGACGGCCGGCTCGCACAGCAAGCGCATACCGGTGACCTGATCCGTCCCGTGGCCAAGCTGATTGCCGATGTGACCCAGTTCATGAGTCTGGACTGCGGCGACATCCTATTGATCGGTGTGCCAGTCGACGCGCCGCGGGCTCGCGCAGGCCAGCGCTTTGAAATCAGGATCGCGCCGCTGGGAAGCCTGGTTAATCGCTTGACTGTAGCTCCAGTTTTTTAACGGTTCGCACGGAAACACATGCAATGAAACATGCCCGCGTTCGCTATCAAGAGCGTAGTCACCTGGCCACCGATGCCGGCAGTAGCCAACTACGGTTGGCTGACGGCCGCACGGTGTCCCAGGACGAAGTCAGCTGGCTGCCGCCGATAGAGCCGCGCACCACCTTTACGCTTGCCATCAACTATGCCGATCACGCTAGAGAACTGGCGTTCAAGGCGCCCGAAGAGCCTTTGGGATTTTTGAAAGCGGCCAATACGTTTGTGGGCCATCGCGCACAAACGTTGCGCCCGACCGATATCGCCTTCATGCATTACGAATGCGAGCTGGCGGTCGTGATCGGTCGCACAGCCCGCAAGGTATTGCGTGAACAGGCCTATGATTATGTAGCCGGCTATACGGTGGCCAACGACTATGCGCTACGCGATTACCTGGAAAACTGGTATCGCCCCAATCTGCGCGTTAAAAGCCGCGACACATGCACTCCTTTGGGGCCCTGGCTGGTCGAACGCGACGACGTGCCCGATCCCATGAACCTGAATCTGCGCACCACGGTCAACGGCGTCGAAACCCAGCGCGGCAACACGCGCGATATGGTATTTGATATACCCGCGTTAATTGAATACTTCAGCCGTTTCATGACGCTGTCGCCGGGAGACCTAATCCTGACTGGAACACCCGACGGCATCGTCAATGTGAATCCTGGCGACGAAGTCGTGACCGAAATAGAAGGCATTGGACGCCTGGTCAATACACTGATCGCCGACCCGGCCTGACGCTGGCTCCACCAACCCACACTGAAACAGACACGCCATGCTCAACAAGAAAACCATCAAGGCTCTAGCTGCCCGGCTGCATGAAGCCGAGCGCACCCGTACCCAAACTCGTCAGTTCTCCCAGGACTATCCCGACATCACTATCGAAGACGCCTATGCCGTTCAGCGCGAATGGATGGCCATGAAGGTCGCCGAAGGCCGCCAAGTGAAGGGTCACAAAATAGGCCTGACCTCGCGCGCCATGCAGCAGTCGTCACAGATCGACGAACCCGATTATGGCGTACTGCTGGACGATATGTTTTTCGACGATGGCAGCCGCATTCCCGCAGAGCGTTTCATCATGCCGCGCATTGAAGTGGAACTGGCTTTTATATTGGGTAAACGCCTGGAAGGCCCCGAAGTCACCCTCTTCAATGTCTACGATGCGGTCGATTACGTCGTGCCCGCCCTGGAAATCATCGACGCGCGCTCACACAGCATCGACCCCGACAGCAAACGGCCACGCAAGGTATTCGACACCATCTCCGACAATGCCGCCAACGCCGGCATCGTCATGGGCGGGCGGCCGGTCAGAATCGGCGAATTCGATTTGCGCTGGATCGGCGCCATCCTGTCGCGCAATGCGGCCATCGAAGAAACAGGTGTGGCCGCCGGCGTACTTAATCACCCCGCCAACGGCGTGGTCTGGCTGGCCAACAAACTGGCTCCCCACGGTATCGCGCTCGAACCCGGCCAAGTGATATTATCGGGATCGTTCACCCGTCCCGTCTTTGCCCGTCCCGGCGACACCTTCAATGTCGATTACGGCCCGCTTGGCTCGGTCAACTGCTGCTTTGTCTGAAAACATGGATATCCTGACCAATACTTTCAAGCGCAGGCTACGCCAAGGACAGCCGCAAATCGGGCTATGGCTGGCGCTGGCCCATCCCATCACCGCTGAAATCTGCGCCGGCGCGGGTTTTGACTGGCTGCTGATCGACGGCGAGCACGCGCCCAACACTCTGCAAACCATGCTACCGCAGTTGCAGGCCATCGCCCCCTACCCCGTCGCGCCGGTCGTGCGGCCTTCATGGAACGACCCCGTACAAATCAAGCAGCTTCTGGAACTTGGTGCGCAGACCCTGCTCATACCCATGGTGCAGTCGGGTGCCGAGGCGGCCGCCGCAGTAGCCGCTGTGCGCTATCCACCTCAAGGCGTGCGCGGGGTCGGCAGTTCATTGGCGCGCTCCTCGCGCTGGAACCGTATCACCGATTACCTGCAACGCGCCAACGACGAAATATGCGTGCTTATCCAGATCGAAACGCCGCAAGGCGTCGCCGCGCTCGACGATATCCTGGCGTGCGGCGGCGTAGACGGCGTATTCATAGGGCCTGCCGACCTCTCAGCCAATATGGGCCATCTGGGCAACCCCGAGCACCCCGACGTAGTCAAACTGATCGATGACGCCATCACGCGCATCGCACGCTCGGGCAAAGCAGCGGGCATCCTGCACAGCGATATCGCAAAGGCCCGACATTTCCTGGATCTGGGCGCCACTTTTGTGGCCGTAGGCGTGGACTCCTCCGTACTGGCGCGCGCCGTCGAGAAACTCACCCACGAATTCAAAGGTGCAGAGGTGGCAGGCAGTACGCCTGCAAGATCTGGCGAGCCGTATTAACGACGGGGATCTGCGTGTAACACAATTTTAGGGGCACCCATTGGGTGCCATCAGCGCATTTACAGATACCGTCTTGCTTATTCAGGCCTGCGAACACGGCAGCGACTTATAAATAGCTGAAAACCTAACGGGAAAAGTGCCATCTTCCTGCCTAAAGCCTTAAAGCAGGACAAAACATGGGGCATACCCCGAGGCAAAGTCATTGACGTTTAAAGCACAGAATGGCTAAGATCAGCTTTACTAAAATATGTAGCACAGCGCAGCCGACGGCCCGGACACAGTCGCCGAATGCGTCGCGCTCGCCGGAGTGTTTTTTGCTGTGAAACCCCAATCTTTAGAAATGATCACCCAGTTGGTCGGATTTGACACCGTCTCGCGCAATTCGAACCTTCCCTTGATCCATTATGTGCGCGATTTTCTCGCCGAGCATGGAGTGAAAAGCCATCTGATCAGCAACAGCAAGGGCGACAAGGCCAATCTGTTTGCCACCGTTGGCCCCAACGTCGAAGGCGGCGTCGTGCTTTCGGGCCACACTGATGTCGTGCCGGTCGACGGCCAAGCCTGGGATACAGACCCATTTCAGCTTGTGCAAAAGGATGGCCGCCTGTATGGTCGCGGCACTTGCGACATGAAGGCCTTTTCGGCGATTGCGCTGGCGATGGTGCCCGATATGCGGCATTTGAAGCGCCCGATCCATTTTGCCCTCAGCTACGACGAAGAAGTCGGCTGCGTAGGCGCACCCGCCCTGATCGAACGGATATCCATTGATGCGGCCAAACCCAGCGCCGTTATAGTGGGCGAGCCCACCAGCATGCAATCTATTGTGGCGCACAAAGGCATCGCCGCTGTACGTGTCACCGTTCTCGGGCACGAAGCACACTCAAGCCAGATCCAGCGTGGGGTCAGTGCTGTAATGATCGCCGCCAAGCTTATCGCCTTCATCGACGGCATGATGGCCGAAAATCAGGCGTCCGCAGACCCCGAATGCCCGTTCGTGCCGCCTTACACAACACTGCACGTGGGTGTCGTCAATGGCGGAACGGCGCTAAACATCATTGCGCGGCAATGCACCTTCATGTGGGACATACGCGCGCTGCCAGGCGACGACTGGCGACGCTATCTTGGGCGCTTGCAGGCCTATGCCGACAGCCTGCTACCGGCCATGAAGGCGATCGCGCCCGAAGCGGCCATCAATACTGAAATCATCGCCGATGCGCCGCCCATGCAGAATCGCGCAGGCGCAGCGCAAGACCTGGCTTCACGCCTGTCGGGGCAGCAATGCCGCAACTGCGTTTCGTATGGGGCCGAAGGCGGCCTGTTCCAGCAACGGGGCTATTCCACGGTTCTTTGCGGCCCGGGGTCTATTGACCAGGCTCACCAGCCCAACGAATATATTGATGTTACCCAGGTCGAAGCCTGCGAAATTTTTCTGGAAAAATTGATTGAAAAAATGACGGCCCCAACCGTCTGATCGGGCATCTGTTGAATACAAAATCCACGCATTGGGGGTCTGCGCTATCGATGGGACGCCAATATCGTGTATCCGCGCTAAGACAAAAAATCTTATCGCAGCCGCATGAAAGCTGTATCAAACCATAAAACGTATTATTGATGGAGACCGTGAATGAACTGCCCAAAACTAATTCAACACACCGCGCTGGCTGCGGCACTGGTCCTGAGCATCGGCTTGAGCCACGCGGTTCAGGCCAAGACTTTGCACTGGGCCTATCAGGGCGATGTCCAGTCGCTCGACCCTATGTCGCTGAACGAAACCTTTACGCTTGGGTTCCAGAACGCTTTCTACGAACCCCTGACCACCTATGACAAAGATCTGAGGCTGATTCCGGCGCTGGCGGTGAAATGGGAAAATCCCGAACCCACCAAATGGGTTTTCCACTTGCGGCACGGCGTCAAATTCCACGATGGCAGCCCCTTTACTGCCGATGATGTGATCTTCTCCTGGAAACGCAGCCTCACGCCAGGTTCGGACATGAAGGGCTACGGCGCAATGGCCACCGATGTGAAAAAAATCGACGACTACACCGTCGAAGTGACCACGCCCAAGCCCAACCCGATTTTGCCGCGCGACTGGGTGTTTCTCTACATGATGAGCAAAACCTGGGCCGAAAAAAACCATACTACCGAAGCCGCTAACGTCAAGGGAGGAGCCAATAACTATGCCAATTTGCACGAGGACGGCACGGGCCCGTTTATAGTGGTTGATCGCCAACCCGACGTTAAAACAACGTTGAAACGCTTTACCGGCTATTGGAACAAGAAAATTCCCACCAACATCACTGACATCGTATTCCAACCCATCACCCAGGAATCAACCCGCGTCGCCGCCCTTATTTCGGGTGAAATGGATCTGGTGATGCCAATTCCGGTGCAAGATTGGTCACGCCTGGAAAAAGAACCCAATATCCGGGTTCTCAACAAGCCTGAAGCACGGGCCATTTTCATAGGCATGGATCAGTTGCGCGACCAGTTGCTGTTCTCCAGCGTCAAGGGCAAGAATCCGTTCAAGGACAAACGCGTTCGTGAAGCCATTGACCTGACCGTCGACACCAACATCATTAACAAGAAAATCATGCGTGGCGCGGCGCACCCCTTAGGCACGCTAATCGCCACCTCGATCAACGGCTACGACGAGTCCTTTGGCAAACCGTATAAAACCGACTTGCCTAAAGCCAAGAAGCTGATGGCCGAGGCCGGCTACCCCAACGGCTTTTCGGTGCAGTTGGACTGCCCGAATGATCGGTACGTGAATGACGAAAAAATCTGCCAGGCCGTATCAGGCATGCTGGCACGCATCGGCATCAAGATCGATTTGCTCGCGCAGACCAAGTCCAAGTACTTCGGCAAAGTCTTGCTGCAGGCCGGCAACAACACCAGCATGTACCTGTTGGGCTGGACACCCAGCTCAATCGACGCCGAAAACTCTCTGACCAACCTGGTGGCTTGCCGCAACAAGGCAACGGCGGCAGGGCAATTCAACCTGGGTGGCTATTGCAACAAGGATATCGATGCCCTGATTGCAAAAATAGGGGTGGAAACGGATCAGGCCAAGCGCAACGCCATGATCAAAACGGCCTTTACGTTGCTGCGCAACGACTACGGCTATCTGCCTTTGCATCAGCAGCCTTTGTCATGGGGTGTAAAAAAAGGCATCAAAGTGGCGCAACGCGCCGACGATGTGCTTGATATGCGCAACGTCGTAATGCCTTAAGCGACGCTAGCCACCCATCCGGGCCCCAGTTTACGGCCCGGATGGGTGGCTGCTCATCACCAAAAGATCATCACCATGCTGAATTTCATTGCGCGACGAATTTTCCAGTCGATTTTCGTCATGCTGGCGGTGGGTTTTATTGCATTTTCCCTATTTCGCTATGTGGGCGACCCGATTAACAATCTGGTCGGCCAAGACACGACGCTGGCGCAACGCGCCGAGCTGAAAAAGCAGCTGGGCCTGGACGATCCGTTTTTTGTGCAGTACGTACGATTCATCGGCAACGCTGTGCATGGCGACTTCGGCGTGTCGTATCGCCAGCGGCGCCCGGTCAGCGAGCTTATTAAAAGCCGTATGCCTGCCACGCTGGAGCTCTCGTTTACGTCGGCCATCATCGCGTTGTTTCTGGGCATCCCCATGGGAATCTACACGGCACTCAAGCGCCGCGGCATCCTCTCGCATACATTCATGACCATTTCGCTATTGGGCATTTCGTTGCCCACTTTTCTCACCGGCATTCTGATGATTCTGATCTTCGGCGTGCTGCTGCGATGGCTACCCACATTTGGCCGCGGCGAAGTGGTGCATTTCGGCTGGTGGAGCTCGGGCTTTTTTACCAAAAGTGGCTGGCTCTCGCTCATCATGCCCGCCTTCACCCTGGCTCTGTTCCAGATGACCCTGATCATGCGGCTGGTGCGCGCCGAAATGCTCGAAGTCATGCAGGCCGATTTCATCAAGTTTGCCCGGGCGCGCGGCTTGCCCGAGCGCATGATCAACTTTCGCCATGCATTGAAAAATACGCTGGTGCCAGTCATTACCATTACCGGCCTGCAGTTGGGGTCGATCATTGCATTTTCGATTATTACCGAAACCGTTTTTCAATGGCCCGGCATGGGCTTGCTCTTCATTCAATCCATAGGTTCGGTCGACATCCCCGTGATGGCCGCCTATCTTTTGATGATCGCTTTCTTCTTTGTGATCATCAACCTGATTGTTGACCTGCTGTACTTTGCGGTCGATCCCCGACTCCGCATACAAAAAAATTAGAAGATTCAAGCCTATGGCCCAAAATGCCTTGTCCCGCATCATCCGTAGCGACATGTTCTACAGCTTTAGCCGCTCGCCCACCGCCGTCATATCGGCGGTGATTGCGCTGGCCATTTTTCTGGGCGCGGTATGCGCCCCACTCATCGCGCCGCACGATCCGTTTAATCTGGCGTCATTGAATCTGCTTGATGCCAACACCCCACCCGCCTGGTCGCACGATGGCAGCGCCCAGTTCTTGTTGGGCACCGACGACCAGGGCCGGGATATTTTGTCGGCCATCCTGTACGGGTCGCGCATCTCGCTTGTGGTGGGCTTTGCGTCGGTCCTGTTCTCGCTCACCATCGGGGTGACGCTGGGCCTGATCAGTGGCTACGCGGGCGGACGCATCGACACGTTCATCATGCGCATCGCCGATGTCCAGTTGTCGTTTCCCGCCATCCTTATTGCCCTGCTTGTAGACGGCATTGCCCGCGGCATGTTGCCGCGCGATGCCCAAGATGCACTGTCTTTATATGTGCTGATCTTCTCCATCGGAATTTCGGGCTGGGTGCAATATGCACGCACGGTCCGCGGCGCCACCATGGTCGAACGCAATAAAGAATACGTGCAGGCGGCCCGCCTGATCGGCATGAAACCCTTCATGGTCTTGCGCCGCCACGTCTTGCCCAACGTGATGGGGCCAGTGCTGGTGATTGCCACCATTCACCTGGCCGTCGCAATTATCACGGAAGCCACGCTCTCATTTCTGGGTGTGGGCATTCCGCCCACCACGCCATCGCTGGGCACGCTGATCCGTATTGGCAACAACTATTTATTCTCCGGCGAATGGTGGATCACGATCTTCCCCGGGATCACCCTCATATTGCTGGCCTTATCGGTCAACCTGTTGGGCGATTGGCTGCGCGATGCGCTCAATCCCAAGCTGAATTGAGACATGCGCATGGCACTTCTGGATATTGACCAATTACGCATCGAATTCTCGAGCCGGCACGGCAACCTGGTGGCCATCGACAATGTCACGCTTGCTCTGGAAAAGGGTGAGATTCTGGGAGTCGTGGGGGAGTCCGGCGCGGGCAAATCGACCATAGGCAACGCAGTCATCGGTCTGCTCCAGTCGCCCGGAAAAATGACGGCCGGGTCGGTTCGCCTCGATGGTCAACGCATCGATCAGTTGCCCAGCCACGAATTTCGCAAAATTCGCGGACCACGCATCAGCATGATTTTCCAGGATCCACTCACCTCGCTCGACCCGCTGCAAACCATCGAAAGCCAGCTGATCGAAACCATGCAGGTGCACCTGAATCTATCGCACAGCCAGGCGCACACGCGCGCCATAGATCTGCTGCAAAGCGTCGGAATGCCCGAGCCGGAAATGCGCCTGCAGCAATACCCGCATCAGTTTTCCGGAGGAATGCGCCAGCGCGTGGTGATCGCGCTGGCCTTGTGCTGCGAGCCCGAGGTCATCATTGCGGATGAACCCACGACGGCGCTCGACGTCTCCATTCAGGCGCAAATTCTGGATCTGCTGCGCAAGCTATGCAAGGACAAGCAAGTCGGTATGATCATCATCACCCACGATATGGGTGTGATTGCCGAAATTACGGATCGAGTAGCGGTGCTTTATCGGGGCAAGCTGGTCGAACAAGGCACCACCCAGAAAATTCTGGGAAACCCAGACCATCCCTACACCAAGAGCCTGATTTCGGCCGTGCCGCGCTCCGACATCAAACTGCGTCGCTTTCCGATGGTGACCTATATTGAGGACGTACGGGCGCCCACCAAGAAAGAGCTGGATATCGGCACCCATTGGCTCGGGCAAGAACGCGATTTCGGCTCACATGCCGACGCCCCTTTGGTGGAAACCCGAAATCTGGGCATACAGTTCGTGCTGAAAAATGCGTTTTTCAGAAAGAACCGCTACATGCTCGATGCCGTCAAAGACGTCAGCTTTTCAATCAAGGAAGGCGAGGTATTCGGCCTGGTCGGCGAATCGGGCTCGGGTAAATCGACTATCGCCCGCCTGATCGCCGGCCTTTACAAGGCGAGCAGCGGCAACGTGATTTTCAATGACGTCAATCTGACCAAGCTCAAGGACGAATCAGCGCTCAATGCGTTTCGCCGCCAGATACAAATGGTGTTCCAGGACCCATATTCCTCGCTTAATCCCCGCATGCGCATACTGGATATCGTGGCCGAACCGATACGCTTTCACAAATTGACCGGCAGCGAGGCGCAAACCCGCAGCATTGTCGGCGACCTGCTCGACTACGTGGGCCTGGGGCAACAGGCGCTCAAACGTTTTCCGCACGAATTCTCCGGCGGCCAGCGCCAGCGCATATGCATCGCGCGCGCGCTGGCCACCCGGCCGCGCTTCCTGATCTGCGACGAACCGACCTCGGCGCTGGACGTATCGATTCAGGCGCAAATCCTGAACCTGCTCAAAGATCTGCAGGAGAAGCTGCACCTCACCATTTTGTTCATCAGCCACGATTTGCCCGTCATCCGGCAAATGTGCGACCGGGTCGGTGTCATGCGTCACGGCGAGCTGCTTGAGGTGGCCGATACCGAAGCGCTTTTTTCCAACCCGCAGCATGAGTACAGCAAGCATCTGCTGTCGCTCATGCCCACCCTGAACTTCCTGTCCCGCGAAGGGCTGGATGTGGAGCACACGCAGACCGCATAAGATATCGGGACAGCGCGGGGTATGATAACCGCAAGGAGCCGCCAACACGTCTAGCGGCCGGCTTGTTTAACACTTTTGGAGGATCGCCATGGGCATTATCACCATGATCATCGTCGGGTTCATTGTGGGCCTGATTGCGCGGGCTGTGATGCCGGGCGAACAAAAACTGGGTTTCATCATGACCGTCGTTCTGGGTATTGTCGGCTCGATTGTCGCCGGCTACCTTGGGCACGCGCTTGGCCTGTACAGCCCCGGCGAAGGAGTCGGCTGGTTCGGCTCTATCATAGGCGCCGTAATAGTGTTGTTTATCTACGGAATGATCGCCAAAAAATAGAGGTGCCGACCAGGGCGCCCCACGTCGCAGCCCGCCCCGATCCCCTCCCCCTAATGCCCTCAGTCGATTCTTTCTCCGCATACTGGCTAGCCGAATTCATTCGTCTGCGCGAAGCGCATTGGGGACCGATCGAGGACGCCTCCGAGACACGCCGCGCCCGCACAGAAGGGCACAATTTCACACAGCGCATTTTGCTGCGCGCAACGCTTCTGGGCAAACGTGAAAATCTCGACCTGCTGATTGCACGCTGGTCCCGCGGAGCCAGAATTGCACTGCTTGGCCTGATTATCGCCGCCGTGCTCGCCGGCGCCGGCACCGCCATGGGGGCCCTGGGAGACGGCGGCCGATCCGTCAATCTGCTGCTGGCGCTGGTGGCGATACTTGGCCTGCACGGCCTCACCTTTCTGCTTTGGCTGCTTAGCTTTGGTATACGCGGCCACGGTTCATGGCTCGGGCAATTATGGCTGTGGCTTACCCGAAAACTGGCGCGCGGTCCCGATGTGGCACTGATTCCGCGGGCCCTTGTTGACGTGCTGGGACGCAACGGCGCTCTGCGCTGGATACTGAGCAGCGTCAGCCACGGCCTATGGACAGGCGCCTTCCTCACCCTGTTGTTGACTCTGCTCGCAGCGCTGTCTGCGCGGCGCTATGAGTTCAACTGGGAAACCACGCTGCTGTCGGCCGACACCTTTGTGCAATTGACGGCAGTGATCGGGTGGCTGCCCGGAAAGCTGGGGTTTCTGATGCCGTCAGCCGACATGGTGCGAGCCAGCAACGGCCTGCATGCGGTACCCGA
This sequence comes from Candidimonas sp., assembly GCA_004297945.1. Classification (GTDB taxonomy): domain Bacteria; phylum Pseudomonadota; class Gammaproteobacteria; order Burkholderiales; family Burkholderiaceae_B; genus Paralcaligenes. The sequence goes on along the minus strand of SCRC01000063.1, from coordinate 29,024 downwards.
ATCGGTGCAGGCACTTTGGTCGAGCTGGCTGATCGGCTGCGTCGTTGTCTATGGATTATTACCAAGGCTTTTAAGCCTGCTGCTTAGTCTTTTCATGAGCAGGCGCTGTGCTGCGGCCATCACTCTGGACGAGAACCTGCCCGGATATGCGAATTTGCGCGAACGTTTGCAGCCCAGTAGCGAGAAAATAGGAGTCGATTCCCCTGCCTTCTGCGGGCTTGACGCAAGCATTCGATCGCAAGCCGGCACTCCCGGGCAAGGCGCAAAGTCATTGATTGTCGGCATCGAGCTGCCTGCGGACGAGCCCTGGCCGCCACAGGCGTTGGCCCAGACCATTCAGGATGCCGGCAACATCGACACGCGTGAACAGCGCATGGCCTTGCTCGACGACCTTCAAGATCACGCTCCGGAAAAACTGCTGGCCGTCTGCGATCCGCATCAAACGCCCGATCGCGGCACGATTTCGATACTGACGGATCTGGCCGGCCTCGCCCGCCAGACCCGAGTGTTGTTGAGGCAAGACCTGCCCGGCGAACGCGATGCGCGCATGGTGGCCTGGCGATCGCGATTGGGCGCCGCCGGGTTTGAGTCCAGGCAGATTTACGCGCACCGCAGCGACGCGCTGGCATGGCTGGAGGCGCAAACCGATGAGTGAACGCCCATTCTTGCGCCTGGCTGTGGTGGGCCACACCAATACCGGGAAAACATCGCTGATGCGCACACTGACCCGCGACCCCAATTTCGGCGAAGTCCAGGATGAGCCGGGCACTACCCGCCATGTGGAAGGCGCGCGCCTGCTCGTGAACGACGCAACGGCAATCGAACTATTCGACACGCCAGGGATGGAAGACGGCATCGCGTTGCTGGACTACATGGATCAGCTTGCACAGCGCGCCCAACGCCTGGACGGGCCGGATAGAATCCGGCGTTTTCTGGATTCTCCGGAAAGCAAGCGCCGTTTCGAGCAGGAAGCCCGGGTGCTGAACAAGCTGCTCGACTGCGACGCGGGTCTGTATGTGATAGACGTGCGCGATCCAGTGCTGGGCAAATACAAGGACGAACTGGCGATTCTCGCCAGCTGTGGCCAGCCCCTGCTGCCTGTCCTAAACTTTACACGCAGCCCAAATCAGCGCGCCGGTGATTGGCGCGACGCACTGGCTCGCCTGGGGCTGCATGCCAACGTCGAATTCGACACCGTGGCCCCTGCGCTCGATGGCGAAGCGCAACTGTACGACAAGCTGGCCCTTTTGCTGGATTCGCACGCCGCGCTATTAAAGGCCTTGAACGAAGATATCGTCTTGCAGCGCGACATCCGCCGTGCGGACGCGCTGCGCCTGATTGCCGAATTGCTGGTCGATGTCGCGGCCTGGCATTTGGGCAGCGCCTCCGACGACACATCCGTGACGCAAGCCACCGAAACACTGCGTCGACAGGTTCGCAAACGCGAAAACCAGTGCATCAAGGCGCTGCTAAAGCGCTACAAATTCAAAGCGGCAGACTTCCCCTATCACGATCTCCCGCTGAAAGGGGAACGCTGGGGCATGGATCTGTTTCATCCCCAGGCGTTAAGAGACATGGGGATACATGTCAGCAAAGGTATTGCGGCGGGCGCGGCGGCCGGCGCCACCATCGACGTTTTCACGGCGGGTTTAAGCCTGGGCGCCGCTGCGCTGACCGGCGCCGTGATAGGCGGCCTATGGCAAAGCTCAGGCCCATACGGCAAGCGCATTCTGGGTCGCTTGAAAGGCTACCGTGAACTCAGTGTCGACGACGCGGTGCTGCGGCTTCTGGGAGCGCGCCAGATTACGCTGGTCAACGCACTTGAACGCCGCGGACACGCGGCGCAAGGGCCGATAGTCCTGGCCGGGGAGCCCGGCAACATCAAGGAATCAACCGACAAACAATCGGGCGACGACGGTGCCATTGCCACGGTCGCACCAGCCTCGAACGCGAACGACGATGCCGGCCACACGCCATTGAGCAAAGGCCGCTTGCCCGAAGAACTGAACGAAGCTCGTGGCCAGCCGCTCTGGTCGACCCTAAGCGCGGACTACAGCCCAAACCCGCGACGCGAACAAGTCATCAAATCATTGGCAAAAAGATTGGCGTGAATCCGTCTGGAACCTTATGGCAGCCCTTGTGGCTGCCATTTTTTTCACCGCCATTTCCAATTGATGTCGTCGCGGCGGCCCTTATGGTCGCGATTTTGGCAGCCACAAGGGCTGCCGCTACATGCGGTTGAAACACCACTCTTTACAAAAGCACTGGCTCGTCGGGCAGGTCATTGCTGCGGACAGCGCCTTGGGCCAATGGCGGGCAACGTGTGCCCAATACTTCTTCAATGGCATCAATAGCAGCCAGCACGCCCGCCACGTAGTCGCCTTGTTGCAACCGTGCCTGCAATTGCCCGCATATCTGCCCCCACACATCATTTCCAGCCGCCACTCCACGGTCGGCGATCACTTCGATGTGATGCTTGTCCAATGCCAGGTAAAGCAGAACGCCGGTATTGTGTGGCGTATCCCATACTCGCAAGCGGCCGAATACTTCCAGCGCCCTTAAATGGCTTTTGCGCTCATGCGCGGGCGACACGGCTTCTATCGCCACCATCAGTTCGCCTGCGTGCGCGCGTTCGCCCTCGGCAATGCGCAAAGCGATTTGCTGCAACAGTTGGGGAGTAAAGTGCTTGCGGCGCAGCCAATGCCCCTCAATGAACGCCCACCCTGTGAGCTCCTTCCATTTGCCGCCATCTTGTCGCACTATTTATCTCCAGACTCTGTTCGGTTTATTTCGGTCAATGGCAGCCACAAGGGCTGCCGCTACATAATTCGCCGATATGTTTTTGTAGGGGCTGCCCTTGTGGCTGCCATTTTTCGCCATTGCCTTGTTGGCACCCACGATGGGTGCCAACAACAACCCAAACGCGCCGAGCCATAAGGCTTTGCCCACGTAAAACGCCTACCAGCCTCCGGAGGCTCCGCCGCCGCCACTGCCGCCGCCACCACCACCGAAACCCCCACCTCCTCCACCAAAACCACCGCCGCCAAAACCACCCAGACCACCCAGACTGCCGATAATGCCTCCAGCGCGCGATGCCCGCCCTGCGCTGCCCTGGCCACCGGCACGCATTTGCCGCCCGATGCTGCTTAACGCAAACGCCCCCACGGCGGCCAATATCGCAAGGCCCAGGCTATGGAATATCAGGTACCCGAAAAGCGCCGCAGCGAACGCGGCAATCGTCGCAGGCAACACCAAGGCCATAAACGCTAGCGGCAGGATCATGCCCAAGGAAGGTGAGTGATCTGTTGATGCCTGCGTGGCGTGCGGCACCACAGGCGGCAAGGCCTCGCCATTGACCAGCTTGATCAGGCTATCGACACCCGCGGTCACGCCGCCAGCGTAATCACCCTGCTTGAACCGGGGAGCGATCTGCTCGCGGATAATGCGGCCCGCCAGAATGTCAGGCACGGCGCCTTCCAGGCCATAGCCCACTTCAATACGCAGATGGTGATCGTCTTTGGCCACGACCAGCAAAATCCCATCGTCGATTTTCTTGCGGCCCAATTTCCATTGGTCGAACACATGCGTCGCGTACTGCTCTATCGTGGTGGTGCCCGTAGTAGGCACTATCAAAACCGCTATCTGCGACCCTTTGCTTTGTTCAAGGGCTGCCAGTTTTTGTGTCAGACTGGCCTGGGTCTTGGCGCCCAGCGTGTGAGTCAGGTCGGTAACGCGCGCTGTCAGGGTGGGAATGGGCGCCTCGGCTGCGCGCGCGCCCACGGCCATGCACGCCAACCATAGCAGCCCTAACAGGCACCAGGCGAACCCGATCCTGACGCGACCAAAAAATGAGTTAAATGGCGTAACGGCATTCATCTTTTCTCTCAATGGCACCCACAAGGGGTGCCGCTACAAAAACGTATTCGTCGCTCGCCGCTACATTATCATTTCGCTGGCGCCGGGGCGGGTGTGGGGATATCGAACTTGACGGTTGGATCGCGGGTGATTTGCTCTTGCTTGGATACACCATAGTTTTCCATGGTGTGATAGCCAAAAATCTTGGCCGTAATCAGCGTGGGGAATTGGCGTACGACCAGGTTGTATTCCTGCACCGCCTGCACATAGCGCCCGCGTTCGGTGGCAATGCGATTCTCGGTGCCTTCGAGCTGCGTCATCAGGTCGCGAAACAAGCCATCGCTTTTAAGCTGCGGATAATTTTCCGATACGGCAATCAGGCGCGATAGCGCCGACGACAACTGGCTTTGTGCCGCAGCAAATTTTTTCATGACCTCGGGGTTTTCGAGATCTTTGGCGCTGATCTGGATGCTGCCCACCCTCGAGCGTGCCTCGGTGACCTGGGTCAGTACCTGGCGCTCGTTGACCATATAGGCATTCACGGAACTGACCAGTTTGGGCACTAGTTCGGCACGACGCTCATATTGATTGAGCGTTTGCGACCATGCCGTTTTGACCTGCTCATCCAGACGCTGAATATCGTTATACCCGCAACCCGACAATAGCAAGGTCAGGCAGGGCAAGAGGATCAACAACAGAACTCGTTTCATATATCGGCTACCTGGATTGAGCAAGGCTCCAGATTACAGCAGGTTGCGCCGGCATTGCCAAGCATGGACATGCAAAGCCTCGCCACCCTCACAGCGCGGAAACGATAACTACGTTACAATTGTTCGTTCGCGTGTCGTGCCAGTCAACTCGCGTCTTGCAAGCCATTCTTATGCTTTGCTGGCTGATTCTCAGCCCTCAACTTCTTTTTCGTCTGCCTAGATTGGTCTCTCTCAACTCGAGCGATAGGCTGTCGCTGGAGTTTTTCCCCTTGAATACCCAAACCTCATTTGCCTCGCTTGGCCTGGCAGAACCCCTTATGCGCGCCATTTTGGACGTCGGCTATTCTCAGCCCACGCCTATCCAGGCCCAAGCCATACCCGAAGTGCTAAAAGGCGTCGACCTGTTGGCAGCGGCCCAAACCGGCACCGGTAAAACTGCAGGCTTCACCCTGCCCATTCTGCACCTTTTACTGCAACACCCTGCCGCCCTTAAAAAGGCAGGACGGCCGCGCTGCCTGATTCTGACCCCTACGCGCGAGCTGGCGGCGCAAGTCGAAGAATCGGTACGCACCTATGGCCAGCACACATCGATACGCTCCATGGTGATGTTTGGCGGGGTGAATATCAATCCGCAGATCAGCGCCTTGCGCAAGCCACTGGATATTCTGGTCGCCACTCCCGGACGACTGCTGGACCATGCCCAGCAAAAGACCGTGGATTTATCGGGCGTGGAAATTCTGGTCCTCGACGAAGCCGACCGCATGCTGGACATGGGCTTTATTCGCGACATTAAACGCATCATCGCCTTGATGCCCAAGACGCGTCAGAATCTATTGTTTTCGGCCACGTTCTCGGACGAAATCCGCGAGCTTTCCAAAGGCGTGCTGAACAAGCCCGTGGAGGTGTCGGTCGCGCGCCGCAACACGGCCTCGGAACTGGTGACCCAAAGCGTGGTGATGACCGAGCCTTCCCATAAACGCGACCTGCTCAGCTTCATCATCCGCGAAAGCGGCTGGCACCAGGTGTTGGTGTTTACACGCACCAAACACGGCGCCAACCGCCTGACCGAAAAGCTGGTCAAGGACGGTCTGTCTGCCGCAGCGATCCACGGCAACAAAAGCCAGGCGGCGCGTACCCGCGCTCTGGCCGGCTTCAAGGACGGCAAAGTCGCCGTGCTGGTCGCCACCGATATCGCTGCTCGCGGGCTGGACATCGATCATTTGCCCAATGTTGTCAACTTCGAACTGCCCAATATCCCTGAAGATTACGTGCATCGCATCGGACGCACCGGCCGCGCTGGAGTCGAAGGCTGCGCCTTGTCACTCGTTGACAAGACCGAGATCAAGTTTCTTAACGACATTGAAAAAATGCTCAAGAAATCCATACCGCGCACCACCATCGACGGTTGGTCGCCTGCATTGGTCAAGGCCGAACCCGCCAATGCCCGCGAACATCGCGATGATCGGGCGCCGCGGCGTTCAAGCGCTCCCGGCCACGCGCAGCGCCACTCAGGCCGCCCGGGCGATAACGCACGCACATCCGCACCCAGGGGGCGCCAGGACACGAATGGCCGGCCCAGCAATCCTCCGCGACACACAGCGCCATCGACCGGAGCACCGGCCCGTGCGCGCAGCAGTCGTCCCGCGAATGCGCCGCGAGTGGCCCTTTTAGGCAAATAAGGCCTGCCCGAAACCGACTTCAGAACCTTTTGACAACGCACCATGTCTTTGTCTACCTGGCTAGCCTTTTTTGTAGCGTCCTGGGCCATTTCGTTCTCACCGGGACCAGGAGCCCTGTCCGCCATGGCTTCGGGCCTTAAATATGGATTCAAGCGCAGCTACTGGAACATATTCGGCCTGGAGATGGGCATCATGTGTCAGCTTCTGGTGGTCGCTGTGGGCCTGGGAGCCCTGCTGGCGACCTCCGAAACGGCATTCAGTATCGTTAAGTGGGTAGGCGCTATTTACCTAATCTACCTGGGCTGGAAGCAGTTTCGCACCGACGCGATGCCGGTGGCCGTCCAAGCGCGAACGACGGCGCCCTTTCAGTTTCGCGAAGTGGTTGCGCGCGGCTTCCTGGTCAATATCACCAACCCCAAAGGCACCATGTTCCTGTTGGCCGTCGTGCCCCAGTTTCTGGATTTGTCGCGGCCTTTGGCGCTGCAGTACGTCATCATCGGCGCAACGCTTTGCTGCACCGATCTGGTCGCCATGAGCTGCTATACGTCGCTTGCTTCACGCATTCTGGGCCTGCTGCGCAAGCCCAGGCATATCCGCTGGCTTAACCGCACGTTTGGCGCCATGTTCATTCTGGCCGGCACGGTGCTGGCCTCTTTCAGTCATCATAAATAAGGCATGGCCAATCACAGCGCCATGCGCTGGAACAGCACACGCTAAAATCCTTTCATGAGTATTAGTCAAGAAGTCGCCCGGCGACGCACCTTCGCCATTATTTCGCACCCCGATGCAGGTAAAACCACCCTCACCGAAAAGCTGCTGCTGTTCGCAGGCGCAATCCAGATCGCGGGCAGTGTCAAGGCGCGCAAAGCCAGCCGCCACGCCTCGTCGGACTGGATGGAAATCGAGAAGCAACGCGGCATCTCCGTAGCCTCCTCGGTCATGCAAATGGAATATCGCGGCTGTGTCCTGAACCTGCTGGATACGCCCGGGCACCAGGATTTTTCCGAAGACACCTACCGGGTGCTTACCGCTGTGGACGCCGCGCTGATGGTGATTGACGCCGCCAACGGCGTCGAGCCGCAAACCCTCAGGCTGCTGCAAGTCTGCCGCGCCCGCAACACGCCTATCATCACCTTTATAAACAAGCTTGATCGCGAGGTTCAGGAACCGTTGAATCTGCTCTCCGAAATCGAATCTCATCTGGGCATGGATGCCGTGCCTTTTTCATGGCCTGTGGGCATGGGCCGGATGTTTGGCGGGGTCTTCGATATACGGCGCAATCGCATGCGGGTATTCAGGGCCGGCCAGGAACGCCGCGGCGACCACGACGAGATTATCGAAGGCCTGGATAACCCCTTGATTGCCGAACGCTTTGACGACGCCTTTGGCAAAGCCCACGAGGAAATCGAGCTTATCGCGGCCGCCGCCCCTGAATTTGATCATGCGGCCTTTCTGGCTGGCCGGCAGACGCCGGTTTTCTTCGGTTCGGCCATCAATAACTTCGGTGTGCAAGAAGTGCTTGACGCCCTGGTCGATCTGGCTCCGAAACCTGGGTCGCGCACCGCGCTGCAACGTGAAGTACAACCCGAAGAGCCCAAATTCAGCGGCGTGGTCTTCAAGGTCCAGGCCAATATGGATCCCGCGCACCGCGACCGGGTCGCCTTTGTCCGAGTCAGCTCGGGACGTTTTGACCGCGGCATGCGCCTGACGGTCTCGCGCACCGGAAAGGAAATACGCCCCAATAATGTCGTGTCTTTCCTGTCTCAACGCCGCGAACTGGTCGATCAGGCTTATGCGGGCGATGTGATAGGCATCCCCAATCACGGGGTGCTGCAGCTGGGCGACGTGCTCACGGAAGGCGAGACCCTGCAGTTCACCGGCCTTCCTTTCTTTGCTCCCGAACTCTTTCAGGCAGTTGAGGTGAAGGATCCCTTGCGCATCAAGCAACTGCGTACGGGATTGATTCAGCTTGGTGAAGAAGGCGCTATCCAGGTGTTTCGCCCCGAGGCGGTCGGCGGCTCTTTGCTGCTAGGCGCCATCGGGCAATTGCAATTTGAAGTGGTCGCGCACCGGCTTAAACACGAATATGGCGTAGACGCCCGACTAATGCCATCTCGTTACAACATGGCACGCTGGATTACATCTGACGATCCCAAGGATTTACGCAAATTTATGGATGCCAATGCTGCCCATATCGCCTATGATGTCGTCGATGCCGCAGCCTTTCTGCTCAGCTCTGCGGCTCAGTTGCGCGTGGCGCAAGAGCTTTACCCAAAGATTCAATTTCACGTCATGCGCGAGCACGGCGGCAGGGTTTTTGGTAAAACGGCCTGAGTTTATACTAGGTTTAATTCTCCAGACCGAGGGTAAGAATGTCCTGGCGCTTCATTATTGTTGTTCTACTGGCCGCAGCGGGTGCCTCCGCATGGGGCGGTCTGCGTCTGGGAGACTGGCTGGTCGCCCACGGGCCTGAGCACAAGGCGGTCACCGAAACGCTGCCGGTAGCCGTACCGGTGCTTGACGCCAACGGCAAGCCGTTTGTGGCCCAGCCGCCTCAACCCCAGGTCAACGGCCGATTGAGCGTTACCGAACCCATACCGCCGGTAGACTGGAAGATTCCCGATAAATCGTTGGTGCAACTCCTGCCCAACGGCGTCGTCGATCTGGCTACCACCACGATCACCATGGACGAAGCCAAACAAATTGCAGCCAGCAACGGCCATCAGGCTCTGGTAGGCATTGCCGACGTTAGCGGGCTCGACATGACGGCCAGCGATTCGAAAAGGCCGCCCATCACGCAGCCTATACAACCCATCGAAGCGCCCGGAGTCCCGCCACCCACCACAACCGAACCCAGGAATGTGCGGCCGGCCAATACCGCATGGCAGGCGAGCCTGCGGCAGGAAATTCTTGCCTGTAGCGCCCTGAGCTTTTTCGACAGGCCCAGCTGCGCGTGGGCGGCGCGCAATAAATACTGCGAACCCAACAATGCCTGGGGCAAGGTGCACGACTGCCCGGCCAAAAATTTTTAGCGACCCAAGCGGTTGACTTTTGAGTGGCCTGGCGCCGTCAAACCGCTATTCATCCATCTGCGATTGCAGATAGTTCTGTACACCCACCTTGTCGACCAGCTCTAGTTGCGTTTCCAGCCAATCAATATGTTCCTCGGTGTCGTTGAGAATATCCTGGAACAGATCGCGCGAAACGAAGTCGCGCACTGACTCACAATACGCCATGGCTTCCTTGACCGTGCCCTGAGCGCCCGACTCCAGAGAGAGATCGGCCTTGAGGATTTCTGGCACGTTCTCGCCAATCGAAAGCTTGTGTAAATCCTGCAGATTGGGCAACCCCTCAAGCATGAAGATGCGTTCGATCAGCCGGTCCGCGTGTTTCATCTCGCCGACGGATTCCTCATATTCATGTTTTCCAAGCCGGTTCAAACCCCAATGGCGCAGCATGCGCGCATGCAGAAAATACTGGTTAATGGCGGTCAGTTCGTTTTTGAGCTGCTTGTTCAGATGCTGGATGACGGTTTTATCGCCTTTCATTGCCGTGCTCCTGATGTGTAGGCCGGGCTCGCGCCGTATCGGCGAACCCATATCAACCCTGACGGTCGATCATCCATAGGCTACCACGCCAATGTGCTATTGGCACATACTACGGAAAATGCAAAAGGCAAGCTCAGGCGCGACGCGCAACCGTTTCGATCAGCGTCGCGGCGGCATCGTTGGCGGCCGAGCCCGCCATAGCCCCGGTGCCCAGACCATGTTCGCTCTGCAACGGGCTGCCATGGCGTGCGCCCGGCAGATATTGAAGCGCTGCGTCGGCGCAGCAGCCGCAAGCGGTCGCGATCCCAAGTTGCGCCTGAAGATCGGACAAGCTACCCGCCCCGCCGGCTACAGCCGCCTGGACATCGCGCTCGGTGATTGCGTTGCAGATACAAATAAACATGAGAACCATTATTATCCAGTAGCGAAAAATAATCAAGCTCGCCGATGTTTTTGTTCGATGTCGTTGTGCCACCCACTAGGGGTGGCGCTACATTATTCACCGTCCATACCCACCGCACTACGCCAGCGTTGCCCTGGCCCGGCGTAAAGAGGCCGATTCAATTCCCGCCGCTTCGCGATATTTGGCCACAGTGCGCCGCGCGATCATCACGCCCTGCTCGCCCAGGCTGGCGGCAATCTGGCTGTCGGACAAGGGTTTTTTACGGGACTCGCCCGCTACCAGCTTGACGATCAGCGAGCGCACTGCTGTGGCGGAAGTGGCCAGGCCGTCGTCGGTATCGAGCGCGGCGCCAAAAAAATACTTCAACTCAAGCACGCCGCAAGGCGTGGCCACAAACTTCTGCCGGGTTGCGCGCGAGACGGTTGATTCGTGCATTTCGAGCGCCTGGGCAATGTCGCGCAGCAGCAAGGGCCGCATGGCGTGTGCGCCTTGCTCGAAAAACGCCTGCTGACGATCAACAATAGCCTGCGCAACGCGCAAAATTGTTTCAAAACGTTGATGCACATTCCTGATCAGACCCTGTGCCTGTTGCAATTGCTCATGCAGCGGACTGCGCCGGGGCGCCTCGCCTAGCCAATACTCGTATTGCGGATGGACGCGCAGTTTTGGCAGTACCGCTGGGTTCAACCGCGCCAGCCAGCGCCGCCCAGCCTTATGCACCAGCACATCGGGATTCACATAGTCGGCTTGCGAGCCAGCCCATGCGCGCCCCGGCCGCGGCTCAAGACTTAGCAACAGAACGTGCGCCTGGCGCAGGACATCCTGCGTACATCCGAGCGCCTCGCGCAGCCGGCCCAAGTTGCCCGACGCCAGCAAATCGAGATGGCGCTCTGCCAATTGGCGAGCGCACTGCAGAATCGGCGGATCACAACGTTGCGCCGCCGGAGCGAGAGCCAACTGCAGCAACAGGCATTCGGCCAGTGATCGCGCCCCAACGCCCGTGGGATCAAACGATTGCAGCAAGCGCAGGGCCGTCCCAAGCTCCTGGGTGTCCACTTCAAGCTCGGACGGAAGGCACTGTGCAATGTCGTCCAGGGAGGACGGCAGGTAGCCATTCTCGTCCAGCTCTTCGATCAACAGCGTGATCAAGGCCAGGTCGCGTGGCCCGGCCCGCGTCAGGTGCAATTGACGCAGCAAATGCTGGCCCAGGGGTTCGGCCTGAGCGGCTTCAGGCCGCTCCGAGTCGGCGTAGGGGTCGACGCTGCGGCTGGGCGAGAGCAAGGCCGGCCATTCATCGTGCGGCGTATCGGGGTCTTCAGCGTTGGCCTCAGGCTGTTCAACGCCTTGCTCTTCCCTTTGCTCAAGCAAGGGATTGTCCATTATGGCCTGAGAAATCTCGCGCTCCAGCTCCTGCGCCGAAAGCTGCAGCAAACGGATCGATTGCTGCAGCTGCGGAGTCAGCGCCAATTGCTGATGGTTACGAAGTTCTAAAGACTGGTGCACTGTCATATTGGGTACAATATTTTGCATGAAACAAAATTCGACGCCACAACCGACCCGCCACGATGACACCGTGTTGCGCAACGCTTTGCTCAAGCTGACGGCCACGCAGAAAATAAGCTGCACGGTTGTTATCGCCGTGGTGGCGCTAGTTTGGTACGACTTGCTTAATCGCCTGATGGACTTCGGCCATGGCATCGATTATGCGGGGCTGCACGCATTTGGCCCGCAAGCCGTCGAGATACTACAGCAATACAACCTTTTCTTCTGGTGGGCGGTAGTGGCGCTATGCACGCTCATTATTGCCTATTTCCTGTACCGCTTCATTCGCAGCAGTCAACAAAAGGTGCAGGGCAAACTGGTCAGCGGTGAAATGTTCGGCGAGATCGTCAAGCAATTATCGGAACCCGCCCGGGAAGTGTTGCGCTGGGCCTGGGTAGACCGCCGCAACCCTGTCAGTGTGGGGGATTTGCAACGCACATCTCACGAATTGCGAGCACGGCGTGCCGCAAAAATCAGCCTGGCGCGCGAACACGCCCAGGCTTTGGAGACTCAGCCGGCGGCCGACTCTTAAGCGCGGAACTTGCAATTTTCGTAAAAATATGTTCGACTAGCACTATGAAATCGCGCGATTTTCCCCAAAACGCCTACGCTCGCAGCAACGCTGCCGGCGGCGTTGCGCATTCTCGTCTGCTACCTGCCGCACTATCGCTGCTACTACTGATCGGTTGCCGGACCTAGCGTCCTGTGGCAGTTCGGCAACCCTCACGCCACGTTATTCCCCGTCATCCGCGCGTACCTGCGCAACGGAATTCCAAGATTCATAATTCCCGGTGACCACGGCTTGTAGATTTTGCTAAATTAGGTGCAACATGCTCTCCACCCCCTCAGACCGATATCGTCCATTCCATCCGTTCGCCCACGAATTTTCCGAGCGAACCTGGCCCAGCAAACGCATTACCCATCCGCCCATCTGGATGAGCACTGATCTGCGCGACGGCAATCAGTCCCTGATCGAACCCATGAGCGTGGAGCGCAAGCTGCGTTTCTTCGAACAGCTGTTGAAAATCGGCTTCAAGGAAATCGAAGTCGGGTTTCCGTCGGCCTCGCAAACCGATTTTGATTTTGTGCGCAAGCTGGTCGACGAAAAGCGCATCCCCGACGACGTGACGATCATTGTCCTGACCCAGTCGCGTGACGATCTGATCCGCCGCACTGTCGAATCGGCTGCCGGCGCCAAACAGGCCATTGTCCATTTGTATAACGCCTGCGCGCCGGCATTTCGCAAGATTGTCTTTAACATGAGCCGCGACGAGGTCAAGGAAATCGCCCTCTCCGGAACTCGCCTGGTCAGGGAATGCACGGCGCAACACCCGGAAACCCGCTGGCGCTACGAATATTCGCCCGAAGTGTTCAGCACGACCGAGCCCGAGTTCGCGCTTGAAGTGTGCAACGCCGTTGCCCAGGCTTGGCAACCTACTCCTGAATCGAAAATCATTTTCAATCTGCCCGCCACGATCGAGGCCACCACGCCCAATCTGTTCGCCGACCAGATCGAATGGATGCATAAAAATCTGAAACAGCGCGACTGCATCGTTTTGAGCGTGCACCCCCATAACGACCGCGGCACGGCCGTGGCGGCGGCAGAGTTTGCGGTAATGGCCGGCGCCGACCGCATCGAAGGCTGTCTGTTCGGCAACGGCGAGCGCACCGGCAACGTTGACCTGGTTACGCTCGCACTGAATCTGTATACACAAGGCATACACCCGGGGCTGGATTTCTCGGACATCGACGAAGTGCGCCGCTGCGTCGAATATTGCAATCAGTTGCCGGTTCATCCGCGTCATCCTTATGCCGGAGATCTGGTGTTCACCGCGTTCTCGGGTTCTCATCAGGACGCCATCAAAAAGGGCTTCGCGTGCCAGGAAGCCGACACGCTGTGGGAAGTCCCCTATCTGCCTATCGATCCGGCCGACCTGGGCCGCAGCTACGATGCCGTCATACGGGTCAATAGCCAGTCGGGCAAGGGCGGGGTATCGTACCTGCTCGAGCACGAACACGGCCTGGCTTTGCCGCGCCGCCTGCAAATCGAATTCAGCCGTGCCATCCAGCGCGTAACCGACCAGACCGGCGCCGAAGTCACCGCTGCGGCCGTCTACGATATTTTCAGCAAGGAATATCTGGAGCAGGAACAACCCTTGAAGCTGATCCGCCACCGCATCACGGGCGACCCGACTGCCGGCAGCGGTCATCAGTTCGCCATTGATGCCGAGATCGAAGACCATGGCGAAGTACACCATTTGTCGGGCAAAGGAGACGGCGCCATCGCGGCCTTTGTCAATGCGCTGGGCCTGCCCATACGCATCATGGATTATCACGAGCACGCCATCGGAACCGGCACCGACACACGCGCCGCGTCTTACGTGGAATTGCGCGTCGGCGACTCACCCACGGGTTTCGGGGTAGGCATCCACCGCGATATCGTGACATCGTCGTTCCTGGCCATTCTGGTGGCGGTTAATCGCCACATGGCAAGCGTCCAGCAGCCCGCCGAGGCATTGATGGCGTAAGGATAACGGATTTGCGTGTGGTAGCGGCACCCCTTGTGGGTGCCATTTTTTTACCTGCGCAAAAAAACCGGCACGCTCGGGAATCATTGCTATCGCCTGAAAATATCACCGCCGGCCCAGCCATCCCTAGGGTAAACACTGTCACATGCACGTCATGGTAAATGCTTAAAATCGATTCATTACCGACCCTGGAATAGGGTGCGGACAAGGGACGGCGACAGTGCACTGTTTTAAGCCGCGCCCAACGACCCTGGAATAATTAAATCGCCCATGTCTTCCATCGTTCTGGATCGTGTCAGCAAACAATACGGCGATGCACCTGCTGCAGTCAACGACGTGAGCTTTACGGTGCAAGCGGCTACGTTCACAGTATTGCTCGGCCCCTCGGGCTGCGGCAAATCGACCACGCTTCGAATGATCGCCGGGCTGGACGACCCCAGTGCCGGACGCATCCGCATCGGCGCGCGCGACGTAACAAACCTGCCGCCGTCGAAACGCAAGATTTCAATGGTGTTTCAGTCTTATGCCCTGTTCCCGCATCTGTCCGTGCGGGAAAATATTCTTTTCGGGCTGAGGGTTCGAAAAGAACCTTCGCGCGACTTCAGCCGCCGCTTGCAGCGCGTGGCCGACCTGCTGGGTCTGGCGCCACTGCTCGATCGCAAGCCTTCCCAATTATCGGGCGGACAGCAACAGCGTGTCGCTCTTGGGCGTGCCGTCATCTCCGAAGCGCCTGTCTGCCTGATGGACGAGCCCTTGTCGAACCTCGATGCTCAGCTGCGCCACGAGATGCGCCGCGAAATTCGCACACTGCAGCAAAACCTGGGCATTACGATGGTCTACGTCACACATGACCAGACCGAGGCCATGAGCATGGCTGACCACGTCGTATTACTACAGCACGGACAGATCGAACAGCACGATACTCCCGAACAGTTGTACGCTCATCCGCGCACCGAATTCGCGGCGCGCTTCATCGGCACGCCACCCATGAACTTGTTGCTTCTGGACGCTGAGGGGCAGCGAATCGCTGGATGCAACACCCCAATTGCCGCGCCGCACGGAGTCCGCGCGCGCAAACTGGGAATTCGCCCCGAACATATTTCGATTGACCCTGGCGGCGACATCGGCGCCACCGTCGAGGGGGTGGAGTATTTCGGTGCGGACAGTATTGTCGTGTGCACGATAGGCGCCAACACAGGCGTCGCCGTTCGGGTGGCCGGGCATCTACGGGTTCAACCGACAGAAGCGCTCAAGCTATCTTGGCGCCCGCAACAGCAGCACTTCTTTGACGCTTCGGGTCAGGCCATTGTGGCTGGCTCATAATTTTTTACAAGGACACTATTATGCGACGCATCGTTCTGAAAGCTCTGGCCTTCGGTATGGCAAGCGCACTGGGCACGCTCCCGGTCTGGTCTGAAGCCAAACCAGTGAATCTCGAATTTTATTACCCCGTCGCCGTGGGCGGCCCGATCACCAAGATCGTCGACAATGACGTTGCGCGCTTTGAAAAAGCCAATCCCGACATCAAGATCAAGGCGATTTATGCTGGCTCCTATCAGGATGCCGTGGCCAAGGCCCTGACGGCACAAAAGGGCGGAAACCCGCCGCAGGTGGCGGTCTTACTGTCTACCGACATGTTCACGCTGATCGATCAGGATGCGATTGTTCCCATGGACTCTTTCATCAAGACCGACGCCGACAAAAAATGGATGGGAAGTTTCTACGACGCATTCATGCAAAACAGCCGCACCGGCGGTAAAACCTGGGGGATTCCTTTCCAGCGCTCCACCATTGTCATGTATTACAACAAGGACATGTTCAAGCAAGCGGGCCTGGATCCCAACCATCCGCCCGGCACCTGGGACGAACTGGTAGCCGATGCCAAAAAACTGACCAAACACAATGCCGACGGCCAGGTGACGCAATGGGGGCTCGAGATCCCTTCAGGCGGGGCCTATGCGTACTGGATGTTCCAGGCGCTTACCACCCCCAATAAAGCCATACTCATGAACTCGGCGGGCAACGAGGTCTATTTCGACAAGCCGGCCGTGATCCAGGCGCTGCAGTTCTGGCGCGATCTGGCCTACAAGTACAAGGTCATGCCCACCGGCACGATAGACTGGGGCACCACGCCCAAAGACTTCCTCGTTGGCAAAACTGCCATCATGTGGACGACTACCGGCAATTTGACCAATGTACGCAAAAACGCGAAATTCGATTTCGGCGTAGCGCCCATGCCCAAGGCTCAACAAGGGGGCAGCCCCACCGGCGGCGGCAATTTCTATATTTTCAAGGACAGCACTCCCGAGCAGCAACAGGCCGCATTCAAGTTCGCCAAATGGATGACGAGCCCCGAAAACGCAGCGCAATGGAGCATCGACACAGGCTACATCGCAGTGACAAAGCCAGCCTGGAAAACAGAAAAAATGGAGGCCTACGTCAAAAAAGTGCCCCAGGCACTGGTTGCTCGTGATCAGCTTGCAGTGAGCGTTGCCGAATTCTCCACGCACGAAAACCAGCGCGTCACCAAGCTTCTTAATGACAATCTACAAGCGGTGGTCACCAATGCCAAAACGCCCAAGCAGGCCATGGAAGACGCACAACATGCCGCTGACCTCATATTGCGCTCATATAAATAAAGCAGCATGAGCCGCAGCACTTCGTTAAATGCCGTCTATGGCTGGCTGCTATTGCTGCCAGCCATGGTGCTGCTTATCGCTTTTACGCATTACCCGGCCTTGTCTACCCTGTGGCATAGTTTTTTTTCTACGCCGAGGGGCACTCGGCCGTCGCATTTTGTGGGCTTGAGCAATTACAACGCCATGATCAACGACCCGGTGTTTTGGCAAGCGCTGTGGAACAACCTGTATTTTGCGCTGGGCACCATCCCCGTTTCGATCGTGATTGCGCTCGTCATGGCGCTTTGGGTCAATCGCAAGTTGACCGGCCGTGGATTCTTGCGTATGGCCTATTTCACGCCTACCGTTTTACCCATGATTGCCGTGGCCAATATATGGCTGTTTTTCTACACCCCGCAGTATGGTCTACTGGCACAGCTCGGGCATTTGCTGGGCTTGCCTTACATAAACTGGCTGGGTTCGCGCTCGACCGCGTTGCCGGCGGTGATGGCGGTCACCGTCTGGAAGGAAGCCGGGTTTTTCATGATTTTTTATCTCGCCGCACTACAGCAGATCTCGCCCTCGGTGCGCGAAGCGGCGCTACTCGAAGGAGCCTCGCGCTGGCAGTATTTCTGGCGCGTTCTGCTGCCTTTGCTGATGCCCACTACCGTATTCGTGCTGATCAACGCTCTGATCAACGCGTTTCGCGTGGTCGACCAGATTGTCGTCATGACCAACGGCGGCCCGGACAACGCCAGCACCTTGCTGCTTTTCTACATTTACCAGGTCGGCTTCCGATTCTGGGACACCTCGTACGCGGCTACCCTGACGGTTGTCCTGCTGGCGATCCTGGCCTTGACGGCGCTGGTGAGCTTTCGCAGACTTGACCGCAAAACTCATTACCAATGAAAACGAACCTGCTCGATACTCTGGGTGCCTGGCTGCTGGGCCTGCTGTGGTTCTTGCCACTGGCCTATACGCTATGGGCGGCGTTTCACTCGTCGGCCTATTCCACGCATTTCGACCTGACCGCACCGCTGACACTGGCCAACTTCGCAGCGGCATGGCACGCCGCGCCGTTTGCGCGTTATTTCCTGAACACCTTCTTGCTGGTCACAATGGTGCTGGTAGCTCAGTTCATATTGTCCACCATGGCAGCCTACGCCTTTGCGCGCTTCGAATTCAAGGGGCGGGATGTCATGTTCATGCTGGTGTTGCTGCAGCTCATGATCATGCCCGACGTGTTGATCGTCGAGAACTACCGCACGATGACCTGGCTGGGTGTGAACGACACCATTTTTGCCATCGGCTTGCCCTACTTTGCTTCAGCGTTTGGCATTTTCCTGCTAAGGCAGACATTCAAGACCATCCCGCGCGAACTGGAAGACGCGGCGCGTATCGAAGGAGCCAATCGTTGGCAGATCCTGATGCGTGTGTACGTGCCGCTGGCAAAGCCCGTTTATATCGCCTATGGACTGGTGTCGATCAGTTATCACTGGAACAATTTTTTGTGGCCCTTGATCATTACCAAATCGGTAAACACGCGACCCATAACGGTACGGTAGGCCTTCAGGTGTTCGCGTCTTCCGATCAAGGCATTGACTGGTCTATCATCACAGCGGCAACCCTGCTTAGCGCAGCACCGTTGCTGATTGCGTTCCTGCTGTTCCAGCGCCAATTCGTCCAATCGTTCATGCGGGCGGGGATCCGTTGATTGAGAAAACTTACCCGCCGGTTGTAGCGGCAGCCCTTGTGGCTGCCATCGGCGTTCGATAAATACCGTTTCGGTTCTCAATGATATGGCAGCCACAAGGGCTGCCGCTACAAGGCGCCACGACTTCTACGAGTGGCTCACCAGTTGGTAGGCGCCGGTTCCCACAACACATCGACCTGCTGATCACGCGATAGCTTGAGCATGGCCAGCAACGGCCAGGCACGCCGACGAAAGCTTACGGCGTGCGAAATCGGGTGTGCCTTGGAATCGTCGTTCTCGTCCGAAAATGCCGAATCGGTATCGCTTGAAATTGCGCCTTCAATTCCCGCTATGGCGGCATCGAGTTGGTCGCGAGTGATGACGCCGCGCGCAGGCAGCGTATCGGTATAAGGCTTGCCTGCGGCAATCAGAATGGGTAGCGCGTGTTTCTCGAACATGAGAACTTCGGCGGCGGCTTTGGAATGAAAGACAACTAGCATGCTTCGGTTTCCCTCAATAGACACATAGATACACTACCTTATCTTGCGCGCCGTGCCAAGCGGCAATATAGGTGTTTTCGAATTTGGCGAAACGCATTATGACACGGCACTTCATGGCGCCGATATGGCTACTGGCCTTGTGCGCCGGCACGGCAGTCGGAGCTGACTTAAGCTGCAATCCCTCGCTTCTGGGCCAGCCCTGCGCCCAGGGGGGCCTGGCCTCGCTTGCCGACAACCCTGAACCCAAGCTGAATCTTGGCGTGGGCAATCCCATCCATCTGGCCACCGGCAACAAATACCAGCAAGAACTCGACCTGCCCGCCGCGCCACGCACCCCTGAACTGGAACTGCGCCGACACTACAATTCGCTGGATCGCCGCCAGTCGGTTCTGGGGCCAGGCTGGGCCTTGTCCTACGACACCCGGCTATTCCATGCAGGCGGACGTCTACAAATCGTGCAGGCAGACGGCAGCCGCATCAGCTTTGCGCGTAAGGGCGAACACACCGGACGCACCGGCCGTGTAGACGCGCATGAACAGCAGTGGATCTGGACGTGGCCCAACGGCCAGAAAAACCGCTTTGACCGGCATGGCCGGCTCGTTCGCATTGATTTCCCAGGCGGGCAGGCGCTGGACATCCAGCGCCAAAGCGCCCCCGGCCCCGAGTTTGGCGCCATTATGCGGCTAACATCCAAATCGGGCCTGGCGCTGGGCTTTTCCTATCAAACCATCAGCGGGCGTGCCTATTTAAGCCGCATCGATACCCCGCTCGGGGCGTTCCGCTATACCTACCAAGCGGTAACCACGCCGTCCGGTCAGGCAACCGGGCCCTGGCGTCTGAACCAGGTGATACGGCCAGATGGAATGCGGCGGCGCTATCTGTACGAGCCCTTATTGCAAGCGGGCAATCCTTACCATTTAACCGGCATCGAAACCGTGTCAGCCAACGGCGAGCGCCAGGAACGCAGCAATACCTGGGCGTACGACGTAAGCGGCCGCGCCACACTATCAATCCTGGGCGGCCCGCAAGAACGCACCGGCCGGCTCACGCTACGCTATCTGAAAGCCCCCGGCCCGCTGTCCGAAGGCCTTACGGTGGTGACGAACGCGTCCGGCGAAAAAACAACTTTTCATACGGCTCGCAAAGGCGGCCGCCACGTCCTGACCCGTGTCAGCGGCGCTCCGTGTCCCGGCTGCGCGGCGCCAGGCAGCCAGGCCCGCTACGACGACCGGGGGCGCCTGGTACATATCAACGGAACGGATATTTTCCGGACGGCGACGGGCGCGGTCGAACGCATCAGCGAGCCGTCGGGGGGGTGGCCCGGCCTGATATTGCGTTATGGAGCTCAGGCTTCTCGAAGCTCATGGAGCAGCACCCTGACCGGCACCGAACACACCCGGTTCGACGCAAAGCTGCGTCCCGTGGAGCGCACTTTTGCCAATGGCGACCAATGGCGCTATCGCTACGACGCGGCCGGCCGTCCCGTTCAAATCATCGAACAAAACGCCCGTGAAAAGCAAGAAACCGTGCTTGGCTGGCGCGGGCCGCATCTGGCCCATATCCGCCATCCGCACGAAAATGAAACCCGTCGCTACGATGCCCAAAACCGCCTGATCCAGCGCCGCGTCGAGCGCCGCCTCTCACCTTCAGACAACGCTATGCGCTATACCGAACAGTTCCGCTACGACAACAAAAGCCGCCTGACCCGACATCAGTTGCCCGAAGGCGGCGCCTTGCACTACAAATGGGACACGCACGGGCGGTTGCAGTCCATCGCCTGGCGCGATGCGCAAGACCGTGTCCACCGCGTCATCGAAAGCGCTGCACCTCTGGCGGGCTACCAATACGGCAACGGCCTACAATTGCAAACACGACTCTCCAAGGGGCAGGCCAGCGATCTGATCCTGCATCACGGCGGCAGACCGGTATGGGCCCAGCACCAGGACTACGGCCCGCACGGCCTGGTGCAACAAGAGCAGCACCGCGTGCCCTCGCAAAACCATGTCGAGACCTGGAACTACGCCTACGACCGCCAGTCGCGCCTCATCGGTGCGCAACAGCAGCAGGCCGAATCCGCTCAATGGTACGCATGGCACAACGACGGCGCGCTGGCGGCGCAACGCCCGGCGTCAAACACCCTCAAGCCGGCCATCGAGCGCGATGCCAGCGGGTTGCCCACACGCTACCAGGGATACACGCTGGAATACGGCCCCAACCGCCGCCTCACCGGCGCAAGCCTCCCGGGCCACACGCCGGACGTTTATCGCCACAATGCGTTCGGCCAGCGCATTGCCAAGATATCAGCCGGCACGCGCACCGACTATTTCTATCTGAACAACCAACTGGCGGCCGAATCGCAGGCCCCGCGGGCGGGGGCGCCAGATCGGCACCCCGCGGCCCAACCGAACATCACCCGCCGCTACATTTA
Organism: Candidimonas sp.; assembly: GCA_004297945.1. Classification (GTDB taxonomy): domain Bacteria; phylum Pseudomonadota; class Gammaproteobacteria; order Burkholderiales; family Burkholderiaceae_B; genus Paralcaligenes. The sequence goes on along the minus strand of SCRC01000063.1, from coordinate 7,520 downwards.
TGCCGGACTCACGCTGGTGGGTCTCATAGATTATCCGGCAACCGGCGAGGGCCGGGCCACATCGCCCGGCGTCTTGTACGCGGCACACTCGGATCTGCTGGGTGCCCCGCGCATGGTCACCGACGACCAACGGAAAATACGCTGGCTCGCCACCTACAGCCCAACAGGGGCGGCCAGGCAAATCGCCGGCGACCTCGCGCTCGATCTACGCCTGCCCGGCCAGATCGCCGACCGCAGCACCGGATGGCACGACAATCTCTTGCGCACCTACCTGCCAGAACTGGGCCAGTACCTGGAGCCCGATCCGCTTGGGCCCGTTCCCGCCAACCAGGCGCTAGGCTATGCCAATCAACAAGCCAAACGCTACGTCGACCCGCTGGGCCTGTTGCTGTTTTCGTTTGACGGCACCCGCAACAGCCCCGTGTCGCAAACCAACGTCTGGAAAATGAGCCAATGGTATCAGGACGGCCCGGCCTTCTACCAGAGCGGCCCGGGCAACCCCTCTCATTTGAACTGGGACGCTGTCACCGCGTACTCTGCGCCGGCGATCATCGACGCGCAATGGCAATCGCTTCTTGACGCGCTGGACGGCGCCGGTCGCGATATTATTCCCATAGATATCCTCGGCTACTCGCGCGGCGCAGCCCTGGCCAGGCATTTCGGAAATCTGCTCGATCAGCACATTGAACAGGGGCTTTTTTCGTATACGGACAGCGTTCGCGGCCTGGTAACGGCCTGCCTCGACCTCCGGTTCATGGGCCTGTTCGATACGGTCGCCCAATTTGGCCTGGGTGGCATCGACAACACTCAGTACGACCTGAGCATCGCCTCGGCCTGGGGCTGGGTGGCGCACGCAGTCGCCCTGCAGGAGCGGCGCTGGCTGTATCCACTGGTCTCAGCCGCCGGCGGCCCCGCAAACAATGCCGTCGAAGCGGCATTCATCGGAGCCCATGCCGACATAGGCGGCGGCACGGACACCGACGACAAGGGCCAGCCCAATTCGCGCGGCGACCTCTCCGACGTGGCGCTTAACTGGATGCTGTGGCAGGCGCGAGCCGCCTTGCTGCGTTTCGATACCGCGCCTTTGTCTGATCGGGAAATCACCGAGCCCATTGTGCACGACCAGCGCTCGGCACTGGTCCGATCCGTGCAAGACGGCGACCGCCGCGTCGACGGCCAGGACGGCTCGCCTGGCTGGCCCAACCAGGACGATCACCCTCAACTGGGCAGTTTGCAACGCGACACCACAGAAGAGCTCATTCAACGCATTGCCAACTGGCGCAGCACACTAACGACCGAGGTCGGTACGGTAGACATGCGCGGCTACGCGCAATGGCTGCGAAACGAACTGGGCTGGCAGGATCTTCCCGTGTAGGCGCCTCATACAGGGCAGCGCAAGGCAAATCACGCTATCATTTACGTCTTTCCAGTTTTGCCAAAAACAACGTCTTATGCTCCCAGAGCAACAAAAACAACTTATTTCCTTGATTCAGGCCGCCGTGGCCAGGCTGGTCCCCGAGGCGTCGCCCAAGATTTTGCTGGAGCGTCCGAAAGTGGCCGCCCATGGCGACATCGCCAGCAACGTGGCCATGCAAATCGCCAAGCCCGCCAAACGCAATCCACGCGAGCTGGCGCAACAAATCGTCGACGCGCTGGCTGGCGATGCGCAGGCCCTTATCGCATCGGCCGAGGTCGCCGGCCCCGGTTTTATCAATTTTCGCCTAAGCCACGCCGCGCGCCAGGCCGTTATTGGCCAAATTTCCGCGCAGGGCGATCTATACGGAACGCTCCCGCCTTCCGGCGAAAAGGTTCTGGTTGAATTCGTCTCGGCCAATCCCACCGGCCCTTTGCACGTAGGGCACGCCCGCCAGGCGGCCCTGGGCGATTCGCTTTGCCGCCTGTTTGCCGCACGGGGCTTTGACGTCACCCGCGAGTTCTATTACAACGACGCCGGCAAGCAGATCGAAAATCTGGCGATCAGCGTCCAGGCGCGAGCGCAGGGCATAAGCCCGCAATCAGAGAGATTCCCGGCCGAAGGCTATAAGGGCGACTACATCCTCGATATCGTCCACGACTTCCAGGCCTGCGCCACGGTGCAGGCGGCCGATGGCAAATCGGTGACGGCCAGCGGCAACATCGACAGCCTCGACGACATTCGCCACTTTGCCGTGGCGTACCTGCGCCATGAACAAGATCTGGATCTACAAGCGTTCAGCCTGCGTTTCGACAACTACTATCTCGAGAGCTCGCTTTACACCAGCGACAGGGTCGACAACACCGTACAAGCGCTCATCGCCGCTGGTCACACCTATGAACACGAAGGCGCGCTGTGGCTGCGCACCACCGCTCTTGGCACTGGCGACGACAAGGACCGCGTGATGCGCAAGTCCGAAGGCGGCTATACCTATTTTGTCCCCGACGTGGCCTACCACGTGACCAAATGGGAACGCGGCTTTCACCATGCCATCAATATCCAGGGCAGCGACCATCATGGTACGGTCGCGCGGGTGCGGGCAGGCCTGCAAGGCCTGAATCTGGGCATACCCAAGGATTACCCCGCCTACATATTGCATAAAATGGTCAGAGTCGTGCGCAACGGTGCCGAAGTGAAAATCTCCAAACGGGCGGGAAGCTACGTCACCATGCGCGATCTGATCGACTGGGTCGGACAGGACGCCGTCCGGTTCTTTCTCATTCAGCGCCGCGCCGACTCCGAATTTATTTTCGACATTGACCTGGCCTTGTCCAAGAACGAGGAAAATCCGGTTTACTATATCCAGTATGCGCATGCGCGCATTTGCTCGATTCTAAAAGCGTCCGCAAACCTGTTGCCGCAAGCCGCCGCCGCCGACCCCCGCGTTCTCACCGCTCCAAGCGAATTCGCCCTGATGCAACGCCTGGCCGAATACCCCGACACGGTGGCGCTGGCCACACAAGAACTGGCGCCGCATCACATTGCGTTCTGGCTGCGCGATTGTGCCGCCGATTTCCACGCTTGGTACAACGCCGAGCGAGTTCTGGTCGACAACGATGCGCTCAAGCTGGCGCGCTTGCGTCTGGCCCAGGCAACTCGCCAAGTGATCGCCAGCGGCCTGGCGTTACTTGGGGTGTCCGCCCCTGAAAGGATGTAATCCATTCCCATGGCACGCAATAATCGCAGTTCATCGGGTTCAAGATCGGGCGGCAGCACGTGGTTTGGCGTGCTTGCCGGCCTTATCATCGGGCTTGCCATCGCGACGGTCGTTGCGGTTTTCGTGGCCCGCGCGCCAATGCCCTTTGTCGATCACGCCAGCCGCGATCCGGCAAAAACATTGCTCCCCGATCTGAAAGACGCGCCCGATCCCAACGTAGGCTTGTACGGCAACGATGGGGGAGCAGGCGTAGCGCCTACCGGACCGATCAATACCGCACCCGTGCCGCTGTCAGGCCAGGCGTCCACCGCAAAAGGGCAGACATCGCCCGCAGCCGACAAACCCCTGGCAGGAGACAAGCTTAGCAATCTTATAGCCACACTGACCGACAACAGCAAAGCGCCTGCCAAGCCGCCCGCTCCCCTGCCTGCACCAACAGCCAAAGCCGCTGCTGCCGCAGCGAAAACACCCGCGCCAGCCAATACGCAGACCATTTATTTTTTGCAGGCCGGCGCCTTCCATTCCAACAAAGAGGCCGAGGCGACCAAGGCGCGAATTCTGCTTATGGGCCTGCCGGCTGAAGTGCAAAAGGCTCAGGTCAACGGCTCCACCATCAACCGCGTTCGGGTGGGCCCCTTCAAGGGGATCGACGCAATGAACCGATCCAGGGCGCGATTGAGCGAAGAAAAAATAACCTCGTCCGTCGTACGCCAATGAACTGAAACGGATCGGATTTACGTTGAACTTGCTACGGCTTTGCGCTTGGCCTATCGTTGTACCTGCGCTGAACTTGTCGCCACATTAGCTGTCTTATTTTCTTGATTTGTTCTGGATTACGAAACCATGTCGCTAAAAAACTTTTTTCTACGTGCAATAGCTGTCATCACAATAGGGTCAGGCGTACTCTTCGCCCCCATCAGTCAGGCTGCCGACGCTCAAGGCCAATATGCCACCCTGGACCAGGCCCAGCCCTCGGACACCCCGGGGAAAATCGAAGTGCTGGAATTCTTCGCCTATACCTGCCCGCACTGCGCAGCCATCGAGCCCATGGTTCAAAAATGGGTCAAGACACTTCCGCCCAATGTGGTCTTCCGCTCTGTTCCGGTAGCCTTCAACGCGAGCATGGCCGACCTGCAAAGGCTGTACTACACACTTGACGTCATGGGCAGGCTGGATCTACACCCCGCAGTGTTCAAAGCCATACACGAAGAGCACAAGCCTATTTACGATCAAAAAGCGATCACCGACTGGGCCGTCAGCAAAGGCCTGGATCGGGCCAAATTCGTGGCCGTCTTTACGTCCTTCGGCGTCCAGGCCAAAGTCACACGAGCCAACGAACAGGCCAAGAGTTACCAGATCGAAGGCACTCCGAGCATTTCAGTGGACGGCAAATACGTGACCTCGCCATCCATGACACAAAGCTACGAAGGAACGATAAAGGAAGCGCAAAAACTGGTTGACATGGTCAACAAGAAATAGGCGACGGATACGTTTTTGTAGCGGCAGCCCTTGTGGCTGCCAAAATTTTCAACGGCCAAGATCTTATTTTGCATGGATGACAGGCACAAGGCCTGTCGCTACACTAGCCTGCCGCTACATTATCTACACAATTCATTTACGCGCGCGCGGCGGCGAATGCTTGCGCCAGATCGACCATCAGGTCATCGGGCGACTCCAGGCCAATATGCAGGCGCACCAGTGCGTTATCGCTGTGCTGCCAATAGCCGTGGGCGGCCAGCACCCCGGTATTGACCAATTGCACCAGGCTTTCGAAACCGCCCCAGGAAAATCCAATGCTGAACAAGCGCAGCGCATCAACAAAGCGCCGGGCAGCCGCTGCGTCGAGCTTTAGCTCGACCGCCATCATGCCGTTTGAACCGGTGCAATCGCGCGCCCAGATCGCATGGCCCTGATCGGACGCCAGAGCGGGGTGGTAGATTCGCCCGACCTCGGCTCGGCCCTGTAAAAACTCGCAGATCCGCAAGGCATGCGCCGCGTGTTCACGCATACGTATAGGCAAGGTTCGTACACCCCGCAAGGCCAACCAGGCGTCATCAGCGCTGATGGCATACCCCATGGCATAGTGAGTATCGTTGATGCGCCGCACGATGGCCGGGTCACAAGCCACGACTGCCCCCAGCATCAGGTCGGAATGTCCGCCCACATATTTGGTACCGGCCACCACCGACACATGAGCGCCCAAATCCAGCGGACGATAAATATAGCCCGAGCCCCAGGTGTTGTCGGCCACCAGGATCAAGCCATGCTGCCGGGCGAATTCGGCCAACGCAGGAATATCGAGCATTTCAAACAAGAGCGAACCAGGCGACTCGATATAGAGCACACGGGTCGTGGGCCTTAACTGCTCGGCCAGAACCTGAGGGGTGGCGCGACAATAGGTAGTTTCTATGCCCATGCGCTGCAAAACCGTGTCGTCCAGGTGCCGCACCGGCCCATAGACACAATCGGCCACCAGCATATGGTCGCCGCTATTGACGAGCGCCAGCAGCGCCAGCGTTATGGCCGCCAGGCCGGAAGGCGCCAGAAAAGCACGATCCGCGCCTTCCAGATCGCAAAACACCTGCTCCAGCGCAGCGTGCGTATCCATGCCTACCCGGCCATATGTCACGACGCGCTCGCCACGGGCCTTACCGGCTTGCGCCTGATCAAGCGCGGCGAGCGAGGCAAATCGCACCGTACTGGTGCGCACCGACGGCACGGCAACCGGAGCCGCGCCGGTTTTGGGATTAAACTCGGCGATGCCCGTATGCTGCAACAAGGTATCCAAATGCGGTGGTGTAGAAGTATGGGTCATGGTCTGTAGCCTAGTGAATAATGCGAACTGTTAAAGCCAACATGCATTTTATAACCACCCCGTCCGACTTACCTCGCGGCGAACACCGTCATGCTGACCATTGATGTCGCGCTTTCGTTTTTTGGCATTGCGCTGCTTCTGGCCCTGGCTCCGGGCCCCGACAACCTGTTCGTGCTGATGCAGTCAGCCATGTGGGGGCGCACCTCGGGCATGCTGGTGGTGCTGGGCTTGTGCACCGGCCTGATCGGCCATACCGTTGCGGTCGCCGTCGGCCTGGCTGCGCTTTTTGCCGCCTCGCAAACCGCATTTACCGTGCTCAAGCTGCTGGGAGCGGCGTATCTGATTTACCTGGCCTGGGGGGCATTGCGTGCCCGCAGCCACCTCGCTTCGCACCAGAAGATTCCACGGCTGTCCAACGGCACGTTATATCGCCGCGGCATCATCATGAACCTGACCAATCCGAAAGTATCTCTGTTCTTCCTGGCCTTTTTGCCGCAGTTCACTTCGCCTGCGCGCGGCTCGGTTGCGCTGCAGACCCTGCAACTGGGCGCGCTGTTCATCCTTGCGGCCTTGATCGTATTTGGCTGCATTGCCTTCTTTTCAGGCGCCTTCGGCGACCATATACAAAATTCGGCAAAGGCCCAACGCGTGCTCAATCGATTTGCCGCCGTCGTATTTATCGGCCTGGCCCTCAAACTTGCGCTAAGCAGCCGCTAGAGCATTTTTGGTCAAAAGGTATACAGCACGGGATGTTTTAGTATTTGGCTGGACGTGCTGGTCTTTAAAGACGCCGTCTATGGGAGCTGGGCAGGACCGGCACGGCGTGCCTGATCCGGATCTGCCTCGTCCAGGCGGGCGTCGGGCCAAACTCGCTACGCCTCGCGCGCGAGGCTCCGCTCAAACATGGCCCGCCGACAGCCCCCGCCTTCCCTTCGTCAGCATCCGGGGCACGCCTTACGCCGGCCCGGCCCAGCTCCCATAGACGGCTCGCGTTATGACATGCCTGGAACTCATTTGCCTGCAGCCTGTGTCTATCACGTTGCTCGTTGCCCGTTGCCCATAGACATCCATCGACCCAACATCCGCCGCCCTCCACATCTCCCGTTGCACGTCATCATCGCAGCCGCAGGGCGAGGGGTGGGTAGCGTCCGGTCATTGGGCCAGCGCCGGGTGCTGACGAAGGGAAGGCGGGGGCTGTCGTCGGGCGCTGTCTGAACGTAGCCTCGCGTGCGAGGCTAAGTGAGTTCGCCCGACGCCCGCCTGGACGAGGCAGACCCGGGCAGTCGGGGCGCGTGAGCGCCACGACCGCTGGACGGACCGGACGCTACCCACCCCTCGCCCTGCGGCGTGTTAATAGAACGACCCCGCCCATAACGATTACCCCACCCAAAACGACTCAAAAAATAGCGACGCGAAACGCGTTCAGTTCCGTAAACACTTCAATCAAAAATGCTCTAGCGGCTGCTTCACACTGAAGCGAATCACGCCATCGGCGCCGGTTTCACGCGTGAGCTTGCCCTCAAAATACAAGGCATGCAGATGCGCCAGGGCCTCGCCCATGGCAAAGGTCATCT
>SCRC01000062.1 GCA_004297945.1 Candidimonas sp. | reverse complement strand
TAGCCGCGCCAGCGGCGTAGCGAGTTTGGCCCGACGCCCGCCTGGACGAGGCAGATCCGGATCAAGCACGCCGTGCCGGCCCGGCCCCGCCCCCATAGACGGCGTCTTCAAATACCTAAGCATCCAGCCAAATACCCAAAATCCCGTGCTGTATACCGTTTGACCAAAAATGCTCTAGCCATCATTGATTTGGAAATGGAATAAGACGCTCAAGACACCTTACTCGGTCAGGAGGCAATTTCGCCTATCGAAGCATTGCCGTCTTGCATCATTGAAATCACCTCTGCATCGGCAATCAGATCAACGAGACCTTTGGCATTGAGGAGGCGAGACGGCAATACGGATTGTGCCACGATGTGGCCTTGCACATAATCAGCCTTCATGGCCCACAGCGCCCTAAGCGTGGCGCTGTCTTCCACCCATTCTGCGATGCATTTCATACCCAGGCTATGGGTTAATTCGACGATGGACCGAATAATTGCAATATTGGCGGGCGTGGACATCATGTCTTTGATCAGGGTGCCGTCAATTTTGATGAGGTCGGCTGGCAAGGTCTTCAGGTAGGAAAAGGACGTGTAGCCGGAGCCGAAATCATCCAGTGCAACACGTACGCCTTGGTGTTGCAGGTGTTTCATGAACTCCCGGGTATTGCCCAGACTGTTGAGCGCCACGCTTTCGGTGATTTCGATGCAGATTTGTTTGGTCAGATGTTCGTAATGAGCCAGGATTGCAAAAAAAGCGTCGACGAATTTTTCGTCATTGAGCGAGGCGCCGTTCAGGTTGATATACACCGACTGGGTGTTGGTCAGGCTGCTTTGATGCTTGTCGAGCCATTCCAGTGTGGTTGAGAAAACCCATTTGTCGATAATCGGCATGGTACCGCTTTCTTCAGCAGCGGAAATGACGTGTTCGGTGGGGATGAGAACCCCGCCGGAGTTGTGAACTCGTAGCAATACTTCGAAATCCAGCGTCTTGAACGGCTCACGCAGCGACATGACCGGCTGCATCTCCAGGAACAGGCCTTTAGGAGCTGCGCCGCTTTCCAGTTCGTTGAATAAACGCACCTCGTCGCTGTGCTCGCGCAGTTCTTTGGCGTTCTGGTCATAGACGACTATTTTCTGAAAGCTTTTTTTGGCGTCGCTGCAGGCGCGATTGGCCGCCGATACGGCATCCTTGACGTCCATTTCGGAGTTTACGTCGACGATTCCGATAGAGGCCTTTATCTGAATCTCGCGCGTCCCGACTCGAAAACGCGCTGCATGCAGACTGTTGAGAAGTTCCCGCGAAAGGTCGGTTGCCGCCTGGGCGCTTTCGCCTGGGAACAGAATAACGAACTCACTGCCCCCCAGCCGGCCTATATGTTTGTCTTCGGCCAGCGCCGCCCTGATATGCCCGCATACCTGTTGGAGTACTTGATCGCCCGTGATGTGGCCAAACAGCCCGCTGATGCGTTTGAAGTGATCCAGATCCAGGTACGCCAGGGCACAAGGCTTGCCCTGTTTCATTTTTTTTTGAATGTTGGCGAATGCATTTTCGATGCCGCGCTGATTTAACGTGTCGGTAAGCGGGTCGATGTTGGCTAGAACTTGTAAATGATGAATGGTTTCGGTTTGTTCGGAGATATCCTGCAGCGAACCCTCTACCTTGCTGCCCGCTCGCGTAATTTTTACGAAGAAATACCGTGGCGCCGCTGAGGCTTCGCCCGAACCATGCATTTTTATCTGCGCTCCCTGGCCTGCCAGAGTCATTTCGGCAAGCCTGCCCCAATCTTGAGACGGAAAAAAATCGGTCCATCGATTTAAACGAGTTGAGCTCATTAAGAAACCCAGCATTTTCTCAAAGGCTGGGTTGGCGCGCTCGATAATGCCAGCGGCGTTCAGTGTGAACATGCCGATGGGCGCTGCCGCGTAGTTGCTGAGCAGTTCGGTTTGCGCGCGTACCTTGTCCCGGCGCTCGCCCTGTATGCGCTTGGCGACCGTCAGCGCAACGATGACGCTTGAAAACAGCAAGGCAAATGTGCCGGTAAACCCGTTGGCAAAAGACGATTTTTCTAAATAGACATACGCGATGCCTGCACATACGGTGCTTGATGCGAGGCCAACGTAGACCATTGGCCGGAATTCAGCCTGTATGCGAATTCTGTACAGGATCCGGCCGACCAGTAAGATAGCGCCGCTCCCACCTATGGCTACTGCGGCCTGCATAATGGGCACGAACAGCCCATGCGGCAAGAAGAGAGCCGCCGCCAGCAAGACGATGCCGGCCCATCGCACGACGCCTTGTATGCCTGGACGGTTAATCTGTTTTAGCTGAGCCCCGAATAGCCGGGTAAATAATGTGTAGGACAGCAGATAGTAGACGGCAATCGTCATTTGCCGTATGAAAGGCATCCACTCAAAAGGGATGTCGTACCTCAGCCAATGGATATCCCACCCTACGGCCATTGCTCCCATACGCAGATTGCCCACCAGCCAGGTCGCCAGCACCACATGGGTCCACTCTTGATTGACCAGCGCAACGATAAAAATGAATAGGGACAACGTGAGCAGGCCACCCTCGAGCACGCCGTTATTGCGCTGAAAACGGTCTGACGATTTTCTCAGGTCCGTGGCAGACCAAAGCTGTGCAGCCATGGTCGTTGATTTAAAGGCGGTTATTGTGCAAAGTACTGAAGCCGGCAGCGTCAGCTGGCTAAGGTTAATTGAAAACCCCGTTTTTATTGTGCCCAGTTGGCCGGCATGTTTGATGCGATCAGCCGTGCCCATGGGCTCCAGCGTTGCGGCGTTCCAACAAGCAAGCGACTGGGTATAGGTTGAGGGGATCTCGATGACGGGGTTGTCGAGTTGAGCGGATGCCGGTACATCAATAAGCAGCCATGAGGGTGTCCCAACGGAATTGATGTCTTGTCGCTGTGCCGCTGGCTGTCCCCGTAGCGTCTGCAGCGCTTGGGCAGGCTTCTGAATGGCCGGTTCCGGGGTGATTAGTCGTATCGCGAGAGGCGTGTTGCGGTGAGTTGCATAGGGGTTGTGAAGATAGGCAATCGTCAGTACGGAAAGCACGGCAATGACGATCGGTACGGCATATAGCGAGAAAAAACAGATAAACCGATCCAGCACTGAAACAGTTTTCAGATAATTCGGTTTGGTTGCTTCTGTGAGTGCCATACAGGTAATTTACTTAAGCCTGTTATATGGAAAGTCTAGAGATAATATCTTATTAGCAAATAAAGGACGATAGTTCATTTTCAACTTGCCGCGCTAAGCAATCGGTGTGTTTCAAAGACAGGTAAGCCCATGACGCCGGAGTAGCTCCCTGAAATATGTTCGATGAAGACGGCAGCAGCGCCTTGTATGCCGTAGCCGCCGGCTTTGCCTAGCGGCTCGCCCGTATCGCAATAGGTTTGGATTTCTGCGTCCGACAAGGGTTTGAATCGCACCTGTGTGATCGATATGTCCTCGTGGATTTGATTGCGATGCGCGACGACAACAGCCGTATGCACCTCGTGGAGGCCTCCTGACAGGTGTTTGAGCATTTTTTTGGCGTCGTCCAGATCCGAGGGTTTGCCCAGTATGGCGTGATCGAGAATGACGCAGGTATCGGCCGTTAGCACGGGCCGCAATGGCAAGGATTGTGTGCGTATCCAGTCCAGCGCTCGCAACGCTTTGTCGTGTGCTGTGCGGCGCACATACGTGGCAGGAGCTTCACCCACCAGGATCGGTTCGTCCGCGCCGGGAGGCGGCGGGACGTGAAGTACCTGATGTGCTACGCCGATCTGCAGCAAAAGCTCGTGGCGGCGGGGGCTGGCGGAGGCGAGGTAAATCATTGGAAAATTCATCGTCGCTTATAAGTTCTCGCTGGTGTTTATGTTAGTGATTTGGCAACTTCAAGGGGTCGTTACAGACCGGCGCAGTGGTTGCGGAATATTGAACGGATGGTGGCACCCACAAGGGGTGCCGCTACATCAAGGGGTGCCGCTACATCAAGGGGTGCCGCTACATCAGCGGCCGGTGCATTAGTGGGCCGGTGCATATTAGTGGGTCGGTGCGTATTAGTGGGCCGGTGCGTATTAGTGGGCCGGTGCATTAGTGGGTCGGTGCATATTAGTGAGTCGGTGCATATTGGTGTAGTGGCACCCCTTGTGGGTGCCATCGCCCCAAACAGCGTCAACGCCAGCAAGGCATCTTTTCCATCACCTTGAATTCCAGGTTAACGGCAGGTCTGAGCTTTTCTTAAGAGTCGTCGCCGGCATTCCGGCTTATTTTACTTTTACGATCTTCAAACCATTGGTTCCGCCGCTATTACTGTAAAAATCGCCTTTGGTCAGGATGATCCAGTCGCCCTTTTTCAGCAGCGCCTGTTTTTTCAGTTCGTGGATGGCGGCGTCGCTGACCTTGGCGGGGTCATGAGTGGCGGCGTCGAAGGCCACCGTGTAGACGCCGCGAAACAGGGCGGCCCGGGTTTGGGTGGCGGGGTGGCGCGTATAGCAGTATATCGGTACGCCTGATCGGATGCGCGACATGATAAGCGGTGTGTGGCCGCTCTCGGTCAGGCTGATGATGGCCTTGACGCCCGGAAAATGGTTGGCGGCGTACATGGCCGAAAGCGCGATGGTTTCGTCGCAGCGGGAAAACGTTTCACCCAGCCGGTGCTTTGAGCGCGTGGTAATGGGTTCTTGCTCGGCGCCCAGGCAGATGCGGGCCATGGCTGAGACGGCTTCGACCGGATACTGGCCCGAGGCGCTTTCGGCCGAGAGCATGACCGCGTCGGTATAGTCCAGCACCGCGTTGGCCACATCGGACACCTCGGCCCGAGTGGGCAGGGGGCTGCTGATCATGGACTCCATCATTTGCGTGGCAGTGATCACCAGCTTGTCGTGGCTGCGGGCGTGCTGGATGATGCGTTTTTGTATGCCCGCCAGGCGGGCATCGCCGATTTCCACGCCCAGATCCCCGCGCGCCACCATGACGCCGTCGCTGGCCTTGATGATTGCATCGAGCGCGCGATCATCGGCCACCGCCTCGGCGCGTTCAATTTTGGCGATCAACCAGGCATGGCTGCCGGCCGCCCTGACCAGTTTGCGGGCCTGCTCGATGTCGCGGCCATGACGTGGAAACGAGACAGCGACATAGTCCATTTCCAGCTCGGCGGCCAGCTTGATGTCGATTTTGTCTTTCTCGGTCAGGCTGGGGGCGGAAATTCCGCCGCCGCGCCGGTTAATACCCTTGTTGTTGGAGAGCGGGCCACCCACCGTAACGCGGGTGTATACCGCGAGGTCGTCGACTCTTTCGACCACCAGCACCACGCGGCCGTCGTCGAGCAGCAACTCGTCGCCCACGTGGCAGTCGCCGACCAGGCCGGGATAGTCGATACCCACAATAGTTTCATCGCCCGCATCGCTGGGATGCGGATTGGACAAGGTAAACGCTTGCCCGACGCGGAGCATGACTTTGCTGTCTTTGAATCGGGCGATGCGAATTTTTGGCCCTTGCAGATCGCCCATCAGCGCTACGTAGCGGCCGTGTTTGGCAGCCATGCTGCGCACAAGCTCCACACGCTGGCGATGGTCTTGTGCGTCGCCATGCGAGAAGTTCAGCCGTGCTACATCCATCCCTGCCAGAATCAATTGTTCGATTTTTTCCGGGCTGGAACTGGCTGGCCCCAGCGTGGCGACAATTTTGGTACGGCGTTTGGACATGATGGGTTCGCCTGGCAGCAGTGCACGCTTACGCGCGATGATAAGGATGATTGTTAATGATAGTCCACGCGCGGTAGAGTTGCTCGGCCAATACGACGCGCACCATGGGGTGGGGCAGGGTGAGCGATGACAGGCGCAGGCGGTCTGCACAGCTTTTTTTCAGATTGGCGTCCAGGCCGTCGGGGCCACCCACCAGAAATGCAATGTCTTGCCCGCTGGCGCGCCATTTTTCAAGCTCTTGCGCAAGATCTGTGGTGCTTATGTCCCGACCATGTTCGTCCAGCGCAACGCGCCAGGCGTGCGCAGGCAACGTTGCCTCAATGCGTTTGGCCTCGGCCTGCATCATTTGGGTGGTCGTTTTACCTGAGGTGCGCGATTCGGGCTTGATTTCCTTGAGCTCCAGCGCGCAATCGGCAGGCAAACGTTTGGCGTAATCGCGCCAGGCCGCGTCCACCCATGGAGGCATGCGCATACCCACGGCCAGCACGTAGAGCTTCACGGCGCGAGCCCTGGCTTGTCGGGAAGTCCGGATTCACGCATGATTGACGCGATGACGCGAGCCGTTTAGCTTGCGTTGGGATCGTACGAGGCGATCATGACGGGTTCGGTCGATTGGGGCAGGAGTTTGGCGCGTACCGGCTTGCCGCCCCAAATTTCTTCCAGATTGTAATAGTGGCGTATCGAGGGTTGCATGCAATGAATAACGATATCGCCCAGATCGACCAGTACCCATTCGCCCGTATCCTGGCCTTCGTAGGCAATGACGGGGATATTGGCTTCGCGCGCCCGGTCGGCCACGCTCGCGGCCAGAGCCCGGGTTTGCCGGTTTGAGGTGCCGCTGGCGATGATCACCCGGTCAAACAGGCTGGTGATGTGTGTGGTATTGAAGATTTTAATGTCTTGCGCCTTGACATCTTCGAGAGCGTCAATGACGATGCGTTGCAGTTTTTGAATGTCCATGACCAGAACTATACCGTGAGATGCTAGAGAGTGGATTGATAAAGCTTGTGCTGAGCAATAAATTGTGCAACTGCAACATTCAACATGCCGTGTACGGACTGGCCGTCTGCCAGTCGCTGGCGTATGGCCGTGGCGGAGATGGGCATGGGATCGAAAGGGAGTTCGAACAGCCGATGGTTCAGGGCGTCAAGGCGCCGGGTCAGCGCAGCAGGCACTGTCGCAGGGGTTTCAGGTCGCTGCGCCACCACGAGATGGACGCGCTGAACGATTTCCTGCCAGTCGCGCCACGAACAGAAATTGTCGAGCTGATCGGCGCCTAGTATCCAGTAATACTCGGCGTTGTCCGCAAGCTGCCGGAGTGTGTCGATGGTATAGGTGGGCCCGCCGCGCTCGATTTCCACTGGGTTGACGCTCAAGCCCCGCAGGCCCTCAATGGCCAGTTTCAGCATGGTCAGCCGCTGTGCTCCCGTGGCTTGCAAGGGGCTGCGTTGCCAGGGGTTGGCAGCGGGTATCAACTGCAACTCGTCGAGCTGCAAAATGTGAAGAGAGGCTTGGGCCAGGGCCGTGTGGGCCAGATGAACCGGATCGAAGCTGCCTCCCAGCAGGCCGATTTTTTTTACAACCATTGTCGTGGTTTGAGAAAGTCGTGCAAGGCTGCTTCGGGAGACTCTTTTTCGGGAGTCCAGTTATAACGCCAGGTGGCGCCAGGCGGCATGGAAAGCAGTATGGATTCCGTGCGCCCCCCAGACTGTAGACCGAAAAGTGTGCCCCGGTCAAAGACGAGATTGAATTCGACGTAACGACCGCGCCTGTATGACTGAAATTGTCGTTGGCGCTCGTCGTAGGCCGTGCCGCGCCGCCGCTCGACAATGGGCATGTAGGCGGGCAAAAAGCTGTTGCCGACCGCGCGGGTCAGTGCGAAGCATGTTTTGAAATCCGGGGTGTTCAGGTCATCAAAGAACAGGCCCCCGACACCGCGAGTCTCGTTGCGGTGCTTGAGGTAAAAATATTCGTCGCACCACTTTTTATAGGTGGGATACTTATCGGGGCCGAAGGGAGCTACCGCGTCGTGGCAGACTTGGTGAAAATGCCGGGCGTCCTCTTCAAACGCGTAGTAGGGCGTAAGATCCAGCCCCCCGCCGAACCAGAATACGTCATCGCCGGCATGATCTGTGGGAGCATGGGTCACGAAGAGGCGTACATTCATGTGAACGGTGGGTATATAGGGGTTGCGTGGGTGCAATACCATGGATACCCCCAGCGCCTCCCACGAGCGGCCCGCGAGTTCGCCGCGATGCGCGCTGGCCGATGGGGGCAGCGACTGACCTTTGACATGGCTGAAGAG
Organism: Candidimonas sp.; assembly: GCA_004297945.1. Taxonomy (GTDB): domain Bacteria; phylum Pseudomonadota; class Gammaproteobacteria; order Burkholderiales; family Burkholderiaceae_B; genus Paralcaligenes. Next base: position 5,857 of record SCRC01000062.1, on the reverse strand, counting down.
GACTCCGGCTCGTTCAAACAGGAAGCCTCCCTCAAGAAAGCGCGAAATGCCCCCACCACCTTCGGATCGGGTCCATCTATCTGTTTGAAATACGCTGCCGTCTGCGTCTTCCAGCGCCGCCACGATTGTTGTCTGGAGCTTGCGAAAAAAATCGTATGCAGAGGGAATGGGCACAACCATAACGGGATTTCCGGGAAATTTTCGCTCTTGGCGTGTGGGTGGTTACGTTGACGTATCGCCGTGTGGCAGCCCACGCCAGCCTATGTCGTTGCGATACTGCTGGCCATCGAAATGCGTTTTTTGCACGGCGCCATAAGCGGCGGCCTGCGCGCGCTTGACCGAATCGGCCAGCGCTGTAACGCACAAGACCCGGCCGCCGGACGTTTTGATGATGCCTTCCTCAAGTCGGGTGCCGGCATGAAACACCATGCAATCTTCGCTGTCCTCGGCCAGTTGCATGATGGCGTCGCCCGTGCGTGGTGCGTTTGGGTAGTTGTGCGCGGCCATCACGACCCCGAGAGCCGTGCGCCGATCCCATTCGATGTCGGCCTGATCCAGCCTGCCTGCCACGGCCTTTTCAAAAACATCGAGCAGTTCGCTTTTGACACGCATCATGATGGGCTGGGCTTCCGGATCGCCCATGCGGCAATTGAATTCCAGCACCTTGACGGGACGACTTGAATCGGGGCCTTGTCCGATCATCAGGCCGGCATAGAGGAATCCGGTGTAGGGGATGCCGTCTTTGCCCATACCGTGTACGGTGGGCAGAATAATTTCACGCATGATGCGGTTGTGCAACGCTGGTGTGACAATCGGCGCGGGCGAATAGGCACCCATGCCGCCGGTGTTAGGGCCTTGATCATTATCCAGCAGACGCTTGTGATCCTGGCTGGTGGCCAGCGCCAGCACATGATTGCCGTCGCACATTGCAATAAAACTGGCTTCCTCGCCGTCCAGGAATTCCTCGACGACCACACGCGCACCCGCAGTGCTAAGTACCTCTTGGCCCAGCATCATGTCGACGGCCCGATGTGCCTCGTCGATGCTGGTTGCGACAACGACCCCTTTGCCGGCGGCCAGTCCGTCGGCCTTGACCACAATTGGCGCGCCTTGGGCGCTTATATACGCTTTGGCGGGCTCGGGTTCGGTAAACGTCCGGTAAGCCCCTGTCGGGATGTGGTGGCGCACCATAAAGGCCTTGGCGAAGTCTTTGGAGCTTTCCAGTTGCGCTGCAGCCTGTGTGGGGCCGAAAATTTTCAGGCCAGCCGCGCGAAACGCGTCGACGATGCCTGCGGCCAGGGGCGCTTCCGGGCCCACCACGGTGAGGGCTACGCCTTCCTTTTTGGCGAATGCGGCGAGTTCATCGATGTGTGTGAGCGCGATATTTTGCAGGTGTTCGTTTTGGGCCGTGCCTGCGTTGCCGGGTGCAACAAACACTTTTTGAACACGCGGCGATTGCGCCAGCCGCCAGGCCAGGGCATGTTCACGACCCCCGCTGCCGATTACGAGAAGTTTCATGATTTCCGGATTTGGGATGACGCTGCTTTTATAACAGGATTAGAACGGCGGCCATGGCCGAGCCCAGGGGTGCGTGCGCCTCTCATTCGGACTCGTCGAGAATGGCCGACGTATAGACGTCCTGGACATCGTCGAGTCCTTCGAGGGCATCGAGCAGTTTTTGCATTTTTACTGCGTCATCGCTGGTCAATTCCGTATCGCTGAGTGCTTTCATGACGATGCCCTGAACTTCGGGACTAAGGTTTGCCGCGTCGAAGGCTGCCTTGACGGCAGCATAGCTGGCGGCGGGGCAAATAACTTCGATGACGCCTTCGTCATCGGCCTGTATATCTTCGGCGCCGGCATCGAGCGCCGCCTCCATGACCTGTTCTTCAGAGGTGCCGGGGGCAAACAGAAACTGGCCGCAGTGGTTGAAGAGAAACCCCACCGAGCCTTCCTGCCCCAGATTGCCGCCGTTTTTGGAGAAAACGTGGCGCACATCGGCGACTGTACGTATGCGATTATCGGTCATGCAATCGACAATGACGGCGGCCCCGCCTGGCCCGTACCCTTCGTAGCGGATCTCTTCGTAGTTGGCGCCATCGACGCCGCCCGCACCTCGTTGAATGGCGCGTTGGATGTTGTCCTTGGGCATGTTGACCGCAGTAGCCTTGTCCCAGGCCAGACGCAGGCGCGGGTTGATGTCGGGGTCGGCGCCGCCGGCGCGCGCTGCTACCGTGATTTCACGGATTACTTTTGTCCAGAGTTTGCCTCGTTTGGCATCTTGGCGACCCTTGCGGTGCTGGATATTCGCCCATTTACTGTGTCCGGCCATGACTTGTCATCAGTTCGATAAAGAAAGCAATTTTACCGCGTGCCGGATTTTACAGTGTTGGGCGACACGCTACGCGTGCATTGGCAAATGCCTGCTATTACACTTGCTGCTGTTTGGCCCTGGTTGCAGGGGAGGGCCGGTGAAATCCGATTCAATGTCATTGAGGGTAAATTGCATGGGTGTGGGGACTAAAATCATTGTGGCAACGGATTCCTGGCATGGCTCCGTTGAGTGGTGCAAGGCGTTCGAAGGCTCGCTGCCTGATACGCTATTTTTCCCCTGGGACGATTCAGGCGAACCTGTCGGCGCCGACTATGCGATCGTTTGGCGACCTGCGCCGACCTTATTTGTGCGTGAGACACGGCTGCGGGCGGTATTCAATCTGGGGGCCGGAATCGATAGCCTGGTAGGGTTGCCCGAACTGCCCGCAGACTTGCCTATTGTGCGCCTTGAGGACGCTGGTATGGCCGAGCAGATGGTCGAGTATGTCGTGTACGGGCTTTTGCGAGCATCCCGTGAATTTTCCGCCTACGAGGCTCAACAACGGGCAGGCGAGTGGTCGGGTTTGCCACCTGTAAATCGTTCGCACTGGCCTGTCGGCGTGATGGGCTTGGGCGTAATTGGCGAAAGGGTGGCTCGGGCGGTGGTGCGACTGGGCTATCCGGTGGCTGGATGGGCCCGACGCGCCAGAGAGATTCCAGGCGCCCAGGTGTACGTCGGTGCCGAGCAACTGCCGGCGTTCCTGGCACGTACGCGAGTGCTGGTGAACCTTTTGCCCCTGACGCCCGAAACAGACAGCATACTGAACCGGGAAAACCTTGAGCGGCTCATGCCGCAGGCCTATCTCATCAATGTCGCTCGCGGACAGCATCTGGTGGAGCAGGATTTACTCGACCTCCTGGCTAGCGGGCGGTTTGCGGGAGCCTTGCTCGATGTATTCCGGAGCGAACCCCTGCCGCAAAGCCATCCATTCTGGAAGCACCCGGCCATAACGGTGACGCCGCATATTTCGGCGATCACTTTGCGTGAAGATGCGGTTAATCAAATTGTCAATAAAATAGGCAAACTGAAGCAAGGCCTGCCGATTTCGGGGCGGGTGTCTCGCGAGCACGGTTATTGAAGGGCGTGATTTAACGCTCAATCTGATTGCAGGAGAAATGGAAGTGTCGAAATCTCACAAAATAGCCGTGATTGCCGGTGACGGCATAGGCAAGGAAGTCATGCCTGAAGGCATTCGCGTTCTTGACGCTGTGGCTGACCGCTTTGGTATTGCGTTCGAATGGGACGAACTGGATTGGAGCTGTGATTATTACGCCCGTCATGGGCGCATGATGCCCGCCGATTGGAAAGATCGTATAGGCGGCCATGAAGCGATATTCTTTGGCGCCATCGGGTGGCCCGAAGCGGTGCCCGATCACATTGCCTTGTGGGAGTCTTTATTCAAATTCCGCCGTGAATTCGATCAGTACATCAACTTGCGCCCGGTGCGGCTTATGCCTGGCGTCAAGTCGCCGCTGGCTGATCGCAAACCCGGCGATATTGATTTTTATATCGTGCGAGAAAATACCGAGGGCGAATACTCCAATAGCGGCGGACGCCTGTTCGAAGGCACCGCGCGGGAAGTCGTGATCCAGGAAAGCGTTTTTACGCGCGTGGGTGCCGACCGCGTCCTTAAGTTCGCGTTCGATCTGGCAAAAAAACGCGGTAAGCATCTGACCGCAGCGACCAAGTCCAATGGGATTTCTATCTCGATGCCCTGGTGGGATGAACGCGTTGCCGAGATGGCCGGGCAATACCCCGATGTGCGCTGGGACAAATATCATATTGACATTCTGTGCGCCAATTTTGTTCTGCACCCGGATCGGTTCGATGTCGTGGTGGCATCCAATTTGTTTGGCGATATTTTGTCTGACCTGGGGCCGGCCTGCGCGGGTACCATAGGCATTGCGCCATCGGCCAACCTTAATCCGGAACGCTTGTTTCCCTCTTTGTTCGAGCCCGTGCATGGCTCGGCTCCCGATATCGCAGGGAAAGGCGTTGCCAATCCCGTTGGGCAGATATGGAGTGGTGCGTTGATGCTGGACTTTCTGGGCTATCCTGATGCATCGAAGGCCGTAGTGAAGGCGATAGAAACGGTGCTCGAACAAGGGCCGCGCACCCCCGACATGAAAGGGTCGGCCAGCACCTCCGATGTCGGCCGAGCCATCGCCAAGTTGATCGCGCAAGAATAGCCGTGTTGCTATCGCGTTTTTTGTAGCGGCACCCCTAGTGGGTGCCAGGGCCGTTGCAGAACAAGACGGTACGGTATATTGCATAGATGACAGGCACAAGGCCTGTCTCTACAAAATTTACGCTTAGTTATCTCAAATTAAACTGTACGAAATCGATCTGTTTACCGTATCTGAACCAGGAGTCTATTTTGGAAAGCCAAACGAAAGCAATACGTATCGAACAACACGGGGGCGCGGAAGTGTTGAAATTCGTGACAGTTCCGTTGCCTGCCCCGCAAAAAAACGAGGTTACGATACGGCAAAAGGCGATAGGGTTGAACTTCGTCGATATCTATTTTAGAACAGGGCTATACCCGCACCCGCTGCCTCATGGCCTGGGGGCCGAGGCAGCCGGAGTGGTTGAAGCGGTGGGCGCCGAGGTCAAGCATCTTAAAGTGGGTGATCGCGTAGCCTACGGCCAAAGCCCGATAGGCGCTTATGCCGAAGCGCGTAACGTGCCCGCGCATCAGGTCGTGCGCATCCCCGCTTCGATCAGTTTCGAAGACGCTGCAGCCGCCATGCTAAAAGGGCTGACCGTGCAATATTTGTTTCGGCAAACCTATCGGCTGCAAGGCAATGAAACTATTTTGTTTCACGCCGCCGCTGGCGGAGTTGGCCTGATTGCGTGCCAATGGGCCAAAGCGTTGGGGGTCAAGTTGATCGGGACCGCATCCAGCCCGGAAAAAACGGCGCTGGCGCTGGCCAATGGCGCCTGGAAAGTTATCGATTATTCGCGCGAGAATGTGGTCGAGCGGGTTCTCGAACTGACGGGTGGGAAAAAAGTTCCCGTGGTGTACGACGGCGTGGGCAAGGATACCTGGCTCGCATCGCTCGACTGTCTACAGCCGCGTGGCCTGATGGTGAGCTTTGGCAATGCATCCGGGGCCGTCGAAGGCGTCAATCTTGGGATACTGTCGTCCAAAGGATCGTTGTTCGTTACTCGTCCAACCTTGGGCACTCATGTGGCGACACATGAGAAGCTCAAGGCTGCCGCCGATGAGCTTTTTGGCTTGATCGTCAAAAAGAAGATCAAGGTGCGTATTGGCCAGCGTTTCGCATTAAGCGATGCCGGCGCGGCTCAACAGGCCTTGGCCGGGCGTAAAACCACGGGCGCGACGATTTTGACAATAGATTGATCCTAAATCCCTCTGTTAGCCTGTTGCCAAGGCTGGTCGCGTAGCCGCGTTGGTGGGCTTTTCGGTGTTGGCGGCCATTATTTTTTCGACGATATAGCGCACCAGCGCGTTCCATCTGG
>SCRC01000061.1 GCA_004297945.1 Candidimonas sp. | reverse complement strand
AACGCCGCCGCCAGCACCGTCGTGATCGCCGCCGTCAGCGTCGTCTTGCCGTGGTCCACGTGCCCGATCGTCCCTACGTTGACGTGCGGTTTGGTCCGTTCAAATTTGCCTTTTGCCATGGCTGACTCCTGACTGTGGAATAGAGATCTATCAATAATAAAAGTGTGGTGCCCATGACGCGGATCGAACGCGTGACCTCTCCCTTACCAAGGGAGTGCTCTACCACTGAGCCACATGGGCAAAGCGCTGTGTTGCAACCCGCCCTATTGGGCGAGATTCGAAAACTGGAGCGGGTGAAGGGAATCGAACCCTCGTCGTAAGCTTGGAAGGCTTCTGCTCTACCATTGAGCTACACCCGCAGGGGATTCTGTTCGTTCCGCTATATGTTCGTTTTGCTTGTCACTTCTGGTGGTGGGGGTTGGATTCGAACCAACGTAGACGCAAGGTCAACAGATTTACAGTCTGCCCCCTTTAACCACTCGGGCACCCCACCAAAAGAGAACTGCGAATTATGCTGACTTTTTAATAGCTTGTCAAATTGGAGAGCCCCGAATTGGGAGGTAGCGATGTTTGCAAGGTTGTGCCACCCACAAGGGGTGGCGCTACATTATTCACGAAAATGTTTTTGTAGCGGCATGCGGCGGCATGCGGCGGCATGCGGCGGCATGTGGCGGCATGTGGCGGCATGTGGCGACATGTAGCGGCATGTAGCGGCAGCTGTAGCGGCAGCCCTTGTGGCTGCCATCGATATTCCGCAACGCCTCGTGCAGACGCCCGCTAATATTTTTGAGGTACACCAGCAAAACCATGCGCGGCCGCGCAGGCCTCTTACGCGTCGACCACGCCAGACAGCCCCTGGCGCTCAAGCAAGGAATTCAGATGCTCCCAGCCATGGAAATCAATGACGATCTGCCCACGGCTTTTAGCACCGACTTTGAGCGTCACACGCGTGCCCAAATGATCCGACAAGGCCTGTTCCAGCCGTTTGAGGTCGCCTGACCGGCCGACCGTCTTGCGCGGCGCTTTGGTCGCCTGGCCTTCCTCGGCCTCGCGCAAGGAACGCCCCACGAGGTTTTCGGTTTCACGCACCGACAAGCGCTTGGCGATAACCTCGTTGGCCAAGAGTATCTGCGCGGCAGCTTCCGTGGCAAGCAAGGCCCGCGCATGACCCATATCGATGTCTCCGGCCAGCAGCATGGTTTGCACGGGCCCCGTCAAATTAAGGAGGCGCAACAGGTTGCTGGTGGCCGACCGCGAGCGCCCAATTGCCTGGGCCGCCTGATCGTGGGTCAGACCGAACTCGTCGAGCAGCCGACGCACGCCATGTGCTTCCTCCAGCGGATTCAAATCCTCGCGCTGAATATTTTCGATCAAGGCCATAACTGCGGCACTTTCGTCGGGCACGTCGCGCACCAGCACAGGCACCTCGGTCAGGCCGGCCAATTGAGCCGCGCGAAAGCGCCGTTCGCCGGCAATGATTTCGTACTGCGCGCTGCCGTCCAAGGGTCGAACCAGTATGGGCTGCATGATGCCCTGAGTACGAATGGACTCCGCCAATTCATTCAAGGCGCCTTCATCCATGCGTGTGCGCGGCTGGTACTTGCCCGCACGCAACTTTTTCAGACTAAGTGTCGATGGCGTGCCGCGCTCGTCCTCGCCCGCTTTGCCCAGGTCGCCGATTGCGCTGGCGTCTGCGCCCAGCAAGGCTTCCAGGCCGCGCCCCAGTCCTTTAGGTTTTTTTGTAGCCATTGCGTTTCTTCCTTTACATTGCACTGCTCTGGCAATCAGGAGCCAGCCTGTGCGGCCTCTTGTTTGATGCGTTTGATCAATTCATTGCCAAATTCAATATAGGCTTTGGCGCCGCGTGAGTTCTTGTCGTAAACAATGCCTGGCAAACCATGGCTGGGCGCTTCAGCCAAACGCACATTGCGCGGCACGATAGACTTGAACACCTTGTCACCGAAATGCGTTTCGATTTGCGCAGACACCTGCTGTTGCAGGGTTACACGCGGATCGAACATGACCCGCAACAAACCGATCAGGTGCAGCTCGGGATTGATATTGCGGTGTACGCGCTTAACGGTATTGACCAGATCCGACAAACCTTCGAGCGCGAAATATTCGCATTGCATGGGGATAATCACGCCGTGAGCCGAGGCCAGACCATTCAAGGTCAGCAACGACAGTGTTGGCGGACAATCGATCAGAATGAAGTCATAGTCGGCGATGATCAGGTCGATTGCCTGCTTGAGCTGTTGCTCGCGATCGTCCATCTGAACCAGGTCGATCTCAGCACCCGAGAGCTCCCGATTGGCAGGTAATACATCGTAAGCGCCTGCCTCGGAACGGACTCGGGCCTGGGCAATGGTCGCCGTTCCGATCAGAACCTGATACAGGTTTTTCTCAACGGTATTCTTGTTGATGCCGCTGCCCATGGTGGCGTTGCCTTGCGGATCGAGGTCAATGAGCAGCACGCGCTTGCCGTGTGTAGACAAGGCGGCCGCAAGATTGATGGCAGTGGTCGTTTTACCAACGCCGCCCTTTTGGTTGGCGATGCAAAATACCTGGGCGGGTTTGCGTGTAACGGGAGGGTTCATGGGTTTCCTTGGGCTCGAGTCAACCAAACCAGGCAGCGCTGGGCATTCAATTCGGGCACTGTCAACGGTTCGACCCGCGCAACGCGCCAGTCGGTGCTCTGCGCAAGCGCCTGTTGTTCGTCCTGCGGATCATGGCCTTTCATGGCCAGCAAACTCGCGCCATCGGCGGCATGCCTGCCCGCCAATACCGCAAAGTCGGCCAGGGAAGCAAAGGCGCGCGACACCACGATGTCCGCCTGAATCGGTTCAAGCTTTTCGACGCGCGCATGGGCCGCATGCAGGTTAGGCAAGCGCAGCATTCCCGATACCTGGCGCACGAACGCCGTTTTCTTTTCCACCGCATCTATGCAATGCACTTGCCAACGTGGACACGCTATCGCCAACACGACGCCAGGCAAGCCAGCCCCAGATCCTACATCGACGATCAGGGCGTCGGCGGCGCCGCGCGCGCCGAGCGCTGCGCGTATCGGACCCACCACAGACAGACTGTCAAACAGATGCTGCACCAGTATTTGCTCATCGCTGCGCAACGCGGTCAGGTTATAGGCCTTATTCCAGCGTTGCATCTGAGCCATGTAGTCGAGCAAGGCCTGTAGCTGCGCCGCATCAAGCGCCTGGCCCATCGCGCGGGCGGCTTCATCTAGCCGTTCGATCAGGCTTGGCTGCGCCGCCATCAGGCTGCTTTCTTGCCGTACTGCAGGCGCTTGATATGCACCAACAACAGAGACATCGCCGCCGGCGTGATGCCCGAAATGCGGCTGGCCTGTCCCACCGTCTGCGGTCGACTGGCCTTGAGCCGCTGGCGCACCTCTATGGACAAGCTGGTAACAGCGTCGTAATCCATTTCGGAAGGGATGGCCTGCTGCTCATGACTCGCCTGTTTTTCCACTTCGGCTTGCTGGCGGGTTACATAGCCCGCGTATTTCACCTGGATTTCAACCTGCTCGGCCGCAACGTCGTCTAGAACCGCTGGGCCAGCCAGGGTTTGTCCCGCGACGGTTTGCGTTGCCATTAGCCGGCGATAGCTGACTTCCGGGCGCTTGAGCAAGTCGGCCAGGGAATACTCACGCTCTACTTGCTTACCCAGAAGCGCCTCGGCGGTCTGTGCTTCGAGTGTCTTGGGATTGACCCACACCGACTTTAGTCGCTCCACCTCGCACGCGACCACGTCGCGCTTGCGATTGAAATGATCCCAACGCGCGTTATCGACGAGACCCATGCGCCGTCCATCATCGGTCAGGCGCATGTCCGCGTTATCTTCACGCAAGCTTAAACGGTATTCGGCGCGGGATGTAAACATACGGTAGGGTTCGGCAACTCCTCGCGTTACTAAGTCATCAACCATTACACCTAGATACGCTTGATTACGTTTTGGTGCCCAGGCGTCTTCACCTTTTACTTTGCGTGCCGCATTCAGGCCCGCCAAAAGTCCCTGGGCGGCAGCCTCTTCATACCCCGTCGTACCATTGATTTGCCCGGCGAAGAACAAGCCCTTGATGGCTCGGGTTTCCAGGCTGGCGTCGAGCGCGCGAGGATCAAAATAGTCGTACTCGATTGCGTAGCCTGGGCGCATGATGAGCGCATTTTCCAAGCCGGGCAAGGTTCTTAACAAGGCTAGCTGCACATCAAATGGCAGGCTGGTCGAAACGCCGTTGGGATAAATCTCGTTCGTTGACAGCCCCTCGGGCTCGAGAAAAACCTGATGGCTGTCTTTATCGGCAAAGCGATGGATCTTGTCTTCGATTGATGGACAGTAGCGGGGACCGACCCCCTCTATCACACCACTATATAACGGCGATCGGTCCAAGCCGGCGCGAATGATATCGTGCGTTCGTTGATTAGTATGCGTAATCCAGCACGGTAATTGCCCGGGATGCATCGCCGCTTGGCCCATATAAGAAAATACCGGCATCGGGTCAAGGTCCCCCACCTGTATTTCTGTCCGGTCAAAATTGATGGATCGCGCGTCAATACGAGGTGGCGTCCCCGTTTTCAGACGGCCTTGCGGCAACTTCAGCTCTTTAAGACGCTGGCCAAGAGTGATGGCCGGCGGATCGCCCGCACGGCCAGCCGAATAGTGGTTTAGTCCAACGTGGATCAAGCCGTTCAAAAAGGTGCCCGCGGTCAGCACCACCGTTTTGCCTTTAAACTTCACGCCTATCTGGGTTACGGCGCCGCAAACCCGATCGCCTTCGAGCATCAGGTCTTCTACAGACTGCTGAAATATTGTTAGATTTTTCTGATTTTGCAATGCGGTTCGAATCGCGCGCCGGTATAAGGACCGGTCGGCTTGAGCCCTAGTCGCGCGAACAGCGGGCCCCTTGGAACGATTGAGAATCCGAAATTGTATGCCCGCCTGGTCGGTGGCAAGGGCCATAGCGCCGCCCATTGCATCAATCTCTTTAACCAGGTGACCTTTACCAATGCCGCCAATAGATGGGTTGCAGGACATTTGCCCCAGGGTTTCCATATTGTGCGTTAACAACAGCGTTGACGCACCGGTACGCGCCGCAGCCAAGGCGGCTTCGGTGCCTGCGTGGCCACCACCAATAACAATCACATCAAAGACATCTGGATAAATCATTTTCTGCTTAGTTTAAACGCGGAGCTGCAGGTATTATACCTTTCGATCCAATGACTGTTTCACGTGAAACATCGTCTAGTTTGTAAGCGTTGGCTATGTTTCACGTGAAACATAGCTGCAATAAAAGGCGTCGACACAAGGGACGGACGAAACCCGCCATAAACACGAACGTCCACGGATTTACTTGCCACCACCAAGAACTACATAGTGGCCCATAGAATGGGAAGATAAGCACGGCAGGCCACAACCGGCTAAAGCCTGCTAGCCAACGCCAAAACGATCGCCCTATCATCAGGGCCGTACGCAAAAGGCAAACAATACCATTCCTAAGCCTAGCACGTGCTCGAATGCATCGAGAGTATGCAGCGATAGCGCACGTCAGCGCAATAAATACCAATAAGTCGTAATAACGAAACGCGAAGAAAGTTCACGGATATTTTAGACTCCATGAACCGGCCCGAGCCCAGAACGAAATTATCTGCACACAAACGCAAGCACCTTAATTGGGCTTATTACCAAGAGCTTCGATAACTCGGCGGCCCCAGGCAAATACTGATTCCGAAAAAAACGCCGGCCGACAAAAAACACGGCCGAGGCGTACCGGTAGCACAAACGGATTGCCGCGGCCAAGCCGTATACGTGCCGAGCAAGATACGAAAAAGACGAGCAGCAAACCCACATTTAAATGTTTCACGTGAAACACAATAGATGAACGAAAAATAAAACGCTATACACCAAAGTAATAACTCTGTGAATAAGTTGTGGATAACTTATGTATATTCCGTGAATGACTTGTGGGCATTTTGGAGTAAGCGATTTGTTGTGCCAATAAAAACGGCAGCCACGAGGGCTGCCGCTACAACTACAGCATACCCTTAATTACAAGGGACGGATCTCAACTGCCTCAGGCCCTTTTGAAGCCTTCTTGACTTCAAACTCGACCCCCTGGCCCTCGATCAAGCTACGATAGCCACGGCCCTCTATAGCAGAAAAATGCGCAAAGACATCCGCACCGCCAGCGTCGGGCGTAATAAAACCAAAACCCTTGCCGGCATTGAACCACTTAACTTTTCCCTTCTGAGCCACGATAAGAAATACCTCAAAAATAAGCAGAACAAAATAAATAAAACCATAACAGCAGAACCTGTCTGCAAAAGTAAACAGTCACTTTCAAATAGTTTAAGCTTAAATGATAATGGACGACTTGGCTCATTCCATGTTGAATTGAACGCAAATGCGAAACCTGGGCCGCACTATCTTTGATCACACAATGCTGACAACGTGCATAATTAATTCAGCAGTGAAAATAAAGAACCCCGCCGCAAGCAGCGGGGTATTGTTAGAATAGCGCCAACTGGTAATCTGAATGGAGTTTTTGGTAGGCAGAAACTTCACTTCCTTGATGCTTTACGTAGTTAG
>SCRC01000060.1 GCA_004297945.1 Candidimonas sp. | reverse complement strand
AGGCGTAGTGAGTTCGCCCGGCGCCCGCCTGGACGAGGCAGACCCGGGCAGTCGGGGCGCGACGCGCCACGACCGCTGGACGGACCGGACCGGTACCCACCCCTCGCCCTGCGGCGTGTTTATAGACCCTGCGGCGTGTTTATAGATAGAATGCCCCAACCCTAAACGATGACCCCACCCGCTGCCCCCACTCCTAACGGCTAAAAAAATAGCGACGCGAAACACGTTCAGTTCCGTAAACACTTCAACCGAAAATGCCCTAGGATGGCTGTGTAATACCGAGGATGTTTGGCCCCCCCCCGCGTGGGTGCCATCCCCCATCAACGATGTATCAGCGTGCTTTTACCAAACAGGCTTCCGATCAAATCGACGGCAAGCTCGGCGGTCTGGTTGCGTACATCAAACGCCGGATTGAGCTCCACAATATCCAGCGACGACAGGCCTGCGGTATCGGCCAGCATTTCCATGCACAACTGAGCCTCGCGATAAGTGGGCCCGCCACGTACCGTCGTTGCCACACCTGGGGCAATGCCCGGATCGAGAAAGTCCACGTCAAAGCTGACATGCAGGTGCACGTTACCATCAACATCACGCAGCGCCGACTGCATGACCTGACGCATGCCGAGTTCGTCTACTGCGCGCATGTCAAACACTTCGATGCCAGCCTCATGCACCAGCCTCTTTTCGCCCTCGTCAACGCTACGGATACCGATCTGACGAATCTGCTCGGACGACAGAATCGGAACGTGCCCACCCATCTGTACGAGCCTTTCCGGGCCGTAACCGCACAGACAGGCCACCGGCATCCCGTGGATATTGCCGGTGGGTGTGATGGCAGCCGTATTGAAGTCGACATGTGCATCCAGCCATAGCACTCGCAACGCCCGGCCCCGCTCGCGACAGTAGCGGGCCACTGCACTAATCGAGCCTATACCCAGACAATGATCGCCGCCTAGAACCAAAGGTAAACGGCCCTCTACCAACTCTGTATAAACAGCGTCATGCAGCAGTTGATTCCATTGCACGACTTCAGTCAGATGACGAAAGCCATTGACCGGAGCCAGGCAGGGATTGGCCGGGCCGCTGATATTGCCGCAATCGCGCACCGGCAGGCCAAGGCGGTCGAGCGCCTTGGCGATACCTGCCACGCGCAGCGCCTCCGGGCCCATGCTGGATCCGCGACGGCTGGCTCCCACATCGGTCGGAGCGCCAATCAGACTTACGATCTTGTGCGTCCTCGCCATTACCCGAGCTCCTTTTCCAGTTACTTACAAGCCTGCCACTTGTCGTATTGCACCAGCCTTCTATGGCCAAACCAGCAAAATGGTAATGCCCCGGCGGGCACGCTCCAGAACAGATACATGCCGGCCCAGCAAATCCTTGCGCAAGATCTGCTGAGGCCGGGTGAAATCGTCCTGGGTTTTTGCAATGGTGACCATGCCTAATGGATGCTGTAAATGTTCAATCGTGACCATGCCGCTCCAAAGTGGTTGCGTCGCGCCTCTCTGCGCAGTCTCTATCAGATAACGAAACCGCCAGAGTCGAAGCACGATCCGCTGCTGCGAACCGATAGCTTTGGTTAAGGTGATTTTTTGTTCACGGCCGTAGTCGAATTTTGGCAATACCGGGATCTCCGTGCTGGAGGTATTGGGCAAAAGCCACAGCAAGCTGGCTTTCGACCCCCACGGTTCAGGCGTTTGCCAGCCAGCTTGCATCATCGTACGGCCGATTTGCTCCGCCGACCCGGCCCACTGAACCGACAAAGGCTCTTCGAATTCGCCGCTTAACTCCGAACGCGCGAAGGGCAACAGGCGCCATCCACCATCCACCCAGGCCGCCTGCGACATGGTTGCGATCTGAGGCCGATAGGCATAGCGTTTAACATCGGCGTCATGCCTCGGCCCAATATAGAAGCTGCCAGACAGCCCCAGAACCAGCACAATCGCCAGCGAAAACGGCCATGTGCGCAAGCGCTCGACGGGCAAGTGATGAATATAGGCAATACTGAGCAATGCCAACCAGATCAAACCCAGACTCAGGCCCCCCAATACATTCGAAAACCAGCGCACTCCCAAATAAAGCCCGGAAAATTCAAGCAGCGCAATCAGTATCGCAGCCACCAGAGTAATCGCGATTTTTTCCTTGTCGGATTTTCCACGTCCGAGTAAAAATGCGAGAAAGCCATACACCACAATGCTCAACGTGGCGTGTGCTCCTGGAAAGGAGAGTTGATCAACGCCGGTATATACATTATCTGGACTGACACGATTCAACGTATATTTCAGCGTCCAGACAAGAATCTCGCCAAAGCCGGCCGCAGCCACCCAGTATGTCAGAGTGCGCCAACGACGTCTGAACGCAAGAAGCAAAGACACCACGAGCACCAGCAACGCTGTTCCAGCAGGCCCGCCCACTTCAGCGACGGCCACCATGAAGCTGTCTCCCCACCGTGTGCGCAGCTCTTGCAGGAAAATATAGACTGTTTGATCGAACCGAATCAGAGCGTTATTGGAAATAATGCCTTTCACTGTGCCCAAAAATAGCCAACTGCCGCCCACCAGAAGAAAAGCAGAAAAAAGCAAAGCCTGAGACTCGGCTTTGGCGGGATCGAACAGCGACAGGATCGTACGCGAAACGATACCTTTTTTGCTGCGGGCGTCCAGCACCATGCGATCACGCAAGGATTTAACGCGAGCCCAGCCGTAGGTGTGGGCAAATTTCGCACACTTGACCACCACCCATAAAAATGCGGCAATAAGAAGCAGCAAGATAAGCAAACGAGAACTTACCGCCCCCGCAATTTGCAGCGACGCTCCAAACAGTGCGCCCGGAATGATATGGGCGGCCGCCCAGGCCACGGCTGACAACACATTCATAAGAAAAAAATGGGGCACAGACATGCCAGCTATACCTGCCGTCACCGGCACGATGGCGCGCACGGGCCCCAGAAATCGGCCAAAAAACACGCTCTTGCCGCCGTTTCTGGTGAAATACTCCTGGCCGCGCGCAAGCAATTCGGGATGATTCTTCATCGGCCAGACTGTCGATATCGACGTACGATAATGGTGGCCCAGCCAATAACTCAAACCGTCGCCCAGAATCGCGCCGCCAATGGCAAGAGCCATCGTCCACCCTAGGTCAAGCGCGTTAAGACCTATGAGCACGCCACCTGCGAATACGATTGAACTGCCCGGGACTATGGTGCCGATAACCGCAACCGCCTCAAGTAAGGAGGCGGCAAAAACACCAGCCATGGCCAGATACGGATGAATTGAAAAATAATCGATCAGCGCCTGCAAATACGATCCCACAACTTCCTCCGCGCCACCAAGGTGGGGCACCCCCGCATGGTACTGTATTCCTTAGCTTGCCCGACGCGATCTGAGCTCTCCGGCAAGTCTGGCCTTTTCGCGTTTACCCTCCCACGACACTCGCAGCAATATTTATGGACAACCCCAGGATTGCCGCATTGAACAAAAAACTGAGCACGGATTGAGCCAACACTGTCTTGCGCAATGATCGCGTCATCACCAGCACATCAGAAGTCTGGGCAGCGACCGCTATCGTGAACGAAAAATAGAGAAAGTCCCAGTAGTTCGGATTTTTTTCTTTATCGGGGAAACACAGAGCCGGCGAGTCATGGCGTGAACTATAAAAAACCCGCGCATAATGAAGGGTAAAAATGGTGGCCAGCAAGCACCACGAGCCAAATATGGTCGAGCCCGTCAGGGCATAATGGGCCAGCCGGCTATGAAGCATCAAGGCCTTCGCCGTGGATAGTTCAAGAATGATCGCCGCGACGCTGGCAATCGCCGCAAGCGACATCACCACCAAAACGGCCACCGCGCCCTCGTCTTCCTGCTCGGCAATTTCACGCACTCTTTGCTGGCTTGCGCGCAACATCAGCCAGCTGATCAACATGAGGTAGAGCCATATCGTCACGTTCCAGCCCAGCAACATCCGCATAATGAGCCCCCAGTGCGCCGGGAGCGCCACACCTACGCAAATTCCTGTTGCGATAGAGCCTGCCAGGCGCGGCCGGGTCCGAACAAACCGGTGAAGAGTATGCATGAGCACAGCACCTGTTCTCAGGCAGTCAGATAGGGCCTGATCCAGGCTAGATTATCACGAGTCAGGGATGCCGGAAAATATTCACAACCAATCCATCCGTCATAGCCCAGTTCTTCCAACACCGAAAAGATGTAAGCATACGATAGCTCGCCCGTGTCAGGCTCGTGGCGATCTGGGTTGCCGGCGATCTGCAGATGCCCGACCCGCCCGGTAGGCCAGTATGTACGCAGTTTGCGCGATACGTCGCCCTCGACAATCTGGCAATGGTACAAATCCATCTGCACCTTGACGTTGGGCAAGCCCAACGCAAGCACCGCGTCATGAGCCTGCTTCTGGGTGTTCAGGAAATATCCTGGCATACCGATGGTATTGATGGGTTCGAGCAGCACATCAACGCCCGCGGATGCGGCCAATTCGGCCGCACGGCGCACCGTATCCAGATACTGATCTTGCAGGGCAAGCCTCGCCACGCCTTGAGGCGCCAGGCCCGCCATCAGATGTACTTGACGCGTGCCCAGCACACCCGCGTAGTCAAGCGCCCGCTGCACGCCGTCCAGGCATTCTTGCTGCCGGCCAGGCAGGCAGGCCAAACCGCGTTCACCCGCATCCCAATTCCCGGGCACCGCATTGAAAAGCACCAGATCAAGGCCGTAATCACCCAGGCGCTTTTTGATCTCGCCGGCTTCATAGGCATAGGGAAATAAAAATTCGACCGCCTTGAAAGCGTCATGCGCGGCAGCGCCGAAACGATCAAGAAAATCGAACTCGTTATACATGGTGCTAAGGTTTGCGGCAAAGC
The DNA here is from genome assembly GCA_004297945.1 of Candidimonas sp. Lineage (GTDB taxonomy): Bacteria > Pseudomonadota > Gammaproteobacteria > Burkholderiales > Burkholderiaceae_B > Paralcaligenes. Next base: position 96,784 of record SCRC01000060.1, on the reverse strand, counting down.
GGAGCATGGCAAGCGCCTTTGTGAAATGGGTTGGCTAATCGATCAGAGCAAAGGCTTTGTGGAAAAAATCCACCGAACCGAAATTGCCTGATTTGAGCGATAGGTGAATCCGCTTGGAAAAGGCCGGAACCCAGGCCGTACACCAGGGTACCCCGGGATCGATCTGCGGGCCGATGCGCAGTTGCGCAATGCCCAGAGCCTGGACGACCGCGCCCGAAGTTTCTCCGCCGGCCACCAGCAAACGGCCTACTCCCATTGCGAGCAGCTCACGGGCAATGCGGGCCAGGATTTGTTCCAATTGCCCGCTGATGTCCATATCGTGGTTTACCGCTGCGGCGCGCGCCCGTATGTGTTTGACCGCCTCAGGCGTGGCCGTGGTGTAGATTAAGACGGAATGTTCGGGGCTTTGGCTTTTGACCCATTCCAAAGCGGCCTGAACCAGATCCTCGCCATCGAGCAGGCGCTGTGGGTCGAGCGCCAGGGCCTGCCCGCCGTGCTTCAGAAAATAACCCACCTGCGCACGGGTAGCGCTTGAGCAACTGCCGCAAATAATGGCGGCCCGGCCCCAAGGCGCTTCCAGCCGGGTGGCCTCCACCGACGGCCCAATCCCCCAATTCGACGGCAAGCCTATTGCCAGGCCCGAGCCGGCCGTCAGCAAGGGCCGCGAATGCAAGGCGCGGCCCAATGTCAGCAAATCGTCATTGGATATTGCGTCGAGAATTGCAATGGAGACCCCCTCGCGCTTTAACGTGTCTATGCGCTCATTAATGGCTCGTACCCCATTGACCACGACGGAGTAATCGATGAGACCCACTTTACGCCGGGTTTGAGCTTGCAACACACGCACCAGGTTAGGGTCTGTCATGGGCGTGATGGGGTGATGCTGCATGCCCGACTCGTTAAGCAGCACGTCGCCGGCAAACAAATATCCCTTGAACACCGTGCGTCCATTATCTGGAAACGCCGGACACGCGACGGTAAAGTCGCAACCGGTCAAATCCATCAAGGCGTCGGTGACAGGGCCGATATTGCCCTCCGAAGTGCTGTCGAAGGTAGAACAATATTTAAAATACAGCTGGCTTGCCCCTTGCTGCAGCAACCAGCGGGCGGCCGCCACGGATTGGGCGACAGCGTCGCTTGCGGGAATGGACCGGGACTTCAGGGACACGACCAACGCTTGCGCATCGGTATCGATGCTATCGACGGGCACGCCTATCGTTTGCACCGTGGTCATGCCGGCGCGCACCAGATTATTGGCTAAATCAGTTGCGCCGGTGAAGTCGTCGGCTATACAACCCAGTTGGATGGCCATGTTCAATAGCCGCCGCTTTGACTACTGGCGGGCGTACCCGCAAGATGAGACAGTTGCGGCAAACAGCCATTCTTTAAAATGGCCGCGTCGTTGCCCGGCACCGCATCGAAGCCGCAATGAGCCACTACCTCGGCGCCACACGACGAAGGGATCGACAGCCAGGCATTGGACGCGTAGTTTCGATCTTTGATGACCTGCTTTAATTTATTTACTCTCATTACCAGCACACCCCCTGAAATTTATTTCTCATTCCATTTCTAATATCGATGGCAGCCTCAAGGGCTGCCATTTTCGCGTTCACAGTTGATCCAGAATACAACAAGTAACAAAAAAAACGTATTGCCCGGACGAACTATCAGCTCTCCTATCGTTAACGAGTAGAATTCCATTCATCGTCCGGCCTCTTTCTTAATCCAGTTTAAACAATAGCGTGCAATCATGGCGGAAGAATTCGAAGTAAAAGGACTCCACGACGAGCACATCGAGCGAGTCGGAGAAAACAGTCATGAACACGGCGACACGTTCGGAAGCCGCCTCGCCGTCATGACAGCGATCTTCGCTACGGTAGGCGCCCTGTTCAGCTACCAGGTAGGCTCCACACAAAACGAAGCGGCCATGAATAAAAATAACGCGGCCATCACGAAAACAGAGGCGGGCGACCAATGGAATTATTATCAGGCCAAATCGAATAGGCAAAATCTTGCCGAACTGGCCATGGATTTACCCGGCCTGAACATCGACAAATACAAGGCCAATGCGGCCCGTTACCGCGCCGAAAAGGAAGCCATTAAAAAAGAGGCTGAAAAATTCGAAGCGCAGTCCCGTAAATGGGATAAAGCATCCGAAGTTCTCATGCATCAACATCATCGATGGGCGCAGGCCATGATGGCACTACAGGTCGCCATCGCGCTGGCCGCGATCACGTTGCTGACACGAAAGAGGTGGATGCAATGGGGGTCATATGGCGTAGCTGCGGCTGGCGTGGCCCTTGGGTTTGCGGCCTGGGTGCATTTTTAATGATGGCAGCCACAAGGGCTGCCGCCACATCAAAACAGTTAAGCCGTGGCAGGGCGCAACGACGGGCGATCTTGCAGCCACGCCTCAATATCGCTGCCGCTCATGGGCCTGGCGATGTAATAACCCTGTGCGCAATCACACTTCAAGTCCGACAGTTGTCGCAGAACTTCGTCGGTTTGCACCCCTTCCGCAATGACAGACACCGCCAGGTTGTGCGCCAGGCCGATGATCGAGGCCACGATGGCTCGCGCTTCGCTGTGTTTGTCCATATCGGTCACAAACGACTGATCGATCTTGAGGCTGTCGACGGGCAGCTTCTGAAGGTAGGCCAACGACGAATGGCCTGTCCCAAAATCATCAATCGAAATGCGCACGCCTATGTCGTGAATCCGAGTCAATACATACCGTGCCCGACCCGGGTCGGGCATGATCGAGCTTTCAGTGATTTCTATCTCGAGAAATTTTGCGTCAAGCCGATAGCGCGTTAGAATTTCCTGAATGGCCTTGGGCAGGCGCACGTCGAGCAGGTTGCGCGCTGACACATTCACCGCCACCGCAATAGCATGCCCATGTTCACGCCACGTGCTGCATTGGTGCACCGCCGCCTCAATGACCCATAGCGTCAAGGGATGTATCAGGTCGCTGATTTCAACAACCGGCATGAATTCCGACGGGTGGAGCAGTCCATGCTCATCGTTTTGCCATCGGATAAGCGCCTCGACGCCCACTACACTGTGATCCTGCAGACAAATTTTCGGCTGATAATGCAATACGAATTCCTGCTGCTCTAGTGCATGCCGCAAGTGCGTCATCAGCAACATCTTGCTCGGCGTCTGCCTATCCGTGGACATATCGTAAAACATATGGCCCACGCCTAGCCGCTTGGCTTCGTCCATGGCGGAGTCGGCGTTGCGCATCAATTCATTGATACCAACTCCGTTTTCGGGATAGCGAACGATGCCAATGCTGCCGCTAATCTGGATTTCGATACCGTTTAAAAGAAACGGCTTTTTCACCTCTGCCAACAGATCGACCACAATTTGTTCGATCGTCCGCGTGCGAGCCGAATCGTCGACATACACCGCAAACTTGTCTCCGCCCACGCGGGCGGTAAGCGCCCAGGAGTCGAAAAAAAGTTTTATGCGATCGCCGACCTGCCTTAACAACACATCGCCGGCCTCATGACCCAATGAATCGTTCACTTCTTTAAAGCCGTCAAGGTCGAGCACCAGAACATAAAAATGCCCGCCCGTTGCCTTGCTTGCCTCGACCGCATCATTGATCCGCGACGATATAAAAGCACGATTAAACAGGCCCGTCAGCTTATCGTGCGTCACCTGATAAATCAATGCGTCGCCTTGCCGGCGACGCTCAGTAATATCCAGGAAGGTCACAATCGACCCTACCAACCTGCCATCGCGACGCATCGGATAAGCCCAATATTCAACGGGTAGCGCCGTCCCGTCTTTGCGCCATAACACCTCATTGTCGACATGAGTTTGAACCTCATTGCCCAGCGCCTTGCGGATAGGACAATCGTCAACAGGGTAGGGTATTCCGTCTTCATGCCGGCCATGAATCAAGTCATGCATCGACTGGCCGATCAACTCGGAGCGTTCGTAGCCCAAGAGCGTTTCGCAAGCGTGATTGACGAATGTGCAACGGCCTGCCATGTCCAGACCGAAAATCGCCTCGGCCGTTGAGTCCATCAAAAGCGTGAATAACTCGTCGCGCTCGCGGATGTTTTGTGTCAGGACTTTTCGTTCGGTGACATCATGGACAAGCGTCAGTCTGGCATTGCAGCCTTTGAAGTTGAGAGGAAAATGCGACACCTCCACAAAAATAATGCTGCCGTCTTTTCGGCGGTGCCTGCGCACCACCCGATTCGCCGAATACAGATCCTGCCCTCCCGCGTCCGGGTTCTCGCCGGAGCTCGGTTCCGCAAGCGCGATCCGCGCAGTATCCATCAGCAAAAACTCGTCGCGCCCGTAACCATAGTGAATAATAGCCTGATCATTGACAGCCAGGATCCGCGACGTCGTCGCATCGCACACCCACATCGGGTTCGGATTGCGTTCGAACAGAAGCCGATACTCGATTTCTGACTGCGTCAATGCCATGGCGATACGGCTATGCTCAATGGCAACCGCAGCCAGTTCGGATATCATGTGTGCCACGTGCAACTCTTGCGGCTTGGGCGACCGTGGATATCGGCAATACAAGGCGAACGATCCCAGGACACGACCGCCGGAAGAAATAATCGGATGCGACCAGCAGGCGCGCAGGCCATGACTCAACGCCAGGTCTCGATAATCGACCCAGAGCGGATCACTGGCGATGTCGTCCACAATCACAACCCGCTTTTCATGCATGGCGGTGCCGCATGACCCTGCCTGCGGACCAATCTTGGCGCCAATTATCACATTGCGAAAGGTGTCCGCCATTTTTGGCGCAATACAAGACTCCACGACTATCTTATCTGGAGCAAGAAGCTGGATAGACGCTACCATATCGTCGACCTGCTCTTCGGAGAACGCGAGAAGCGCTGTCAGCGTTTCCCGCATGTCTTCATCCTGGGCTATCCGCCGCAAAATCTCATTTTGGCCTTCCTGGCGCCGCAAAGACAACCGCCAATCCTTCTCGCGTACGTCCAGTTCGGCTGCCATTTCATCGAGCAAAGACGCAATTTCCGTAAACTCCGACCCCCTGACCAGGCTGCCGATCCGGGTATCGAATCGACGCCTCTTCAATCGCTTGGCCGCCCGTGTCAGCTGCCCTATGTTGCGGCCCACAAAAACCTGAGTTCCGGCCCAGCCCGCAGCAAGCGCTATCAACATGAGGATAAAGGTGACGATTATGCCTATCCACAGGTTATGACTGATGCCCGCCAGCATCAAGGACTCGGCGCTTTTATACAAAACCGTCAGTGCGCCCGGATCATCGCCTATGCCCACCTGGGCATAACTGACTAGCCACCGCTTTCCATCGGGTGCCCGCACGACGCCCGCGCCGCTCCTCTTCGCACTTGCGATCTTTAATATGCCGGCATCCCAAAAACGCTGCCCAATCTGCGCGCCCCCCCCAGATGTACTGTTAAGTACAATGCCATTTCGATCGACAATCGTCAGCCCGGCATCGGACGCCGGAGAAGTCACTTCGCCGGAACGGATCAAAGAAGACAATTTCAGCGAGGCAAAGATAACAGCCCTGGGCTCGCCCGCGCCATCGCGCAAGGAGGTGGAGATCACGATGGTGGATTGCCCAGAAATGCGCCCTTGTTCAAAACTTCCAAGCACAAAACCTTGCTCGGTCAGGGCACGCTTGAAATAGGCACGATCGCCCAGATACGGCATTTCTTGACCTGGTTTGGACACGCCGCTGCACAAGACCCGTCCGTCAAGGCCCACTACGCCCAAATTGGTGAATCGCTTCTGCTGTTGCAGCAATTTCGAAAAATAGGGCTGGCAACGCGTCCAGTTGCCATCCTCGATGACCGGCGATGAGGCAATGGTTTCGAGCGTCTCTCGCGAACTTTGTAACAACCAATTTTCGTAACGCGCTTCTAGATCGACATAGCGTTTGGCATTTTCCAGACCAATATCCTGCAACCGGTCTTGCTGTCGATAAACGTAGTAGCCCAGGCCGGCGAAGGTAGGAACGACAACGGCGCAAATCACCAGAAACATTCGCGCGTAAATACTTTGAAAAAACCGAGTCCTAAACGGCATTTCCACCCTCCCCATAGTCGCACACAGGTCTAAGCCCGAATCCTTTCTTTTTCGCACAATACATAGACAGCTCGACAGCTCGACAGCTCGACAGCTCGACAGCAAGGATAATGTGTCAAGATAGCACTATTATCCGCTCCTGCACCGAGCCACTTCAAAAAGTAGTGGGAGCAAGCGGGCTGGCAGTCGATGTCAGACACGCTATGATTGTGCGGGCTAACGGATTGCCACCTACGGCGCCGCGCCATATGCTGCAAAGAGTGATGCTCCGGATTGGAAAGAAAGAGGTTCGAATTGTGGTAAAAATTTCTAAGATAAAGGGGGTAGATAGCAACGACAAAGCTATGGAAAACCATACTCCCATGATGCAGCAATATCTGCGTCTGAAGGCCGAGGCGGGTTCACATCTGCTGCTTTATCGCATGGGAGATTTTTACGAGATGTTCTACGGCGACGCTGAGCGCGGCGCGCGCCTGCTAAATCTTACCCTGACCAAACGCGGCGCTTCCAATGGAGCACCTATCCCCATGGCAGGCGTGCCCGTGCATGCCATGGAACAGTATCTGGCTCGGTTGGTGGCGCTGGGCGAGTCGGTCGCTATTTGCGAGCAGATTGGCGATCCCGCGGCCAGCAAGGGGCCGGTAGAACGCAAGATCGTGCGTATTGTCACGCCGGGCACGCTCACAGACGATGCATTGCTGCCCGCCCGCGCCGACCGCATGATAGCGGCCACAATAACCGTGCGCCGCAACAGGGTTGAACGTGCCGGCCTGGCATGGATGAATCTGGCCAATGGCGAGTTCCGAGCGACAGAATGCACGCCCGAAATGCTTGATTCCGAACTGCATCGCGTGGCGCCGGCCGAACTGGTATGCACAGAGAGCAATAGGCCTCATGCCGATGCGGGCATGGCCCTAAGCCCGATTCCAGACTGGCACTTCGAACTGGACGCCGCGCGCAAGGTGCTGCAGCAACACTTTGCCGTAGATTCGGTCGCCAGCTTCGGTCTGGCCGATATGCCAGCCGCCGTGTGCGCGGCGGGTGCATTACTGCGTTACGTCAGCCGCACCCAGTCTCAGGCGCTGTCGCACATTCAATCCATTCGGGTCGATCAGGCCAGCTCCTATGTCGTGCTCGACCCGGTCACACGCAAAAATCTGGAAATCAGCGAAACCTTAAGCGGGGAAGAAAGCCCCACCCTGCTCTCCACCGTCGATCATTGCCAAACGCCCATGGGCAGCCGACTGCTGCACCGCTGGCTGCATCATCCCTTACGCGATAATGCGCCGGCGCTCGAACGCCAGCAGACAATTGCGGCGCTGCTGGCCGCCGACCCGGCCAATAGCGCGATGCTGGAGGCCACGGCGCCACTCGTCACATTGCAACAGGCGCTGAACCGCTACCCCGATATAGAGCGCATCGCCACACGCGTGGCGATGCGCTCGGTGCGCCCGCGCGAGCTGGCAAGCCTGCGCGACGCACTGGCTATTTTACCGGCCATGGCGGAGGATATTGCCCGGTGCTTTTCTCCTGCGCCAAGACTGGTTCATCTCAGGACGCAACTAAACGTTTCGCCCGACCTCCTGATCATGTTGCACAACGCCATCGACCTCGAGCCGGCCTTGCTGATACGCGACGGAGGGGTCGTCGCCCACGGTTATGACGCCGAGCTCGATGAGCTACGCCGCCTGGCTACCGACAGCGGCGAGTTTTTGCTGGAACTCGAAGCACGCGAACGCGAACGAACCGGAATCACCACCTTGCGAGTGGAATTCAATCGCGTGCATGGTTTTTATATTGAAGTGTCGCGCGGGCAGGCCGAAAAAGTACCCGCCGATTACCGGCGCCGCCAAACACTGAAAAATGCGGAACGCTATATCACCCCGGAACTGAAGGCCTGGGAAGACAAGGTGCTCTCGGCCAAGGACCGCAGCCTCGCGCGTGAAAAATGGCTATTCGAAAATATCCTCGATGAGCTCGCAACGCACGCGCCAGCGCTGTCTTCGTGCGCTGCGGCACTCGCCGAAATCGATGCTCTGGCCTCACTGGCCGAACACGCGCAGGAAAACAACTGGACGGCCCCCGACCTGTGCGATGCAAGCGAAATTCTGATTGAAGCTGGCCGCCACCCAGTGGTCGAACATAGCATCGAACGTTTTACGCCCAACGATTGCGACCTCACTGCGCAACGGCGAATGTTACTGATTACTGGGCCCAATATGGGCGGCAAATCGACCTATATGCGGCAAATTGCATTGATCGTTCTCTTGGCCCGAATCGGCAGCTTTGTACCGGCCGAACGCGCCCGCATTGGGCAGATCGACCGCATTTTTACCCGCATCGGCGCCGCCGACGATTTGGCAGGCGGGCGCTCGACCTTCATGATGGAAATGACGGAAGCGGCCGCCATACTGGCTGGGAGCACGACACAAAGCCTGGTGCTGATGGATGAAATAGGGCGCGGCACCTCGACCTACGACGGGCTGGCTCTGGCCTGGTCAATCGCTCACAGGCTGTTGACGCACAACCAGGCGCTGACCCTGTTTGCCACACACTATTTTGAAATCACCCGGCTGCCCGACGAAATGCCGACCGCCGCCAATGTACACCTTGCCGCAGCTGAATCGGCATCGGGCGTCATATTTCTGCATCAAGTGCAAGCCGGTCCGGCAAGCCGCAGCTACGGGATCCAGGTCGCACAGCGAGCCGGTATCCCGGCGGCCGTCATACGTCGCGCCAGCCAGGAGCTGGCGCGGCTTGAAGTGCAGGGCGCGCCCACGCCGCAGCTCGATTTGTTTGCCGCATCGGTCAATAATCCGGAAAGCCCCGATAAGGTTGACAACGATGATCAAGGCGGCGGGGCCGGTGGCGACACGCAAGGCGGCACGACTGATTCTGCATTGAAATCCGAACTGGCCGCCATCGATCCCGACCAGCTCACTCCCCGCGAAGCGTTGGATTTTTTATACCGATTGCAAAATACGTATTTATGATGCCTGATATGGCACCCACAAGAGGTGCCGCCACAAATACCAATCCGGCATCCAAAACACAGTCGAACCGCCTATCCATGAATATCAACACCCCGCTCGCTCTGCTCGGCAACCTTACGCCGCAAACATTCATGCAACGCTATTGGCAACGCAAGCCACTGGTGATACGCCGGGCCATACCTGATTTCAAGCCTTCGCTGTCCATTGCCGAGATCAAGCAATTGGCCAGGCGTGACGAGGTCGAATCCCGGCTGATATGGCGTGATGGCAACAGCTGGAAGATGAAAAACGGCCCTTTTAACCGTTTGCCCGCGGCGCGCGGGGAAAACTGGACCTTGCTTGCGCAAAGCGTCGATCTGCACGACGACGCGACAGCAGAACTGATGCACCGCTTTCGCTTTATCTCGGACGCGCGCCTGGACGATACAATGATCAGCATCGCTTCCGATGGCGGCGGCGTGGGTCCGCATTTCGACAGCTACGACGTTTTTTTATTACAGGCCCATGGGCAGCGGCGCTGGCGCATCAGCAGCCAGAAGGATCTGGCGCTCGCCCCTGGCCTGCCCCTTAAAATCCTGGAAAATTTCCGGGCCGAACACGAATACATACTCGATCCTGGCGACATGCTGTACCTCCCGCCGCATATTGCCCACGATGGCGTAGCCATTGGCGATTGCATGACAATTTCCATCGGCTTTCGCGCTCCCAGCCTGGCTACGCTGGCGCAGGGCATGCTCGATGCGGCTGGCGACCGGATCATGGCTAGCCTGGGCGACGGCGGCGGCGCACAGGCCCAATCCGTCTTGCCGGGACCGGATCTGAGCAAAACCTTTCGCGATGCCGGCGCGCCCGCCACCGCAACGCCGGCGTATTTGCCCGACGCGCTCATCACCGCCGCGTGCAAGGCCGCACAGCAGATTCATTTCAACGATGCGCTGGCGACCCGATTCCTGGGCCAATGGCTTACCGAACTTTCGCCGCAAGCCTATTTTGAACCCAGCAGCCCGCATATCGATTTAAGTTCGAATACGCCGCCTGGCCGCCTACAACTGGATCGCTGCACACGCCTGATGTATCGTAAGCGACAGATGTTCATCAATGGCGAGGCGCTTGCCCTGCCCGCCTCGAAGGCCTTGCGTCAATTGGCGGATGCCCGTTCGCTGCGACTGGACCCACGCAGGCGAAGTGGTCTGAGCCACGACGAAAAAGCCGTCCTGACTGCCTGGCTGCAAGAAGGCTGGCTGCACCACATTGAAGATCGCCAGTAGCGGCAGGCCTTGTGCTTGTCATTTATGGAAAATGCCGCCCTGATGGCCATGATTTGCCACCCACAAGGGGTGGCGCTACATAACATTCCGACCGATATCCGGGCGCCCCTTGTGGGTCATGAATACAACGTAGCGGCACCCCTTGTGGGCCAGGAATACAACGTAGCAGCACCCCTTGTGGGCCAGGAATACAACGTAGCAGCACCCCTTGTGGGCCATGAATACAACGTAGCAGCACCCCAGTCATGAATACGACGTAGCGGCACCCCAGTCATGAATACAACGTAGCGGCACCCCTCGTGGGTGCCATCAGCAAAAGTCCACAGCCGATTTGGAAATAGAGTTACTGCTTTTTAATATAAAGATATACAGGAATAAGAAAATAATAATCTAGTCCTTCGCATATAAAGTGCCGCTCTCTAGAATGAGGTCTGCCTTTCTTTGCGAGCGCACGATGTTATCGCCTTCTTATCTATCCGAATCCAAACACTCCCTGATTACCGACCTGGTCGATGGCCTGGAACCCAATGCGCTCAGCTGGCTTTCAGGATACTTCGCCGGCTTGGGTCAGGCCAAGCAGGCACCACGCCCGCCCGCCATTGTCACGGCCGTGTCCAACGCGTCCGTTGCCAGGCGACTGACCATCGTATACGGCAGCCAGACGGGCAACGCCAAGCGCATCGCCGAATCATTGTCCGACCGCACAGAAGCGCTGGGCCTCGCCACCCGACTGGTGCGCGCCGACAGCTACGTCACGCGCGAACTCAAAGATGAACAACTGCTGTACATCGTCATGAGCACACAGGGGGAAGGCGAGCCCCCCGATGACTCGCGCAGTTTTGTCGAGTTTTTGCTCGGCCGCCGCGCACCCAAGCTGCCCCAGCTTAAATACGCCGTGCTGGGCCTGGGCGACTCGAGCTACCCCCTGTTTTGCGGCGTCACTCAAAACATCGACGCACGCCTGGCTGAATTGGGTGCCGAACGTTTGCACGAGGTAGGCTGCGCCGACCTGGACATCGAGACAGTTGCCCTGCCATGGCAGGATAAGGCGATCATTCAAGCGCAGAAGGTATTGAAACAAAATGAGGCGCCCGTAGCCAGCGTAACGCCCCTGCATCCCAAACCCGCAAAGGTTTCACGCGATCAGCCTTTCATGGCCGAACTGGTGCTCAATCAGGCCATTACGGCGCGCGACAGCGGCAAGGATATTCGCCACATCGAAATCTCGCTTGAGGGCAGCCATCTGAATTACCAGGCGGGTGACGCCCTGGGCGTATGGCCCACGCAGGCCCCTGCGCTGGTTGATGCCGTCATCAACTCACTGAACCTGAACGCTAGTGAAGCCGTTGAAGTCAACGGCATATCCCGCACACTGAAAGAATGGCTCAGCCACCACCGCGAGCTCACCTTGCTGACCAAGCCATTTTTGCTTGCGCACGCGCAACTGGCCGACAGCGCTGAATTGAAAAAGCAGATAAGCGCGATTGAATCGCTCAAGCAGTTGCTCGATACTCGCCAACTTGTTGATATTCTCAAACAATACCCTGCCCAATGGGGTGCGACAGCGCTGGTCAACGCGCTGCGCCCCCTGGCCCCCCGCCTGTACTCGATCGCGTCAAGCCCAAGCGCGGTGGATGCCGAAGTGCATCTGACTCTGGCCAACGTAGAGTATGAACACGAAAAGGAATCACGCTGGGGCTGCGCCTCGCATTTTTTGAGTCATCTGAACGAAGGTGACAAGCTGCCTATCTTCATTGAGGAAAACACACGCTTTCGCTTGCCTGCTGACTCCTCGCGCGACGTCATCATGATAGGCCCTGGCACCGGTGTTGCACCGTTCCGTGCCTTTGTTCAAGAGCGCAGCGCCCAGGCTGCCGACGGCCGTAACTGGCTGTTTTTCGGCAACCCTCACTTTTCGTCCGACTTTCTCTATCAAACCGAATGGCAGCGTGCCCTGAAAGACGGCGACCTGCATCGGCTCGACCTCGCCTTTTCTCGCGATCAGGCCGACAAGGTCTACGTACAGGACAAGTTGCTTGAATCGGCCGCCGACGTATATGACTGGATCGAAGCAGGCGCCCACGTCTATGTATGCGGCGACGCAAACCGCATGGCTAAAGACGTACAACAAACTCTGTTGAAAATTGCCCAGACCCAAGGAAGTCTGGATCTGGAGCAAGCCAAACAATGGCTGGACAACCTGGCCGCACAAGGCCGCTACGCCCGCGACGTTTACTGACATTATGGACAACAACCTTTCCCATCTGGAACACATCAAGGCCGACAGCAATTTCCTGCGCGGCACCATCGAAGACGGGCTTGGCGACCCGGTCACCGGCGCCATTAGCGAGGACGATAACAAGCTGCTGAAATTTCATGGCAGCTATCAGCAAGATGACCGCGACCTGCGTGACGAGCGCCGCAAGCAAAAACTTGAACCGGCCTATGGATTCATGATACGTGCGCGCCTGGCCGGCGGCATTGTCACGCCCAGGCAGTGGCTTGCCTTCGATCATATTGCGACAAACTGGGCCACGCGGGGCCTGCGGATCACGACGCGCCAGACCTTTCAATTGCATGGAGTACCCAAGCAAAATCTGAAGCGCGCCATACAAGCCATACACGAGGCCATGAGCACCACGCTGGCCGCCTGTGGCGATGTCAATCGTCAAGTTGTAAGCTCGGTCAACCCGCTGCTTTCCAGCCAGCATCGGATCGTGCAGGAGTGGACCGAGAAGTTGTCGGCGCACTTCCTGCCACATACCCGAGCCTACGCCGAGATCTGGCTCGACGGCAAGAAAATCAGCAACGAACCCGAAGACGAGCCGCTGTACGGCCACACCTACCTGCCGCGCAAGTTCAAGATTGGAATCGCCATTCCTCCCACCAACGATATCGACGTCTTCGCCCAGGATCTGGGCCTGATCGCGATTATCGAAAACGGTATGCTGCAAGGTTTTAACGTGGCTGCGGGCGGCGGCATGGGCGCGACTCAAGGCGACGACACCACCTATGCGCGCTTGGGCAGCCTGATCGGGTTCGTCACTCCGGAACAATTAATCCAGGTCGCGGAAACGGTCGTCACCATACAGCGTGACTTCGGCAACCGGGCCGAACGCCAGCATGCCAGGTTGAAATACACCATTGACCATCGAGGGCTGGAGTGGTTCAAATCCGAACTTGAACAACGCCTGGGCTACAGCCTGCTGCCCATTCGGCCCTATCATTTCAACCATAATGGCGACCGCTACGGCTGGATCGAAGGTGAGGACGGACAGTGGCACCTGGGGCTGTACATTGAAGCCGGGCGTATATCCGATACTCACGAAAACCGCTTTCTGACCGGAATGCGAGAACTTGCCCAGGTGCATCAAGGCGAATTCCGGCTCACCTGCAATCAGAACCTGGTCATCGCCAACGTTGCGGCCGCGGATCGCACGCGGATAGACGAACTGGTGCGCCAATACGGCCTGGATGGCTATCACAAGCATAGCGGCATACGCCAGCACAGCATCGCCTGCGTGGCTTTACCCACCTGTGGGCTGGCCATGGCCGAAAGCGAACGGTATCTGCCAGAACTGCTGCCTAAGCTGGAAACGCTTTTAGCTCAATACAATTTGCTCGATGCACCGATCTTGCTGCGCCTGTCGGGATGCCCGAATGGCTGCTCGCGGCCCTATCTGGGTGAAATCACCCTGATAGGCCGCGCCATTGGTCGCTACGATCTGCGCCTCGGCGCCGATTTTACCGGCCAGCGACTCAATATCCTTTATCGCGAGAATATTGCCGAACCGGAAATCATCAAAATCCTGGACACACTATTTTCCGCCTATGCCCGCACGCGCGGGCAGAACGAAAAATTTGGTGATTTCCTGATCCGTACAGAAATCATCGAGGCACCCTCGCAGCGCCTGATCCCCATCGTTCTGGACGCGACGACATGACGCTTTTCCCGCTATTCGCCGACATTAAAAACCGTCGCGTTGTGGTGGTGGGCGGGGGCAGCGTGGCCGAACGCAAAATTAACAGCCTGCTCGCGGCAGGCGCCCAGATCATTGTAGGCGCCCTCACCTTTACCGAAGATCTGCTGCGTCTGAAAGGTCAGGGCGCAATCGAAACCATTACGGGCCGCTTCGAACCCGCCTGGCTCGATGGCGCCTGGCTGATCGTCGCAGCGACCAACGACACGGCGACCAATCAGCATATTGCCCGCTATGCACAACAGCGGCAGATTTTCATCAACGTGGTGGACGATACGCAGTTATCCTCTTTTCATGTGCCCTCGATTGTTGACCGCTCGCCGCTCATCGTGGCCATCTCTTCGTCGGGCACGGCACCAATGCTGGCGCGCCGTGTGCGTGAACGTCTCGAAGCGTTTCTCGAACACTCGCTCGGCCCCCTGGCCGTCCTCGCCGAGAAATACCGCCCCGCCATACGTCGCATGCGCCCTAATCTGCGCAGCCGACGTGAGCTTTACGACACCCTGCTCGACGGTCCGGTGGCTGCCGCCATGCGCAAGCAGCAAGGTTTGTTGGCCGAGCATAAGCTAATAAAAGTGCTTGAGCAGGCCGAAGCGGCACCGAAAGGAAAGGTGGTTCTGGTAGGCGCCGGCCCTGGCGACCCGGGCCTGCTAACTATCAAGGGCCTGCGTGCATTGAATCAAGCCGACGTGATACTGTACGACCGCCTGGTAAGCCAGGAGATACTGGCGCTCGCCCGCCGCGATGCCTTGCAGATCGCCGTAGGCAAAAGCCCCGGTGAAGATCACGACGCCACCCAGCAACGCATTCACGATCTATTGCTGACCCATGCCAAATCGGGCAAATACGTTGTGCGGCTCAAAGGCGGGGACGCCTTTATCTTTGGCCGGGGTGGCGAAGAACTTGAATTCCTGAGCGAGCACAACATTGCATACGAAGTCGTACCCGGGATTACCGCGGCGCTGGCCTGCGCGGCCTATGCCGGCATTCCCCTGACGCACCGAGAGCACGCCCAGTCCGTTCGCTTGATCACGGCCCACAGCAGCCATCATGACGACACCCACGACTGGCGCTCGTTCGCCCAAGGCAAGCAAACCCTGGCCTTTTATATGGGGCGCAGCCAGCTGCCGTGGCTGTCGAGGCAACTCATCGAGCACGGATGCCCCGGCGAGACGCCTTTTGCCTTGATCGAAAACGGCACGCGCAGCAATCAGCGGGTGCTTGGCGGCCCGCTAAAAGACCTGGCGGCGCTCGCCAACAAGTACGGCTTTGAAGCCCCTTCACTGCTATTGGTCGGAGACACAGTAAAGCTGGCTGAAAATCTGCACTGGTTTGGCGCCCGTATCAATGCACGGACGAATTCACATGCCAATGCAGCCGTGGCCGAGTGGGTCATGGCGGCGTGAAGAATGTGGCACCCACAAGGGGGTTGCTACAAAAAATGGCAGCCACAAAGGGTGCCGTTGCGAAAAAAATGGCAGCCACAAGGGGTACCGTTGCGAAAAAAATGGCAGCCACAAGGGCTGCCGCTACATGATTCACGGATCTGTCGTTGTAGCGGCACCCCTTGTGGGTGCCATTACAAATCTTGTGAAATCGCCTTATTTCATATGGCTCGTCAGAACCGTAATGATGCGTTGCGCCGTAGGGCTCGTGTCTTGCTGGCCATTCTTGTCAAGCACGGTCACTACCGACCCCGCCCCTTGCTGAGCCACGTGAATCCGGAAAGACGTTGCCTCGGCCGTATTCTTGCCACCGAACATCCGCGTCAGGAAATTGCCTTGATCAATTTTCTGACCCGTATCGGTATCAAGGTAGCGTACAAAATAATCGCCGCTTGAACGATCTCGGTCAGAGACCGAGAAACCGGCCGCGTCAATGGCCACGCCTACACGCCTCCAGGCGCGGTCAAAGGGCTCGCTCAGGCTGACCTGAGCCTGATTGCCTGCCGCTTGAACCACTCGCGGCTGACTTGGGTCTTTTTCAGCCTGGGCCACCATTTCCTGAGCCTTTTTGACATCTGTGCCCAGGAAAACCATCATGCGCGCCAGCATCGCCGCATCCAGGCCCGGGTCGTCCTTGCCGTAGATCCATTTAAAGGTCGTGCCATCGGCAGTCGGCGTCTCTACCATATGCTCGTGGCTGACATAAACTTCGGTCTTTCCGTTGACCCGTTCGACTCGGGTGCGAAAACGGTCGCGTTCCCCACTATCGAAAACCTGATCCAGAATGCCGCCCAGCGCGCTGCGAATCCAGCCTTCGGGTATCTTGGCCCGATTTTCGGCCCAATCAGTCTGGATCAGACCCGCCTTGGGATCTTGCGAATGAATGGTAAACCCTTGCTCGCCCCAGAAATCGACAATTTTCGGATACACCGTCTGCGCCGGCTTGTCGACCGACAGCCAGCGTATATCGCCGTCGCGCATCACTTGTATGCCACTGGTGGCAGGCAGTATGGCGTCGCTCGGGCTCACGCTTTTGTTCGCCGCCTGACTCTTCGCATACTGGCTAAAAGTGGCCGTGCCCTCCGGCGCCTTGTAATGGGTGTCTTGGTTAGCTTGCGTCAAATCAGGGGGAATGCTTAGCGGATCACCCGCCACTGTGCTTTTATAGTTGACAGATTCTTCGCGCCCAGTGAGTTGTTTCAGCTGTGTGCAACCAGCCAGCAATAGCAGGCCTACACTTACCGCTAAGCCAGCGTAGCGTTTGTTCATACGCATCCTTATCATTTTTAAATCAATCCCACATCTTTCAACGAACTGCGCACCGTGTCGTGATAGCGCGGGTCGAGTAGAGTCAGCGGCAAGCGATAACCCAGTTTGGACAAACCCATTTCCGCCACCGCCCACTTGACAGGAATCGGGTTGGATTCGACGAACAGCACATTATTCAGATGAGCCAGGCGTCTGTTAAGTTCCCGAGTACGCATGCCGTCGCCGGCAATCGCCGCCATGCACAATTGATGCATCAATTTGGGCGCAACGTTGGCCGAGACGGAAATATTGCCGCGTGCGCCCAACAACATCAGCGCCGCCGCAGTGGCATCGTCGCCGCTAAACACCTGAAAGGCGGCCGGCGCATCGCGCAACAATAAGGCGCCACGCCCGATATTGCCTGTAGCGTCTTTGAGGCCAATAATGCCAGGCACCTGCGCCAACCGCAAAATGGTGTCATTGGACAAGTCGCCCGACGTGCGGCCCGGCACGTTATACAGTATGCAAGGCAGGCCGGTGGCTTCGGCAATCGTACGAAAATGCTGATACATGCCCTCTTGCGATGGCTTGTTGTAATAAGGTACGACCGACAGGCCTGCTTGCGCGCCGACAGCCTGCGAATGGCGCGCAAGATGAATTGCTTCGGAGGTGGAATTAGCCCCGGTTCCGGCAATCACCGGCACGCGTCCGGCCGCGTGCTCGACCGCCACGCGAATCAGTTCGGCGTGCTCATCGATATTGACGGTGGGCGATTCACCCGAGGTTCCCACCACCACCAATGCGTCAGTGCCCTCGGCCACGTGCCAATCGATCAGTTTTCGGTACGAATCAAAGTCCAGCCTGCCGTCCGGATGCATAGGGGTTATCAGGGCGACCATGCTGCCCTGAAAAATGGGAATCGCAGAATCCGTACTAGCCATGATGGAAACCATCTCCTCGAATTCGCCCAAATGGCGATCTTGCTGAATTAACATGCAAGTTTACCGGATAAGCGCCGGATTTTATAAGAACCAATTAATAATTATTTGGCCCAAGGCCAGCAGTGGCTGAAGAAACGTCCACAACACACCACTTATCATCAGTACAACAATAATCATCAAACCGTAGGGTTCGATCTTGGAATACTGCCATGCCAGGCGGCCAGGCAACAGGCTGAAAACAATCCGCCCACCATCGAGCGGCGGGATCGGCAGCAGATTCAAAGCCATCAGCACCAAATTGATCTGAATCCCGGCAACTGTCATCTGCGCCCAGAAATCGCCCTGAGAGGCTCCAGAATCGGCCAGAAACCGCAAACCCAGCGCCCAGATAACCGCCATGACCAGGTTGGACACAGGGCCGGCCAGCGCAACCCACAGCATGTCGCGCTTGGGATTGCGCAAGCGCCCCCAATCGACCGGCACGGGCTTGGCCCAACCGAATAGCAGGCCAGCTCCACCCAGGAGCTTGGTACTGAACAGCAAAACCAGCGGCACGATGATCGTGCCCATCAAATCGATATGGCGAATGGGGTTCAGGCTGACGCGACCGGCCTGATAGGCGGTGGGGTCGCCGAACATCCGGGCTACGTATCCGTGCGCCGCCTCATGCAGGGTAATTCCAAACAGCACGGGTAAAGCATAAATCGTAATGGTTTGAATCAACGAATCCATAAAGTCCCGGAAAATAAAGGCGCACGCTCACGCCTGGTCCAACTGAAACAAATCAAGTCCGCAAGCGATTCGCCGCGCATGGAAGCAGCCACTAGGCCAAGCCCAAAGAGGCCAGATCCCCTTGCCCCCGCCGAATGATTTCCGGGCTCGGGCCGGTCAGGTCGATCACGGTAGTAGGCATAAGCGGGCAGGCGCCGCTATCGATGATGGCCGCCAACTGGTTGGCATAACGCTCGCGGATCAGCTCAGCGTCATTCAAAGGTTCATCTTCGCCTTCGGGGATCAGTGTAGTGGAAATCAACGGCGAACCTGCGCACTCGATCAGGCCAAGCGTCACTCGATGATTCGGAACACGAATGCCGATAGTCTTGCGCGAAGGATGGGACACCCTGCGGGGAACCTCGCGCGTCGCTTCGAGTATGAAGGTCCACGGCCCCGGTGTGGCTATTTTCAGCAAACGGTACTGGCTATTGTCGACCCGCGCAAAATGGCCGATTTCGGCCAGATCGCGACACAGCAAGGTAAGGTGATGACGCTCGTCGAGCCCTCGCAACCGCCGCAATGCGTCGGCAGCCGCCTTATCATCCAGACGCGCCAGAACGGCATAACTGGAGTCGGTGGGCACAGCGACCAACCCGCCATCGGAAAGCAACTGACCCGCCTGTTTCAACAGACGAACCTGAGGATTTTCGGGATGAACCACAAAATATTGAGCCATGGAACGTATCCTAACATTCTTGACGTCCCAGGTTCAGGCTCGCCGCGGCCCACAGGCCCATTGCCGCACACAAGGCGCGGTCGCAAGCCCACCGGCCTGCGACCGCGCCTATACACCAAGCTTTATTTGTGCTGCATCTTCATGTGCATGGTCGCTGACGATTTCATTTGACCGGCAGCAGGCATCTGGGCGGACGCTGCCGCACTCGATGACATGGAGCCGGCAGGAATCTTGGTTTCCGTCACTTTGATGGTCGGTGGAATATCAATTTTTTGAGCTGCAATCCAGGCTTCGTGCGACATTTTTTGGGTCGCAGCCATTGCCAAAGGGCTTGCCAACATAGCAGACACGAAAAGAGTTGCGTAAAGTTTTTTCATGATAGCCAACACCTTTTAAAAACTGATAGAAGCCCATCCTAGCGAATTACGATGGGCTTGTAACGAGCGATTCGCATCAGTTTGTTACATCGTCGACGCAAGAAATAGTCGGAAACCTAGGGTTTTCCCTTGTTTCGAGGGATGATATCAAAACGATGCGTTACTGATGGTTTCGATTTTTCTTATTAATGCTGGGGTGACCGATGGGGCTCGAACCCACGACAACTGGAATCACAATCCAGGACTCTACCAACTGAGCTACGGTCACCACTGCTCTATGAAGCACGAGGCTCTTCGAAAGAGAACGTGATTCTAGCATGAAGTTACAGGGGTGGTGGTGGTGTCGGTCCGTTCTATTTTGAGAGTTTCGGTATGGTGGTGGCACCCACAAGGGGTGCCGCTACACAACCGTATCCGTGAAACGTGTAGCGGCACCATGAAACACGTAGCGATACCGTGAAACACGTAGCGATACCGTGAAACACGTAGCGGGAGCGTGAAACACGTAGCGGTACCGTGAACCATGTAGCGGCACCCCTTGTGGGTGCCATCAAATCCCATCTGTTCTATTCTATATACTTGCGATGCCCACATGGGTGACAATGCGCAAGCGAACAATAATTTTCCGGAAATCGTCACCACAATCCGCTCCCCAGAAACAGCTTTAGCAATCGACACGCCTCACGGACTTCGACATCTATGTATTCATTGCATGCCCTGCTCCTCGCGTACTGGCCTCATATCTTTTTTCTTGTCAGCCTGATTTCAGGCGCCGCTGCCGCCACGCACGCAGCCATGACCAAGAATGACGTGCGAGCGGCCATAGGATGGGTAGGCGTCATTCTGATGTCGCCGATTTTCGGTCCGCTGTTTTACCTGGTGGCGGGAATCAATCGGGTGCGTCGGGAGCGAATTTCGCAGCAGCGCGACGGGTCCATCAAAGACTACTCCAACAAGGACGCGGTAACGGTGGCCGATGTGGCGGCCGACTCGGCGCCTCAATTTGTATCGCTGCGCACGCTGGGCGACCGGGTTACCGGCTTTCCCTTGCGCAGCAATAATCACGTGAAGATACTGCTGGGCGGCGACCAGGCGTATCCAGCCATGATCACTGCCATTCATAACGCCAAAAAAACCATTGCGCTGCAAACCTATATCTTCGACGACGACCAGGTCGGCCGCGAGTTCGCGCAAGCGCTGGCCGACGCGCAAAAGCGCGGCGTGGAAATCCGGGTGTTGATCGATGCGATCGGATCCAAGTATTCACGCCCGCCCATTATTGGCTTGCTGCGCAAGTACGGCATTACGGCAGCCCTGTTCATGACCAATCCGCTGGGCATGAAAATGCCCTACGCCAACCTGCGCAGCCACCGCAAAATCCTGATCATCGATGGGCGCCACGGCTTCACTGGGGGTATGAACATACGTGAAGGCTTCGTTTCGGCCATCGCCAAGCAGAAAGTGGCTGGCGACACTCACTTCCAGGTTGAAGGCCCTATCGTTTTGCAGCTCATGTCGGCCTTTGCGCACGACTGGGAGTTCACCACCAAAGAGACGCTGCCCTATTCGGTCTGGTGCAGCGACGACTGGCATGTGCCGTTGCCCGAGGTGCCGGCGCGTTGCGTGCGTTCGGGCCCTGATAAGTTCATTGCCAGTACTCACAATATGTTGCTGGGTGCCTTCGCCGTGGCGCAACAACATATACGCATCCAGTCGCCGTATTTCCTGCCCGACCAGATACTGATAGGCGCCATCAACACAGCTGCACGGCGCGGCATCCAGGTCGATATCGTGATTCCTGGCAGCAATAACCTGCGGCTGGTCAACTACGCCATGACGGCGCAACTGGATCAGGTCATACGCAATGGCTGCCGCGTCTGGCGCGCGAGCGGCAACTTCAATCATTCGAAACTCATCACCATCGATGCGGCGTGGTCGTATGTCGGCTCATCCAATATCGACCCGCGCAGCCTGCGTCTGAACTTCGAACTCGACATCGAAATATACAGCCGAGATATCGCGCAAGACATTGAACGCCTGATCGATAGCGAAATCGAACACGCGGATCCCGTCACGTTGAAAAACCTGGCCGCCATCCCGTTCCGCAAACGGCTGCGTAATAAAATCATCTGGCTGGCCAGCCCTTATTTGTAAATTTCGGCGCCGATGTCAACGCCGCGTGTGATCAGATTGGGTGAATGGCACCCACAAGGAGTGCCGCCACAAAAACGCGCGTGTCCATTATGGTCGACCACGCGCAATTCTCACCGTTTCAGGAGCACAAAATGAAGGCCGTTACACCCGCCACAATCCACGACATACAAGCCGATTGGCATGATGAAACGATGGTATTGCACGGCGATGCGGCGCTCGCGACCGACCCCTCGGTCGTGGCGCCCATTCATTACAGCGCCACGTTCAAGGCGAATTCGCCCGCCGAGTTCGCGGCGATGGCCAATATGTCTCGCCCGGCAGGCTTGTACACCCGTTACGGAAATCCCGTGCACAAGCGAGTCGAAGCGATTCTTGCCGCGCTCGAAGGCACCGAGACGGCCTTGCTGATGGCCTCGGGCATGGGGGCAATCAGTACAACCGTGCTAAGCCTGGTCACCAAGGGGGATCATGTCATCGCGCAGAAACGCCACTACATGAGCACCTCCAAGCTGTTTGAAGAAGTACTGCCGCGATTCGGCGTTGACGTCACCCTCGTCGACCAGACCGACCTGGCCGCCATCGCCGCCGCCGTTCGGCCTGAAACCCGTCTCATTATGGTGGAAACGCCGGTCAACCCCACCCTGTCGCTAACCGACCTGGCGGCAGTGGCCGAGCTGGCCCGACCCCGTGGGATACTCACCATCGCGGACAACACCTTCGCCTCGCCGCTGAATCAAAAACCCCATGCGTTGGGCATCGACATTGTGGTGCACAGCGCCACCAAATATTTCGGCGGGCACCACGACATTACCGCCGGCGCGGTTTGCTGCTCGACCCAACTGGCCGAACAAATCTGGCAGATGCACGTCACCATCGGCTCGGTGCTCTCGCCCATGGACGCCTGGCTACTGCTACGGGGGCTGCGTACCTTGTCGCTGCGCCTGGAACGCATCAATGCCAACGCGCTGGAACTGGCCGCGTGGCTGGAAACCCAGCCGCAAGTCGAGCGCGTGTTTTATCCAGGGCTAAAGAGCCATCCGCAATACGAACTGGCGCAGCGTCAGATGAAAGGCTTCGGCGCCATCATTGCCTTTTCAATCAAAGGCGGGTTCGACCTGACCAGCCAGTTCGTCGCCTCGTTGCGACTTGCCACCCACGCCGTCAGCCTGGGCGGAGTGGAAACCCTGATCGTGCACACCGCCGCCATGTGGGCCGGCACCATGACCGAAGCGCAAATGGAATCGGCCGGCATCGAAGCCAATTTTGTGCGCATGTCGGTGGGCGTGGAGCACATCGCCGACCTGAAGGCCGATCTGGAGCAGGCGCTGGTGGCGTTAAAGCAAGCCTGACATAGAGCCGGTACACTTGACCCCCTCCTACCTACTCACGGAGCACCTGATGAAAGCAGCCTGGTATGACGATAGAGGACCCGCACGCGATGTACTGCAAGTCGGAGACTTGCCCAAACCCACAGCCCAAGCCGGCGAAGTGCTGGTGCGGATTCATGCCAGCGGGATAAACCCTTCCGATACCAAGTCGCGCGGCGGCGCCGGAGCCCGCCCCAATACATTTCCCCGGGTCATTCCTCATCAAGACGGCGCCGGCATCATCGAAGCCGTTGGCGAAGGCGTGAACGCCGACCGTATCGGTGAACGTGTCTGGATATACGAAGCGCAACTGGGCCGCCCTTTTGGCTGTGCCGCCCAATACACAGCCGTTCCAGCCATTAACGCCGTTTCACTTCCGGCCGCGACAAGCTTCGAAGAAGGAGCCGGTCTGGGCGTCCCGGCCCTGACGGCTCATTATTGCGTAACGGCCGATGGCCCGCTCGACGGCAAATTTGTCCTGGTCACAGGCGGCGCCGGGGCTGTCGGCTTTTACGCCATCCAGTTCGCCAGACGAGAGGGCGCAACCGTCATAGCAACGGTCCGAACGCAAGAACAGGCACGGATCGCGCAAAACGCCGGCGCACATCACATCCTCTATCGCCTTAAAGACGATATGGTTGCCGGCATAGCCGGAATTACCGGGGTCGAGGACGGTCGCGGTATAGATCGCATCATCGATGTTGCGTTCGGGGCGAACCTGGACACGAGCCTGAAAGTCCTGAAAACAAACGGTGTTATCGCGTCCTACGCGTCAGACCAGACTCCGGTTCCCGCCGTGCCTTTCTGGCAATTGGTAAGGCTCAACGCCACGGTCAGGTACGTTCTGGTTTACGCAATGAGCCGCGAAGCGCATGCCAAGGCCATTGCCGCTGTCACCGACGCTCTGGCCAAGCAAGAGCTAAAACACAATATCGCAGCCCGGTTTGCGCTTGATCGAATTGTCGACGCCCATGAAGCGCTTGAATCGGGCAAGATCGTCGGGAAGATCGTCATTGCCATGGACGCAAACTGATCGAAAGGCAAGATTACTGCCGAAATCCGCTGGGATCGATTGCCAGACGGTTCAGTTTGTCGTACAGGGTCTTGCGTGAAATCTTCAATACCTTTGCCGCGTGCACCACGTTGCCTGCGCAACTGCGCAGCGCCTCCTGTATCAACTCATGCTCCGTTTGCTCCATGCGATACGCCAACGAGTCGGCGTTATCTGGGGGCTGCGCCAGCCCGTCTTCGACCCCCAGGCAGAATCGCTCTGCGGTGTTCCTTAATTCGCGCACATTGCCCGGCCAGTCATGCTGTTGCCAGCGCAGCAGATCATCGCTGGACCATTGCGGCGGCTCGCATTGATAGCGACGGGCCGCCGCGGCAATGAAATACGCCATGAGCAATGGGATGTCATCGATCCGTTTACGCAAGGGCGGCAACTCGATGGATACGACATTCAGGCGGTAATACAGATCGGCCCGGAATTCGCCTTGATCGCAGGCCCGTTTCAGGTCGGTCTTGGTTGCGGCGATGACCCGGCAATCGACCGATATCGGCGTATTGCTGCCTAGCCGTTCAACATAGCGTTCCTGCAACACACGCAGCAATTTCGCCTGCAGATTGAGCGGCATGGACTCGATTTCATCCAGAAACAACGTGCCGTTCTGGGCATGTTCGATTTTCCCGATGCGACGACGACTGGCTCCCGTAAAGGCACCTGCCTCATGGCCAAATATTTCGCTCTCGAAAATACTTTCAGGCACTGCCGCACAATTGAGCGCAACAAAGGCGCCGCGCCTGCCGCTGGCGGTGTGGATGGCTTTTGCCACCACCTCTTTGCCTGACCCTGTCTCGCCGCAAACCAGCAAATCGGCCGATGTCGGCCCCAGCGCAGCGATCAGCTTGCGAACATGCTGAATGGCGGGCGACTGGCCAATCAGGGGAGTTATTTGCAACTCCTGCAATTGATCTTTCAGGCGCTGATTTTCGGTAGCCAGCGCGCGACGTTCCATGGCCCGGCGGGCCACATCGACAAGCCGCCCCGAATGAAATGGTTTCTCGATGAAATCGTAGGCTCCGGCCCGCATGGCTTTCACTGCCAGGGAAATATCGCCATGTCCGGTAATCAGGATCACCGGCAAATTAGGGTCCAGGCGCAGCAAATCGACCAGCAGCGACATTCCGTCCATGCCGGGAAGCTGCACATCGCAGATCACGGCCGCCGGCCGCTCCTGGGCAATGCTGGCCAGCGCGGTTTCCGCAGCGCCGAAGCCGCGCACCGGGATACCCGCCAGACGCAACGCCTGCCCGCAGGCATGCATGACGATTTCATCGTCCTCGATCAAGTACACGAGGCCGCCCTCGGCGATGGAAATGGGATTTTCCGTGTTCATGCGTGTTCCAGGATGATGGTGGCCTCTGCGCCACGACCAGGCGCATTGTATATCTGTAGCTGGCCGCCCATTTCTTCGATAATTGCCATAGAAATGGCCAAGCCCAGCCCGATGCCCTGGCCCGTGGGCTTGGTGGTGAAAAATGGCTCAAAAAGATGTTGGCGCACTTCGTCCGAAATGCCCGGGCCTTGATCGCGTACGATGATGTGCACACGGTTCTGTTGCACCTGAACAGCTACCGACAGCACGCTGCCTGGCTGATCGGCGGCAGCATCCAGGCCATTGCGCAATAGATTGACCAGAACTTGCTCAAGCCGTATGGGGTTGCCCCAGGCACGCGCTTCCGAACTGATACGCAGCAACTGAACTTTGGCCGCGACTTGTTTGCGGCGAGGCTCAACCAGCATCAGCGCCTGGTGAATGGCATTGCTGACGTTGACCGGCTCACGTCCGACATCGTCCTTGCGGGAAAAAGCCTTGATGCTGGACACGATGTGGCCCATGCGGGCGGCAAGCTTGCTGATCAGGAAGACATTCTTGCTGACTTCCTCGAGTTCTCCGAGCTTGACCAGATGCACGGTATTGTCGGAAAGTGTGGTCAGGGCAGCCAAGGGCTGGCTGAGCTCATGCGTAATGCCGGCCGCCATTTGCCCCAGTACGGCCAGTTTGCCAGCCTGTACCGCGCTGTCACGCGTTTCCCGCAAGATACGCTGCGCTCGATCCAGTGCCCCAATTTTTTCGGTAAGATCGGTCGTACGCAGGGCGATCCGCGTTTCCAACTCCGCATGCGCCCGATCCAGTTCATTTTTTGCGCGGCGCCGCTCTTCGTAGCGCTTGCGCTGTTGGTTACGCACCATAAACAGCGCCGCCAGGAAAGCGGCAACAAACCCTACGCCTATGCCCACCACCCAAGATAATTGGCGGTCCCGCTGCGGATCGACAAGGATGGCCAGCTTCCATCCAAGCGGCCCCACTGGTACGTACTCGGTCAGCAATATTCGCCTGGGTTTGCCTGGAAGCGCTACATCAAGAGTTTGGGGCAAGGTATTGCCCGGAGCAGCGCCAACAGAATTGTCCAAAGGACTGAGCGGCTGCTTGCCATACTGACGATCCCGGTTCATCGAGGCGCGTTCCTTTGCACTCAATGCAAGCAAGGCGTGATATCGCCAAGCAGGCACCGAGGACAAGAAAATAATCCCGCCCGAATCAAGCAGCATGACCGTATCGCTGCTTTGCGAAAGCGCTGATTCAAACTCATTGAGATTGATCTTGACAACGACAACGCCACGCACACCCTCCTGCGTACGCATGGAAGTCGCCAGAAAATAGCCAGGCTCATGACTGGTGGTGCCAATGCCATAAAAGCGCCCCAGGCCAAATTTCAGTGCATCGCGAAAATAAGGGCGGAAGGCATAGTTCTTGCCAACAAAAGTATCGGGTGCCTCCCAGTTGCTCGATGCCAGAGTCAAGCCATCGGCATCGATGAGATAAGCGACCCGCGAACCGGTTGCAACTTGAACAGCGTGCAGGTATTGATTGGCGGCTCGCTGAGCCGCTGCATCGCCTGGATTATCCAGCAAGCCGCTCACTTTCTTTTCAAACGAAATCAGTTTGGGCAGCGATTCGTAGCGCAGCAGGGTCGATTCCAGGCTAAGGGAATAAAACACGGCGCGCTGATGTGCCTGCGCAAATGTGGCCCTGCTCTCCTGGGTATAAACAATGGCATCAGCGATATAGCCTATCCCGACGCAAGCAGCAAACAGCACATAAATGCCCAAGCGTCGTCGGGCAAAAAGAAATCGCATGTCATCGTCCAGTCATATTTGTGCAAGCCTGCGTGTCAGCGGCGGATGAATATACACCAGAAGCTGGCGGAAAATCACACAGGAGAAACACTTAATTCTGTCAATCTACACACTTCAAGCCTTATTAGATCCTGAAGAGATGAGTTCGAATGCCGCATGGCACCTGTCTTTGATGCCTATGGCGTGTTTTTCATGCTCCTGGCACGGTTCTTGCGTAACTAGATGGAACCAACCACTCTCGACAGTGGGCATTCACAATACCATGGAGACAGCATGACATTGGCAAAAGCAGAGACGTCGGTCCTGGAAATGGATTGGGCCGGGATCATCGGGGCAAGCCAGCCCCTTAAAAAACAGGCCACGCGTGAAGCAGGCGCCACACACGAGAACACAGCCGCCGTGCTGGCGGCCAAACTGCCTACCTTTGCACGCGCCACAGATGCCCATGCCTATCTGCGCCGAAAAGGAATCAGCGCTCACGAAGGTTTGAAAAAAAACTGCTATGGCAATCTCGTCATTCCTGCGCAAGACATACACGGCAAAGTATGGGCTGCCCAAAAAATCTATACCGACGGCAACAAGTGCTACCAGGCAGATAAGCTGAAAGCCGGGTGCTTCCATGTCCTGGACGCGGCGCCCGGTCAGGGCGTTGGCGTATTAACCGAGGCTGCGGTCATTATTCTTACCGAAGGCTACGCCACCGCCGCCACCATAGCGGAAACCGTGTCTCATCCCACTGTTGTCGCCTTTGACAGCAACAACCTCGTTCCCGTCGCACAAGCCTTGCGCGGGCGCTTTCCCGATAAACCCATATTGATATGCGGCAACGACGACCGCCATATGGAACGCCACGCCAGGCTCAATGCCAAGCTTCACGAGGGCCATTATCACGCCGTCAAGGCAGCTCAGACCATCGCCGGCGCCGCGATCTTTCCTTCGTTTACCCGAACCGAAACGACTGAACGCCCCAAAGAATTTGTCAGCTTCAATGACCTGGCGCAAAAATCCACTCGTGGGCGCGCCGCGGTCGAAACAGCGATCCGCGCCGGCATTAGCCAGGCAAGAGGTGCAATTTCGCGGGAATGGTTGTGAAGACATATGGTGCGGCAGGAGGGTCTCGAACCCCCGACCCCGGGCTTAGAAGGCCCGTGCTCTATCCAGCTGAGCTACTGCCGCATCGAAAGGAAGGCATTTTACCCTGCTGTCGGAAAATCCGGAAAAGTACGAGACAGGATTACATCAGGTAGCAGAATTGTGCGGCGACAATGCTAAAGTTCGAGGCAATTCTGCTCTATCGGTGCTAACGCCTCATGACCTCTGCTACCCGATCGTTAACGCTTGAACTCTATGCCGTGGCCATCATCCTGGCCGGATCGCTGTATTGCCTGCCTGCGGCGAAAGCAGGCGTCGTCTATCGGCTTGATCAAACACATGCCAGCGCTGGCGAGACCATAGTTGTTCGCGCCATATTGTTCAACGACACGCAAAACGAACTGAACTGGGTACCGCCTAAAAATCTGGTATTGCAGTGGCGTAGCGAAACCGGGCAGGCCATACGCAGCCTGGCGTATCTGGACACAGCGCCCAGCCAGGCCCATGTGCCTGTCAACAACTTTGTTCAGTCTGCCTGGCGTGCTGTGGTACCCAAGGGCGTCGAGGGCTTGCAGGCGGTCAATATCGAAGGCCAGCCCGCCCTGCTGGCGCTCGATACGAGCCCTCTGGAGAAAAGCCCGGTAGCGGGAACACCGGCCAATGTCCCCGTCGTCGATGCCGGTGCGGCTCGCACCGGTCAACAGCGCGACCCGGCCTTGCCCGACAATGTCGTTGCGGCCACCGGCGCGTCGGTAAGATCAGGCCCTGCGGTCGCACAGCAAACCACGAGCGCCCCACCCTCCGCGTTCGATACCTTCAGAAACTCCCTCTCTCCGTACGAGCCTATTTATTTCGACGTAGGCACCAAAGGCGGCGCCAACGCGCGTTTTCAACTCAGCTTCAAATACCGTCTGTTTACCCCCGCCGATCCGGAAAACCCGGCATTCATAGACCACATGTACTTGGGCTATACGCAAACGTCCCTGTGGGATCTGGCCGGCAATTCCAGCCCTTTCGTTGATACCACGTACAACCCCAGCCTCTTCTGGCACGCAGATGCTCTCTGGCAAAATGAGGACAAAAAATGGCTTCTAGGCCTGAGCACCGGCATTGAACATAAGTCCAATGGCAAAGGCGGTACGGACTCGCGCTCGCTGAACGATGGCTTTGTCGAGCCGCAATTCAATTACCGCCTTGACGGCGGGAGCACCCTTACTTTTGCGCCACGCATAAAGGCCTATTTTGGAACCAGCCAAAACCCGGACTATGCAGGCTACACCGGGCATGTGGACTGGAAGCTGCGCTGGGCGCAAGACAACGGGTTGGTTCTTACAGGGCTATATCGGCAAGGCAGCCAGGGCCATGCGACCCAGATCGAAGCGGCGTGGCCGCTGCGACGCACTTTCCTGAACATGAACGGTTATCTGCATGTGCAGTATTTCAACGGCTATGGC
This sequence comes from Candidimonas sp., assembly GCA_004297945.1. Classification (GTDB taxonomy): domain Bacteria; phylum Pseudomonadota; class Gammaproteobacteria; order Burkholderiales; family Burkholderiaceae_B; genus Paralcaligenes. Next base: position 66,757 of record SCRC01000060.1, on the reverse strand, counting down.
GAAACGCTGCTGGGCTATAACCAAAAATACGACTCGCAAATCCGTGTTGGCCTGTCTTTGGTGCCATAGCGTGGGGGTTGGTCTGTCTTTGCTGCGGTAGCGTTGCGCCACGTGGCAGCCACAAGGGCTGCCGCTACATACCACGTGGCAGCCACAAGGGCTGCCGCTACATGCCACGTGGCAGCCACAGGGGCGCCGCTACATAAACGTGCCGGTGAAACATGTAGCGGCAGCCCTTGTGGCTGCCATTGGAGTTACCCAAACTTTGCAATACCATAATAAATACCTACACTAGCGACAGGTCTTGGCCCGACGCAGGCAACAAGCCTTAAACCTATACTAACAATCTACCCCAGCAGGAGACGCGCGATGAATGCCCCCCTTGATCAGGCGGTGCTTTCCCGGCTCGCCAAGGTAAGCCTTGACGACAAGTACACGCTCGAAAAAGGCCGCGCCTACATGAGCGGCACGCAGGCGCTGGTGCGCCTGCCCATGTTGCAAAAACTGGGTGACAAACGCGCAGGCCTGAATACGGCCGGGTTTATTTCCGGCTACCGCGGCTCGCCACTAGGCGGGCTTGATCAATCATTGTGGAAAGCCAAGCAGCACCTGGTCGACCGCGACATCGTCTTTCAGCCCGGCGTGAACGAAGACCTGGCAGCGACCGCCGTTTGGGGATCACAGCAAGTCAACCTCTACCCGGACGCCACGCGCGACGGCGTGTTTGGCATGTGGTACGGCAAAGGGCCCGGGGTTGATCGATCCATAGATGTATTCAAACACGCCAACTCGGCCGGAACCTCTCAATACGGCGGTGTGCTGGTGCTGGCGGGCGACGACCACGCCGCCAAGTCGTCTACGCTTGCGCATCAATCCGAACACGTCTTTCAGGCCGCCGGGCTACCCGTCTTATACCCGGCCAATGTGCAGGAATATCTGGATTACGGTTTGCACGGATGGGCCATGAGCCGCTATTCGGGATTGTGGGTGGCCATGAAATGCGTGACTGATGTGGTTGAGTCCACCGCCTCGGTCGATATCGATCCCGATCGCGCCAATATCGTCATCCCGACCGATTTCGCCTTGCCTCCGGAGGGCCTGAACATACGCTGGCCCGATCCGCCGCTCGTGCAGGAAGCGCGGCTGATGAACTACAAATGGTACGCCGCTTTGGCGTACGTGCGCGCCAACAAGCTCAACCGCATTGTTATCGACAGCCCTCAAGCGCGATTAGGCATCATGGCGGCCGGCAAGGCCTACCTGGACACCCGTCAGGCGCTGGCCGATCTGGGTCTGGATGAACGCAGCTGCGCGCAAATCGGCATACGCGTGCTAAAGGTTGGCTGCGTGTGGCCTTTGAATGCGCTGGATGCGCGCGAGTTTGCTACCGGCCTGGAAGAAATCCTGGTGGTTGAAGAAAAGCGGCAAATTCTGGAATACGCCCTGAAGGAAGAACTATACAACTGGCGCGACGATGTGCGCCCCAAGGTATACGGAAAGTTCAACGAAAAAGACAACGCAGCGGGCGAGTGGTCGATACCCCGAGGCGACTGGCTGCTGCCCCCGCAAGGCGAATTATCGCCTGCCCAAGTCGCCCGCGCCATCGCCAAACGCCTGGAAAAGGCCGTTCTGCCCGCAGACATACGGGCCCGGATCACCGCACGCGTAGCCATTATCGACGCCAAAGAACAAGAACGATTGCAGCCCATTATCGTCGCCGAACGCAAGCCGTGGTTCTGCTCCGGCTGTCCGCACAACACCTCCACCCGGGTGCCCGAGGGTTCGCGCGCCATGGCTGGCATAGGTTGCCACTACATGACCATCTGGATGGATCGCGACACATCCACCTTTAGCCAGATGGGCGGCGAAGGAGCGGCCTGGATCGGCCAGAAATCGTTCACCACGGCCAAGCACATTTTCGCAAATCTGGGCGACGGCACCTATTTTCATTCGGGCATCCTGGCCATACGCGCCGCGATTGCCGCCAACGCCAACATTACCTACAAGATTCTGTATAACGACGCGGTCGCCATGACGGGCGGCCAACCTGTAGATGGCACCCTGAAGGTCACCGACGTCATTGCGCAAGTGCAGGCCGAAGGCGCCAGGAAAATTGTCGTCGTCACCGACGAGCCAGAAAAATACCGGGGCGTCGCGCTGGTGGGCAACCCTCCTGTCTACCATCGTGACGAACTCGACCGGGTACAACGCGAATTGCGCGAGGTCGAAGGCACCACGGTTCTGGTCTACGACCAGACCTGTGCCACCGAGAAGCGCCGGCGCCGCAAACGGGGCACCTATCCCGATCCCGCCCGCCGCGTCTTTATCAACGACGCGGTCTGCGAAGGTTGCGGCGACTGCTCAGTCAAATCCAATTGCCTTTCTGTCGAGCCCCTGGAAACACCGCAAGGCACCAAACGCAAGATCAATCAGTCTTCATGCAATAAGGATTTTTCCTGTGTCAACGGCTTTTGCCCCAGCTTCGTCATGGCCGAAGGCGCTCAGGTCAAAAGGCCCAAAACCCGTACTTTGCAGGCCGGTAGCCCCGCTACAGTCGATTTGCCTGTTCCCGCGTTGCCTGCAATACACGGCACCTACGGCATACTGGTGACCGGCATAGGCGGCACAGGCGTCGTCACCATAGGCGGGCTGCTGGGCATGGCCGCACACCTTGAGAACAAAGGGGTGACAATCCTCGACATGACTGGCCTGGCGCAAAAAGGCGGCGCGGTACTCAGCCACGTACAGATAGCCGCTACACCCGACGACATTCACGCAACCCGAATCGCCACGGGCGAAGCCGAACTCATCATCGGTTGCGACTCTATCGTGTCGACCTCGGCCGAAGTACTGGCAAGCGTTCAAAAAGGCGTAACGCAGGCCGCCATCAATAGCGCCAATACGCCTACCGCCGAGTTCATCAAAAACCCGAAATGGCAGTTTCCGGAAAGCCCGGCCGAACACAATCTCAAAGAAGCCATAGGCCAGGATTGCGAGTTCATCGATGCCCGGGCGCTCGCTGTCCAGCTATTGGGCGATGGCATCTACACGAACCCGTTAATGCTGGGTTATGTCTGGCAAAAAGGCTGGGTGCCGCTTTCGCACGAAAGCCTCGTGCGCGCCATTGAGCTCAACGACGTGATGGTGGAAAAAAACCTGGCCGCCTTCGAGTGGGGCCGTGCCATTGCCGAAAATGGGTCAGCAGCGGTTACGCCAGGGTTGCAAAAATCCGAAGCCTCCAAGATGCCGGAAACCACGGCGCAGGTTATTGCCATGCCCGAAACGCTGGCCGCGCTCATTGAACGAAATGCTCAAATGCTTACGGCATATCAGAACGCCGCTTACGCGAAACGCTATGTCGACGCGGTGAAATCCATTCAGACACGCCAAAATTCCATCAGCGGCGACCAGGCGCAAGAACTGACACGCGCTATCGCACAGAACCTGGCCAAACTCATGGCCTACAAGGACGAGTACGAGGTGGCGCGGCTTTACGCTGATCCGGCTTTTACCGATAAGCTGCGCGCGCAGTTTGAAGGAGAGCCGGGTAAAGACTATCGACTGAAGTTTTATCTGGCGCCCCCGCTGCTGGCAAAAAAGGACGACAAAGGCCATTTGATTAAAAAGCAGTATGGCCCGTGGATGATGCATGCGTTCAGGCTGCTGACAAAATTCAAGGGCTTGCGCGGTACGGCTCTGGATGTCTTTGGCAAAACCGCCGAGCGCCGGCAGGAACGCCAATTGGTGGACGATTACCTGGCTCTGCTGCAGGAACTGGCGCAGAGCGTCAACGCGCACAATATAGAGTTCGCCATCGATCTGGCCAAATTGCCCGACGATATACGGGGCTTTGGCCATATCAAAGAAGCGAATCTGGTAGCGGCGCAAAAGCGCAGGGAGATGTTGTTGCAGCGTTATCGCGGCGCGACGGAGTTAAGCCGGGTGGCGTAGATGAGATGCCACCCACAAGGGGTGGCGCTACAAAACATACCCGCCCTCATATCGCCAGATAACTGCGAATGACTTCAGGGCTTTGGCGCATCTCTTGCATCGTGCCGCTATATTGCACAAGGCCTTTTTCCAGCACATACGCCCGATCGGCGACGAGTTGCGCAAAATGAATGTTCTGCTCTGACAGCAAAATGCTCGTTCCTTGTTGCTTCAACGTCAGGATCATGGCGACCATTTGTTCCACGACAATCGGAGCCACACCTTCGGACGGCTCATCAAGCAGCACGACATAAGGGTTGCCCATCAAGGTTCTGGCCACTGTCAGCATCTGCTGCTCGCCACCGCTCAATGTGCCCGCCTGCCGGCTTTCCAAAGGTCGCAAAATCGGGAACAAATCGAATAACGCCTCAATGGTCCAGGCCGAAACCGCCCGGCCATCAGGCCAATGCCGTTCCGGCTGACGCCCCAAATCCAGATTTTGACGGACGCTGAGGCCGGTAAAAAGGCGACGGTCTTCAGGCACATAGCCCACACCCAGACGAGCAATCTGGAAAGGCTTGCTTGCCGTGATGGAATGTCCCATGAAGCTTATTTGCCCGAAGCGCCGCAGACCCAGATTCATGATGGCCTTGAGTGTCGTCGATTTGCCCGCTCCGTTACGCCCCATCAAAGCGACCACTTCGCCACGCCGCACTTCCAGATCAATTCCATACAAGATGCGCGCCGCACCATACCAGGCGTCCAGACCTCGCACCGAGAGCAGAGCGACCGACGCAGCATTCACGATGCCACCCCCACTGCGGGCGCTTCAAAGGTTTTGCCCGAGCCAAAGTAGACCTCTTGAACCTTCGGATGATTGCGCACGTCCTGGGCACTGCCTTGCGCGATCAGGCTGCCGCGCGCAAGGACAATGATCCGGTCGGCGTAGGCAAACACCACATCCATGCTGTGTTCAGTAAACAGCACCGCCATCCTGCGCTTTACGGCCAGGCCTTTTATCAGGGAAAATAAAGCGTGGCGCTCGTGAGAAGCCATGCCAGCGGTAGGTTCATCCATCAACAACAACTTGGGGTCATTGGCCAGCCCCATCGCCAGCTCGACACGCTTTACGTCGCCATAAGCCAGCTCGCGACAAGGCTTGCAAGCGTGTTCCCCCATGCCCACCTGGGCCAGCAGCGCCAGCGCGTCCAGACGGTAGATATCGCGCGCGGGATGCCAGAACGAATAGACCCGTCCGTGGCGCGCCACCAAGGCCATCTGGATATTTTCCAGCACTGTCATCGACGAAAATGTGGCCGCAATCTGAAACGTACGCCCCACACCCAGACGGGCGATCCTGCGCGAGGACAAGCCCTGCAACGACGTACCGCCCAAGGTGATCGATCCCGAATCAGCGGCCAACTGTCCGCCGATCATATTGAATATGGTTGATTTTCCAGCGCCGTTTGGGCCTATCAGCGCAAGCAACTCCCCGGCCGCCAATTCGAAACTGACGCCCCCGACCGCCACGTTGCCGCCAAAGCTTTTCTTCAAATCTGCGACCGCGAGCAGGCTCATGCTGAACCTCGCCCGTCTTGAATTGACCCGGATGATTGTGCCTGGCGCGAGGCCAGCAGCCGTTTACAAGAGCCCGCAATCCCTTCTGGAAATGCCAGAACCAGCAGCAGTATTACTCCACCCAGCAAAGCGTGCCAATATTGCGTAATACCCGAAAAATAATCTTGCAGCATTTTGAATGCGGCCGCACCGACTATAGGCCCAGCCAATGTCTGCACGCCTCCGAGCATCACCATGATCAGCCCATCCACCGATTTTTGGATGGAAATGACGTCGGGTGAGGCGCTGCCTTTGGAAAACACATACAAGGCGCCCGCCAGCCCGGCCCATGCGCCGGCCACGACAAAGGCGGCCCACTGCACGCCTTTGACGTCGACTCCCAGCGCATCGGCGCGCAGGGCTGAGTCGCGGCTGGCCCTGAGGGCCAGGCCAAAAGGAGAAAACACGGCTCGCCGCAAGGCCAGCAACGCAAGTACCACCATGGCGAGCGCAAAATAATAGTAGCCTGCGCCCGCTAACCAGTCGGGCGGCCAAATGCCAATTATGCCGTTGGACCCTCCTGTAAAGGTATCCCACTGATACGCCACCGACCATATGATTTGTGCAAACGCCAGCGTCAGCATGGCCAGATACACGCCCGAGAGACGCACGCAGAACCAGCCAAAAATCACGGCTCCGGCGCCGGCCACAATCAGGGCGCCGGCCAAAGCGGCAACCATGTGCCAGCCCGCCATTTTGAAAAGCAGGGCCGCTCCGTAGGCGCCCAAACCGAAATACGCCGCATGCCCGAAGGAAGGCATGCCGCCCGGCCCCATCATGAAATGCAAACTGGCCGCAAACAAAACGGCCACGATGATATCCAGCGCCAACACCGGTGCATACGGAAAGGTGTGGGCCAGCAGCGGCAACGCCATCAAGGCCAATACCAGCGCCAGCAGGGCCATCTTGAACCAGCCTCCTGGTGATTGCCCTGACGACGCTTCAGGCGCGTCGGTATTGCGGATTGCCGCCAAGGGCTTGCCCAGCAAACCCCAGGGACGAAACACCAGCACCAACGCCATGAATATGAATTCCGCCACCAAAGTGAGCTTGGGAAACGCAAATTCAAAGCCGCCGAAAGACACTACACCCAACACAATGCAAAGCGCCTTGACCTGCGCAATAATCAGGGCGGCCAGATAGGCGCCTGGAATCGACCCCATGCCTCCGACCACCACCACCACAAACGCATCGCCAATAACACTCATGTCCAGACTGAGATTCGCCGGTTGCCTGGGTATCTGCACAGCCCCGCCAAAAGCCGCAAGAAAAGCCCCCAAGGCAAACACGCTCGTGAACAGCCAGGCCTGATTCACGCCCAGCGCGCCCAGCATTTCACGATCCTGGGTAGCTGCCCGTATCAGTGCGCCCCAGCGCGTGCGGGTCAATAACAGCCAAACGCACACCAGCACAAACGGGCCCAGGACAATCAGCGCAAGATCGTAGACGGGCAAATAACGATCAAAAACAGGAATCGCGCCGCTCAGGCCAGGGGCTAGCGGCCCCAGCAAATCGTCGGGGCCCCACAACCAGAGCGTGGCGTCGTTAATAACCAATACCAGCGCGAAAGTCGCCAGCAACTGGAACATCTCGGGCGCTCGGTAAATGCGCCGCAGCAAGCCGATTTCCAGCGCGGCGCCCAGCGCGCCCACGCATAGCGCCGCCGCAATCAGACATAGCCAAAAACCCAAGGGCCCCTGCCCCCAGTGTCGGGTGAACGTGTACGCAATATATATGCCCAGCATGTATAGCGAACCATGCGCAAAGTTGACAATGCGCGTGACGCCAAAAATAAGCGACAGCCCGGCCGCCACGAGAAAGAGCGATGACGCTTCTGCCAGGCCATTCAGAAACTGAACAATAAAGCCGCTAAAATGCATGAGGTCGGGCGCTACCACTGCGGGTAGCGCGTCTTTTCGGAGTTAGTCGGCGCTGGCCGGACGCCACTTCCTGACTTGCGCGTCGCTGGGCTGAACCTGGGCGCCATCCACATACTTGAAGTTTTCCATAACCCCCTTGCCGTTTTTGATCGCCAGGGTTCCAACATAAGCGCCCATCGTCGACTGATGATCGATGCCACGATACACAATGGGGCCAAACGGGGTATTGACCGGCAGGTTTTTAAAGGCCTTCACCAGCGCCTCGGTATCGGTTGAGCCGGCGCGGCCGATGCCCGTGGCGAGCGACATAATTGTGTTGTAGCCCACGACCGAGCCCAGGCGCGGGTAGTCGTGAAACCTGGCCCGATACGCGTCCAAAAACTTTTTGTGTTCGGGCGTGTCGATGGCATACCAGGGGTAGCCGGTGACTACCCAGCCCACCGGAGTCTCATTGCCCAGAGGATCCAGGTACTCCGGCTCGCCAGTCAACAGACTGACTACGGACAGATGTTTGAAAAAATTACGCTGAGTGCCGGCACGCACGAATTTCGCCAGATCGCCCGCAAACAAGACATTGAACAGCGCCTCGGGCTTGGCGTCGGACAGCGCCTGCACAACATTGCCCGCATCAATCTTGCCCAGCGGGGTGGCCTGTTCGGCGACGAATTCGACATCGGGCTGCGCGGCCTTGAGCAACTTCTTGAAGGTTGCAACAGCCGACTGCCCATACTCGTAATTGGGATACACCACCGCCCAGCGCTTCTTGTTCATTTTGACTGCGGCCGGAATCAGCATGGCCACCTGCATATAGGTGGAAGCCCTGAGGCGAAAGGTGTAGTGATTGCCGTCAGCCCAAACGATCTTGTCGGTAAGCGGCTCGCTGGCCAGGAAAAAAACCTTTTTATGTCTGGCAAAATCCGTGACCGCCAAACCAATATTGGACAGGAATGTGCCGCACAACACGTCCGCTTTGTCGCGAGTAAGAAGCTCTTCTGCGGCGCGGACGGCATCGCCCGGATTGGAGTTATCGTCGCGCGTGACCAGCGCAAGCTTTTTGCCGTTAACGCCGCCGGCCGCATTCACCTGCTCGATCGCCAATTCCATGCCATGCTTGTACGGGCCCAAAAACGCCGGCTGGGTTTTATAGCTATTAAGCTCGCCAATGGTGATCGTCCCCTGGGCGGACGAAGAAAACGCTACAACGCTCAAGGTAAAGACGCCAAGCAATCTGGCGTAACATCCCGTTCGGTACATGATGTGCTTCCTGTTTTTAGCAAAGGGTAGACTAGTGCGAATAAATTGTACGCAATATAAGCCAGTACAGCGCAATAGACTAAATATATGCATATACACTGACATAGTTAGACACCTCTTGCCCACACCATGCGCGCGCAGATCTGGATTTTCATTGTTTCAAGCTTTTGTCTCTTAACGCTTAGCCGATGCCTGCTGGCGGCATGGCAATGGCCGCGGGTGCGCCAGGCGGGCGGCCTGCTTCCCATATTAAAAGGGGGCTTGCGCATCGATGCCAATCAAATCGCCATTTTCGCGGGCATCCCGGCATGGCTTAGCCCCTGGATCGGCCACTGGCCGGCGGCTGTGGCGATCACAGGCGCATGGTTTCAGATCGTCTGGTTTTTGCTGGTGCTGCTGGAAGTCTCGACACCGCAATTCATTTATGAATACGATACGCGGCCCAACCGTCTATACGTCGAGTACCTCAAACACCCCCAGGAAGTATTCGGCATGCTCTGGAAAGGCTACAAGGCCGTAATCGTCGGCGGCCTGGTGATTCTGGCGCTATTCTTATGGATCGGCCACAGGCTGTTCGGCTACGCTCATCCCGACGCAGTCATGGCATGGTGGCTGCGCCCTCTATTTACACTGGCCGCAGGCGCGGTCACGTTTCTGGCCATACGCGGCACGCTGGGCCACCGTCCCATCAATCCTTCGACCGTCGCCTATTGCGGCGACAGCATGCTCAATACCCTGCCGCTCAATTCGCTCTACAACGTAGCCTACGCGGTATACAGCATGAAAAACGAACGCTCGGCGTCCGACGTATACGGCGACATGCCGGCCGCCGATATGCACCGCATCGTCAATGCCTGCGCCGGGCTGGACACCGCCCACCCCGACATCCCATCGCTCCATATGCAAACGCCCAGCGCCTCGCGCGACCGGCCGCTCAACCTCGTGATAATCGTGGAAGAAAGCCTGGGAGCGCAATACATCCGCAATCTGGGCGGTGCCGGCCTCACCCCTGAACTCGACAAGCTGGCGGAGCATGCCTGGAACTTCACCCAGGCCTATGCCACCGGAACCCGCTCGGTGCGCGGGCTTGAAGCCGTCGTTGCAGGCTTCCCGCCCACCGTGTCCGATGCCGCCTTGCGCTTGTCGGGAGCCCAAAGCAATTTCTTCACGCTGGCCCAGGTGCTTAAACAGCAAGGCTACCGGTCACGCTTTATCTATGGCGGTGAAGCGCATTTCGACAATATGAAAAGTTTCTTTTTCGGCAACGGTTTTGACGACCTGTACGACCGCCCCACGTTCAAGAACCCGGCTTTTGCCGGCACCTGGGGCGCCTGCGACGAAGACATGTTCGCGCAACTGGATCGACTACTCTCCAGCCCGCCCGAACAGCCCACTTTTACGCTGGCGTTTTCGGTCACCAACCATTCGCCCTGGGAATATCCCAGCGGTCGCATCCAAACCGACGGCGATCCGGCCACCGTTGAAAACAGCGTACGCTATGCCGACTGGGCGATAGGCCAGTTCTTTAAAAAAGCCAGGCAATCCGCATATTGGGACAACACCGTTTTTTTAATTGTGGCTGACCACGATTCGCGAGTATTCGGCGCCAACCTCGTGCCGCTGCGGCATTTTCATATTCCGGCTCTGATCCTGGGCGCCGACATACCCGCCCGGCGCGACGACCGCCTGGTCAGCCAGATCGATCTGCCGCCCACGCTGCTCTCGATTATGGGCTTGCATACCGAGCACCCCATGATCGGGCACGACCTGACCGCAGCCGGAGGTGGGCGGGCGATGATGCAATACAGCGACAACTACGGCTACCTGAAGGGCGACGCTCTGCTGGTGCTGGAGCCGCACCGGGAACCCACACAGTACCGTTATACGGCGCCCGAAACCTATACGCCGATGGCGGTCGACCCTGCCCTCGCGCGCGAAGCCCTGGCTCATGTGCTGTGGCCCGCCTGGATGTATCAAAACCAGCGCTATACCTTGCCGCATTTGCGGGCGAAGTCGTGAGGCCTGTTGTGGTACATGGTGCAATGGCACCCACAAGGGGTGCCGCTACAAAAACCTGCGCATAAATCATGTAGCGGCACCCCTTGTGGGTGCCATAGCCGCCCCCCATTCAAGCCTGCCTTCCATCCATGCTAGAATCTCGGTCTGCCCAGTTTCGCCACAGGCGAATACTAGGCCGTCGGGGCGTAGCGCAGCCTGGTAGCGCATCTGGTTTGGGACCAGAGGGTCGAAGGTTCGAATCCTTTCGCCCCGACCAATAATATCAAGGGCTTACCTGATTATTCAGGTAAGCCCTCAATTCTTTCTGGCACCAATTGCTTTATACCTCCCTAAAACCCCTGTAATGAGCTTGCTTAAAATGAAATTGATCGCGTTCCCTCGTAAAACTTATTGACTTTAGAGGCAAACTGGACTGATACATTAATGTTTTCTATGCCTCGATGCATAGAAAACCTGATTGAACAACGCGCCAACAACCTCAAAGCAATAGACGTACAACTGGTCAGTCCACCACGCATGAACGGGACCACGAAATATGCGGATGAAGTTAATGCGCTACCCGAATTAGAGAATCGACGCATTACTTTGTCGGCGTCTACGGTAGTGGGCGAACACGACGAACGTTAAACTTCCGCTTCCCCAAGCCCGCTCTTGGTCGAAAAATGTTCAATATCTGCACTGCCCAGCGAACCGAACGCACTTCCGGCCTATGATTGGACTGTTCAGATGTCCGGGACCACCCCTGACTCTGTGATCAGCCAGCTATTGAAAGCGAGCGCTGGTCCCGACAACGGTCGGTCCGTCCGTCTGGCCATAAAATATCCAGCGGAGGAGTCAATGGGGGCATTCAGTGGGCATACTAGGTGCGGCTCCAGTCGGGAGCCCTTTACCAAGTCATCTGGCAGAAGGCAGATGCCCATGCCTTCAATGGCCATGCTGGCGGCAATTTCGTAGCTGTCCACGTTGAAGCGATGGATAGGTTCATGTTGCCCTAGAGTGTACCGGTGTTGCCAGTCCCGCCACCCGCTGGGTGTGCCCAATACATCGATCAGTGGGGCGCCAAACAAGTCATTTGGCGTACGCAGTGTATTGACGAATTGGACGCAGCAATAAGGTTGGAGCTGGTGCGACAGAAGGCTGCGCACTTCAAAACCTGGCCAATTGCCGCTGCCATAGCGGATCTCTAGTTCGGCACGAGAAGTGGGGTAGTCAATATCCCAGTTGGTCTGTAGCATGCGCAGCGACAGCTTGGGGTGCAACTCCATGAATCGCCCGAGGCGCGGAACCAGCCACAGCTGCGCAAAGGTATTGTTGACGCTGAGATCCAGTACTCCTTCCGCGACGGAACCGAAAATATTTTTCATGCCAAGGCTCAGCCGCTGGAGCCCCTCTTGCACAACGTCCAAGTACGCACGACCCTCGATCGTCAGTTGAATCGAGCGGGTCTGACGTTTGAATAGGCTCTTTCCGAGTTTATGCTCAAGTAGCTTGACTTGCTGACTCACCGCTGATTGGCTCATGTTGAGTTCGGCTGCGGCCAGCGAAAAGCTCAAGTGTCGTCCAGCGGCTTCAAAGGTGCGCAACCAATTCAATTGCAAATTGCCAATAAACATTGAGTGAGTCATGTCCAAGCTGCGTCATGTTGAGGTTGTAGTAATTAATGTGAGGTCAACCTGCGTGTTGTCGAGAGAAGAGTCCTTGCTGTTGGGTTGGTGTTTTCCCTTGGTGCCTTGGCCGCCCGTCACAGAGCCGAGGTAAAGAAACAATGCAAATCAACATGTTAGCCCATGGATAAGTATGCCTTATCCATGGGGGTGGTTTTTGTAGCTTACTCGCTTAAGTGCTATAGCTTAGCATCGACTCCAAGCAGGAAGCAAAGCCTGGCTGGGTTCCAAACGCTGTTGCTAACCGAGAGGTCAATATATGAAATCGGAGACGGTATCGCAAAGGTCAGCGCGCATTACCGTCTAGCCAGGGCGGATCGGAACGATGTGAGGTTGGTGGAAACGCCAGGGCTGATGTCAGGCTCCACTTCGCACGCTGCTGGCAACCTGCCCCACTTCAGCATCAGCTAGATTTATTGAGCTGCGATGCAGGCAGTGCGCCCACATGAAAAACTGATTTCTCAATCTGTTTGACGTTTTAAAGGAAAGGCAATGAAGATGAAGACAATTTTTTGCAAGGCAATGGGTGCTGTCGCTCTGGCGATTGCCAGCTTTTCAAGCGCCTACGCACAGACGCCCAAAGAAATTACCGTAGGCTATTTCCTGGAATGGCCGACTGCCAATCTGTTCGCACAAGTCAACGGCTGGTATGACAAGGAGTTGGGAGTTAAGGTCAATTGGCGCGCCTTTGACGCCGGAACGGCCATGTCTGCGGCTATGGCCTCTGGCGACATTCAAATATCCTACAGTCAGGGACTGATCCCCTTCATTGTTGCAACCAGTCAGGGTTTGCCAATCGAGGCGGTTGGCATTGCAGCGGCGTACGACGAGAACGATAACTGTGTGGTGCGCAAGGGAACTGGCATTACCAAAAACAACGCCAAGAAGCTGGAAGGGCAGACGGTCGCCGTACCCATTGGCTCAGTATCGCACTACAAACTGCTGCGCATATTGTCGCATCTGGGCGTTAACCCCTTAAAAGTGAAAATTGTGGATATGGCGCCTGCGGACGGCGCTGCAGCGCTCGCCCGCGGCGACGTGGCGATGGCTTGTGGCTGGGGGGGCGCTCTGGTACGCATGAAGAAATTCGGGTCGGTGTTGATGACCGCACGCGAGCAACAAGCTATTGGCATTCGCGTATTCGACCTAATCACTGTGACCGATGACTTCGCCAAGAAAAATCCTGAGCTGGTCACCAAGTTTCTGGCCGTAACCGACAGGTCTGCCAAATACCTGACTGACCACCCCGACCAGGCGATGCCCGTGATTTCCAAGGCTGCCGGCATGAATGCTAAGGCAGGTGCTGCCATGATCAAGCTCTTCACTTTCCCCACGAAGGATAAACAACTGTCGCACTACCTTGACGGCACCGTGCAGGCCTACACCAAAGGAGTAGCTGATTTTCTGGTCCAGCAAAAGCAAATGCCGTCTGCCTTGTCAAGCTATTCTGCGGTGTTCAGTGACAAGTTCTATAAGAACGTGAAATAAGCCGTGCAACCGATTTCCCGAGTGGAAGCAAGTCGGCTGCTGTCTCGGGGAGTGCACTGTGAACATTTACTTTTAAAATTTTTGCTGATATAGAGGTTTTACTTATGGCTCAGTTCGTATTGAGTGGCATCTCCATGACGTTCAAATTACCGGACGGCAGCGCGGTGCATGCACTGCAAAACGTTGATCTTACGATTCAAAGCGGCGAGCTGGTCACTGTATTGGGACCGTCGGGCTGCGGCAAGTCCACCATGCTCAACATCATGGCCGGCTTTCTTGCCCATAGTTCAGGCCTACTGACGTTAGGTGGTGCGGCTATACGCGGTCCCAGTCCCAAGCGCGGCATGGTGTTTCAGCAAGGCGCGTTGTTTGAATGGATGTCGGTCAAGGACAACGTCGGGTTCGGTCCCAAAATGAAGGGTACGCCGGCAATGGAGGTGGATCGTATCGTCGCGAACCTGCTCAAGAAGGTCGGCCTGCAAGATTTCTCTAGGAAATCAGTGTACGAGTTGTCAGGTGGAATGCAGCAACGTGTCGCGCTGGCGCGGTGCCTGGCCAACGACCCCGATGTGATTTTGATGGATGAGCCATTGGGTGCGCTGGATGCACTTACGCGCGAAAAAATGCAAGGGCTGGTGCTTAAACTCTGGAAGGAAACCGGCAAGACGATTGTGTTGATCACGCACTCCGTAGACGAAGCCCTTTTCCTGGGGGAGCGACTGATAGTCATGGCGCCGCGACCGGGCCGCATCGTGCGAGAGTTTCGTCTGCCCTACGCCGAACAGAGCATGAGCATGAATCCACGCGAGATTCGGAGCCAGCCGGAGTTCGTGGAGAAGCGTGAAGAGATCCTTTCCATGATTTGGGGAATGGAAGACGAAATCATGGGTTTGCAAGGGTCATCTAAGGGAGATTCACATGTCTAAAGTGTCACATTCCACACTGGTCCGTCAGTCCGGCAACCATTTCGGACAAAAACTAAAAATATTCTTCGGCAATTACAGCAACGGGCTGATTGAGCGAAAAATCGTGACGTTTGGGGACGTCACGGCCCTTAAACCCAGCCGGGCTTGGAGCTTTTTTTCAGTGGTCGTATTACTTGCCACTTGGCAACTGATCACTGCGACAGGTTGGGTCAGTCCGATCTGGTTGCCAGGTCCCCATGCCGTCTGGGATAGCTTCATTCAAGTAGCCAATGTAGGGTACAGAAACTACACACTTTGGCAACACATCTTTTGGTCAATGTATCGTATTTTCGTGGGCTTCTTCTTCGCTTGCGTGATTGGCATTCCACTCGGACTGGCGATGGGCTTGGTTGGTCCGCTACGCGGCTGGCTCGACCCTATTGTGGAGTTCGCCCGTCCGATTCCGCCGCTTGCACTGATTCCGCTGATCATTATCTGGTACGGCATTGGCGAAAAATCCAAGATCATTCTGCTGTTCCTCGCCGCGTTGTGGGTCATGGTACTGGCCGCAAGGGCAGGTGCATCTCGGGTCAGCCTCAACAAAGTTCTCGCCGCCTATTCGCTGGGGGCGTCCAAGCCGCAAATTCTGCGATACGTGATCATTCCCAACGCGCTGGGCGAGATCATGACCGGCATGCGCGTGGCCCTGGGCGTGTGCTGGGGGACTGTCGTGGCGGCAGAAATGGTGGCCGCCGACAAGGGCGTGGGCATGATGATCATGGTAGCTTCCAAATTCCTCCAGACCGATATCGTACTCATGGGAATTATCGTCATAGGCATCATCGGATACGCCACTGACATCTTGATGCGCAAGCTGGAAATGAAGCTGATCCCCTGGAAAGGGAAGTCATGACTTTTCGGCGCCTTCTTTCATTTCTCAAGATCTGATAGTCCGCTGAATATCAGTTGTTCCGCGCTCCCAGATTAGCGAGGGGTCCCCAAAAGGTTAGATCGGTTCCAACTTTTTGGGTCAGTTCAAGGTTTTGCCTAAGAACGGTTCAGACTCCTCGATTTCCGTTTCTGTCTTCGCTGCGCGCTGTTATTCATCCTCACGCACTTTCATCTTTGTCCGCGCCCGCTTCGTACTGCGGCGGAACCGGTAAGGTTCGAGGCCACCGATACGAGGCACATACTGCTTACCCCCACGGGCTTGTCCACAAATGCGTCAAAGGGCTGCGGCATTGGTATCAGAGGATCATCTCTATTCTCTGCCTAAAAAATAAGCAGATCGATTGAATACCTTGGTCAATTTTGGAGCGACACAAACCTCAAAACATGGTCAATTTTTGACCGATATCAACAATATCGCGTGTCAGAACGCCCCCATGTGAACGAGTCACCCCGGCGTTTGGCATGCATGACGGTGTCGAATGTCGCAACGCTGATCCAGACGCTCAAGTTTGAGTCCGAGGCGATCTGAATGACAGTCCTTGTTTTTGCTGAGCACAACAACAAATCCATCAAGCTGGCGAAGTTGGATGCGGTGACTGCTGCCGCACTGCAAATCACAAAATGTGCCCATCCGATACAGCGAGCGCCGATCGGTTTGCGGGATGGAGAGGGTTCTTACAACGGCCGAATCTATGGATAAGCTTAGCTAATGCGTAAGCGAGAAATAGAACGTTTGTGGGTTTCTATCATTTAGCCAAGAATGGATTCCACATTAGTTAATAAAACGCAGGAAGCGCGTCATAACCGCTTTTAGCATTGACCAAGATGAATAAACCGCATGCCTACTCCACAACCTTATAATCCATATTACGATCCACTTTATGACACATCACCTGGCACGGCGGTGGATTACTCGCCGACCTATTGGCGTTATCACGCGGGGGATCCACCGGAGGATGATGGACCTGTAAGAGCTGACATGGATGTTGACGTAGTCCTGATCGGCGGCGGCTTCACGGGTCTGGCTACCGCGCTATTCCTCGCCCGTGAACACGGCATAAAGGCAGTCGTGTTGGAGGCTAACCAGATTGGCTGGGGCTGCACCAGTCGCAACGGTGGGCAGGGCCATCTAGCTTGGGGGCGCTTGAGCCGCAGCCAGTGGGTGAAAAAGTGGGGCGTCGATATTGCCCGTCGATTACACGCCAACAGCTTGGAGGGTTATGAAGTCTTTAGGGCTATGACGGAAGACCCAGAAATCGACTGTGAGCCGCATGGCGAAGGCAATCTGCTCATCGCCCATAGCGAGAAAGCATTAAGAGGGCTGGAGGCGGAGTCACGCTTGTGTAACGAAGTGCTGAGCTATAAGACTCGCCTTCTTGGCCGTGATACTGTTCTCAACGAATACATCGGTGACCAGGAGTCTCACGGCGCCATGCTCGAGCCAGTGGGTATCGCCGTGCAACCCCTAAAATTGGCCTACGGCTACGCTCGTATCGCACGCCGATTGGGTGCCAAAATACACACAGGGAGCCCCGTTCAGGCCTGGACGACCGAGGCCGGCGTGCATCATCTGCACACACCGGAGGGAACCGTCCGAGCGCGTGCTGTGGGCATTTGTACCGCCGGCTATACCAGTCCGAATCTGCACAAGCTCACCGCCTATAAAAACATGCCCATCATGGCCAATTCGGCAGTGACGCGTGAGCTGACTGATGAGGAGGTAAAGGTCTGCGGTTTCCGCTCAAACATACTCGTCACCGATACTCGTAAGCTCCGTTACTATTACCGATACCTGCCCGAGAAACGCCTACAGATTGGCTCACGCAGTGCCATCAGCGGAGCGGACTCAGAGAACCCCAAGCATCTGCGGATCGTACAGGAGGCCATTGCCCGCAAGTTTCCTGCCCTAAAAGGTATCGAAACGCCTTTTTTCTGGCACGGTTGGATGGATATCTCCCACGACATGATGCCGCGCATCGTGCAGCCCGACCGAAGCCAGCAGGTGTTCTATTCCCAAGGGTACAGCGGCAACGGCGTATCGTTCTCAGCGTATGCCTCGAAACAACTGGCGATCTTGATTGCGGGCAAAAGCCTGGCCGATTCCGACCTGCCCATATTCAACTCGCCGCTGCTTAGCCATCCGCTGAGGCCGATTCGCAGACTGGGGCAGCGAGCGCTTTACACCTATTTTTCGTTGCTGGATAAAATCGTCTGATGCGGGTCGGACTTCAGTCGGAAAGCAGCGCCGTGTCGGGTTGAGGCCCGAGCTTGTATTGTTCCCTCAAGAGGCGGTGTCCAGACACTGCCGCTGGCTAGCACCGATCAGTTTGCAGGGTAGAGATAGGTTATACAACCGCCGAATCCATGGATAAGTCATGCTAATGCGTGATCGACAAATAAAACGTTTGCGGGTTTCTGTGACGCAGTCAAGAATAGACTCTATGGCAGCACGGATACGGATCGCACTTGCCGGCCTCGATACAGTTATGGGGCACTAAACGGAGCGGTACTAGCTGATAGCGCTATGACGGTAAAAAATGTATCCCGTACCCTGCCACGCTCCGGAGAGCCGAGAATTGCGCGAGGCGTCGGACGAGATGAATCCAACATCCACAATTAAAGGAACAAGTAGATGACCGTTAACGAGATGCAGAAACTTTTCGATGCTTTCAACCGCCACGACATCGACGTGATCATGACTTACTTTCACGACGGTATTGTTTTCGACACTGTCTCCGGATCGGAGGCGTATGGTACCCGCATCGAGGGGAAGCAAGCTGTCAGAGAGCAGTTTGAGAAAACGTGGGGATCGATGCCCGATGTCCGATGGCTGAATGAGAACCACTTTGTTGCGGGAGACCGGATCGTCTCGGAGTCGACCTTCGTTGCGACTCAGGCCGACGGCAAGCGTGTTCATGCGGATGGCGTGGATCTGTTTACGCTTCGCGACGGCAAGATCGTGCGCAAGCAAGCATTTCGCAAGAACCGTCCGCTGCTCGATCCTGTCTAGGAGCTTGTCTGGGGGGCGTCAAATGCAGTTATCGACGATTATGAAAACCGAAGTAACGGCTCAAAGCCTGTTTAGTGTCCGACACAATATCACAGCCGTATAAATAAATTTCCTCATACTTCGCCGAATTCCAGGGCTGTTCAACAAGGGGACGTTACTCCGCCAACAATCCGTGTCATCCATGGGATCAGGCGACATAATTATCGAGCTCCGATTTGAGTAACCGCGCAAAATCTTTCATGAGGAGCGAACGCGTTGCCGATGCGAAAGTGCGTCATATAATCCCGGTTTAGGAAAATGAAAGGAAGGCCGTCGAGATCCTTAGGCGTCACGACTTTCTTGTGCACCAGAGGATGCCCTTTAAGCATCACGCAAATACAGCACACAGTGATTGGCTCGCATTCGACCGCCAGTGCTTCATCCTGTTTGAAATGTGGGCGCTGGGAAGCGCATCGAGAACAAGGATCCCCACGGTAAAATGGCACGTGGCCATGACGCCGAGCCAGCGGTGCGCGTTGTCTGAAGGTGCGATCAAGAAAGCGATCAATCGCATTGAGCATTGGAAGGCGAGCGTGCGGGCCACGGTGGAGCATTCGTTTCGGCTGGGCTGGGCCAGAGCGTCGGAACCTTGAATGCCAAGCCTTCTTGATGTTTGAGGCGCGTTTCCTCGCATGATCCGTTCTTTACACATTTGCCTCTGCCTGAAAATTAGGCAGGGCGAGTAAAACACCTGGGTCAATTTTGAATCGGCACAACCCCTATAAGTGGGTCAGTTTTCGGTCTGCACTAACACTCATGAATTAACCGAATCCAAATACATCTGCAGCAAGGTACCACCTAAGGGATAAGTAGCTGCCTTCCAGCCATTAATAGCGTCCCTGGCACTCGCGTTCAGCACGCCTCGGATCTCCGGAATAAGATCACTTCTTATGCTAACTCCACTGGCTATCATCTCGTTGCGATTTCTCTCGCTACGGGACGAAATCTGCCCCCAAAGCTCAAGCTCCGTATGGAGCGCGGCCTGATTCACAGCAGCTTTTAAATCGGAGGATAGTGAGGCATATGCCGCGCTGTTTACAACCAAAAATGAGTTCGGTGTCGCGTATTGAATGTTATAAAAATAAGGCAAGTATTTCTGCAATCGACGCCCTGCCTCACCATCGCCAGATGAGATTACCGCATGGAGTCGCCCTGCCTCAAGATCTTCAAAAATCTTGCCAAAGGGAATGCTAACCGCATTCGCGCCAGCCGCAGTTATTACCAATGCCGACATGTCATCGTAAGTACGGACACGTAGGCGAGAAAATTTTTCTAAAGAATGAATATCTACCGCAGACCACAGACCGGTCGAAGGCCACGGTGATACATATAACAAGCGCCCCCCAAGCTGAGAAATCCGTCGCTCATACGTCGTGCGCGCAATTTCGAGCAGGCTCCGCGCCTGAAAAATAGACGTGGTGACAAACGGCAGAGACGCAAGACTAAAGATCGGCTCCACGCTTCCCAAAGGGGCACAGTACAGATCTCCTATCTGTGTGCGACCAAGGCTAACATCATTCAAGATCTCCGTGGTGCCACGTCCAACTTCGAATTGCAGATCTACTTGGAGTCTACCTATAGAAAGCTCGGCCAGCCTTTCGGAAAAGCGGGTCATTCCCAGCCCTGGAATTGTCGTGGCCGGGTAATCAGAAGCGGCTACCCATCGCGCGGGGCTGATCATCACATTTGTACTTCCATAAGAGATCGATCCAAGCGCCTTTTGTTATTATTTTTACATACTGTGTCGTGTAAGTATCCTCCAGAAAATCTGGAGGAATTTAGTTTGCGCGTCTCTCAAAGCGGCGCATTCGATGACGCCATCGCTACAATCATCCCTTGATGCCATCGATTCAAATGATTCAGGGTGGTATCCCCAATCCAACCGTGCCAATGTTGAGCCACTTGCAGAGTCATCGCAGAGAGGTTGCATTGTCCTGGGCTGACTTCGGAATATCCGCCGCAACCTCCCGGCATATCTCACCCCGTTCGATCTGGAGAGTTTCATCGGCTATCTCATCAAGGAGGGCAGGCGTCGATTCCGTGATCAGCATGGCGAGATCTGGTCGGTTGTGTCTCAACACACCCAGAATATGTACATACTCAAGAGCCAGTGCTGGTGCCAGTCCCTGAAAGGGTTCATCCAGCAGTAGGGCGTTGCGCGCCACCATAAGCGCACGACCGAGGGCCACCATCTTCCCCTGCCCACCAGAGACAGCGCCGCCAGGGCGTTTGCGCATGGCCCCAAGTAGAGGCATAAGCGTATAGATTTCCTCTAGACGACATAAACGTTCCGCTGCCGGCAGGCCCAGTGCCAGTGCTGGCAGCGTGATGTTGTCTTCGACGGAAAAATCCGGCACCAAACGGCGGTCCTCCGGTGCGAAGCCAATACCCTGGCTCGCACGGCGATAAGCGGCCGTCAAGCCAATATTCTCATTATTCATTACGATAGTACCAGCCTGCACCGGCAGCAGACCCATGATCGCGCGTAATGTTGTCGTTTTCCCAGCCCCATTCCGACCAATCAGGATGGTCGTCTTCCCGGATAGTACATGTAACGATACACCGCGAAGAACTTGGATACCGGCAATGGCAACATTCACATCTTTCACATGCAGCATGTCTAGGCCCCCACTACTTTTCGCAGAACTTCCGGATTGTTGAAAACATCGGAGGGAGCCCCTTCGGCTATGACTTTTCCTGAATCCCAGACCAAAACACGATCAGCGTAGCGTCGGACTATATCCATGTCATGCTCCACGAAAAGTGCGGTAGTCTGGGCACAACGCAAGGCTGTCATCAGCGTCTCCATCAGTGCGAAGCGCTCAATGGTACTGACTCCGCTCGTCGGTTCGTCCAACAATACGAGACGCGGTTTCAAGGCGAGTGCGATGACAATGTCCAGTAGCTTACGTCGTCCTTCTGGAAGGGCCACAGCGAGCCGGTCTGCATCACAGCCCAAGCCGACGAGATCCAGCAGGTCACGTGCCTCTTCCTGACGTCCGAAAGCAACCAGCGGATTAAACCAGCCCCAAATCCCTCGCTTCGCAGATACTGCGATCATCAAGTTCTCCAGTACAGTCTGGTCGTGGAACAACTGCGGGATCTGAAAGGCCCGCGAGATCCCACGATGCGCAATTGTGCGTGGTGCCATTGCAGTAATTGGCGCGCCATCCAAGTAGACATCTCCAGAAGTTGGTCTGAGATAGCCAGTGCACAAATTGAGGAATGTCGTCTTACCCGATCCATTCGGGCCTATGATTGCAACGAACTCACCCTCGCGAACTTCAAGGTTGACGCCGTCAGCCGCAGTGACACCGTAAAAGGAGAGATGCAAGTCCTTCGCTTGTAGGAGGGGGGGGGTCATAACTTGTTCTCCTCGCGACGTCGAATCAGACCGTATAGGCCGCTCGGTAGGAAGACAATGACGACGATGAGCGCAATCCCTGTGATCAGGTTCCACGCATCCGTGATGTTAATCGATGCAGAATGCAGCAATTCCAGGAAAAAGGAACCTATAAACGGACCCGCTCCTCCACCGATGCCACCGAGTACCGCAACCAACACAAAATGCGCCGATTCCGTCCAATAGGCAAAGTCCGGAAGAATGTGCCCAACTGCGCAGGCCGTGATGACGCCACCGACTCCGGCAAGCGCTGCTGAAGCCACATAAGCGATCAAGAGTACGTTACGAGCTGATACACCCAGGTATTCAAGCCTCAATTCATTGGTTCGAATGGCAGAAAGCGCATGCCCAAGCGGGCTCTTCCAATATCGGTGCACCAGATATCCAAGGCCAACCATCAACACCAGCGCGATGTAATAAAGTACCGTGTCGAAATCAGGCTTTGCCACAGCGACGCCGAAAAAGGTCGGTGTAGCCAATGGCATTCCATCGGAGCCTCCCGTCAGACTGTACAGCTTGGAAACCAGAGCATAGAGCACCATCGAGATCGCCAGATTCAGCATAGCGAAGAAGATTGCACGGTAGCGCACTAAAAATGCGCCAACGACCAACCCGACCAGAGCGGATACCAGAATGCCGACGACAAGGAGTGCAACGAAGTCTGTAACCCCCATCTGAGCGACGAACGCAATGGCATAGGCACCGATGGCGTAAAACATCGCATGGCCCAAGGAGATCAGTCCCGCACGCAGAAGAATTGCGACACCCAATGCGACGAAGCCTTTAGCGATCGCCAAGGTCAGAACGAACTGTATCCATTCCGGGGCGAAAGGCACAAATGCCATGACACACAGAACGGCGGCAAGCAGCAAGCAAGTTTGAGATTGACGCATGGCAGTCATATCCTTCTGGCCTGAGTGGTGCCGAAGAGCCCATAGGGTCTCACCAGCAGGACAACCAACATCACAACGTAGGGCGCAACGGCTTCAAGAGAAGGCGCAAAATAAATGGCTAGCACGCGCACGACGCCAACAATAACCGCAGCCAACGCGGCACCCTCGATCTGCCCAAGTCCGCCGATCGCAGCGACCGCAAAAGCAAGCACTATTGTCTCCGCACCCAGGCCCGGTGCGGCACCCGACGTGGGTGCCGCAAGCGCCCCTCCCAAAGCAGCCAGGAAAACACCCAAAGTAAAGGCCAGCAGGAAGAGGCGATTCGTATTGATACCCACACTCAAGGCCATTTCCCGGTCAAAGACTACCGCCGTAAGCAATCGCCCAATGCGCGTTTTGGCTAGCATCAACCGCAGCCCGATCACGACGGCAATTGCGAGGGCGATCAGCAAAAGCTGATAATTGAGATAGGCAACGCCACCGATCGTGGTCGAGCCTAGAAGCTGCATAGGGGTGTCTTGGGCCAGGGAGTTGACACCAAACACGATTCGCTGCAGATCTTCCAGAATCAAAAATAGGCCAAAGGTGATCAGAATCTGGACCGCTTCGGACTTACCGAAAGTCCAGCGTATCAGCGTCGCTTCCACGAGTGGCCCCAACAATGCAGCGACAAGCACCGCACTCAGGATAAGCATGGGAAACGTCAGCCAGGGACTAAGCCCCGAGGAAACGAGCCACAGACAGGTCGACGCGGCGACATACGCGCCAATCGAATAAAAGCTTCCATGAGCAACGTTTAGGACGCGTAAGACGCTGAACACTAGCGTCAAGCCAACCGCGACAAAGAAGATCAGTGCGGCACTCGCTAGGCTATCCACCATAATGGGAAGAATTGCATCAAGCATTGATTGCTCCTGCTTAACCACTTGCCGCCGGGGCTACCAAAGCCATCCCAGCGGCAAGTGAGCCGTATTACTTGTAACTACCGGGCTTGGGTTGAGCATCAAGGAAGCTAGGCTTGAGCGATGCCACCCACCCCATAGCATCCTTACCCGACGGGGGAATCAGTGAGTCTCCCTTGTAGCGCACCATCTCGCTAATGATGGGGAACTTGTAATCCGGTGATTTTGTCGTGATGCCGATAATCTGATCGACAACGCCTTCGTGGTCCTTGCGAGTAACCGTATCGCCTGTCAGCGTCCTGACGTTACTCCCGCTCATTGCGTCAGCCAACTGATCGCGACTGGGCCACTTCTCGCCATTCTTCTTCATGGCGGCCTCGTAGGCTGCCTTCATGTATACGATGGCATTGGCCATTTTCATTGAAGGAAATACCGGATACTGACCATATCGCTTCTTGTAGGCCGCCACAAACGCCTTAGTCGCAGGGTCGCGTTGTGCGTCGGGCGATAGCCACCATCCGTCGCCCAGCACCCCCACAATGACATTATCGGGTAGTGGCACACGCTGAAGTACCGTCTCGCCAAGCGCGAGAACTACCTGGCTGCTGGAAAACAGCCCACGCGGAGAGGCCTGACGGACGAAATTTTCCAAATCTGCGCCCCAGAGATTCGAGAAAATCACATCAGGGTGAGCGGCCAGAAGCCTGGATATCTGTGTCTGAAAGTTGGCCGTTCCCATCTTTGGGTAGAGCTCTGCGACAATCTTCACGTCCGGCTTGAGCGCCTTCATGGCAGCCTTGAAAATCTGTGCCCCATCATGTCCGAATGCATAGTCTGGGTTGATGATAGCGATCCGTTTCACATCGGGCTTGCGCTGCAGCAGATATACCGCATAGGCCACAAACTCTGGAATCGTGTTGCCGTTGGGGCGAAAGTAGTAATGGCTTTTGCCGTCTGCGAGAAGTTGATGGGCGTCACAGTTCCATGCGATGGTAGGAACCTTGAGTTGTTCCGCAACGGGTTTAAGCGCGAGGCAATTTCCACTGGAAAGTGCGGCAATCATGACCTGATTAGACGGATCCTCAGTCAGGCGACGGTACTCGGTGATAACGCCCTCAGTGCCTTGAGCCTCATCGACATAGGAAGCCTTAATGGGCACTCCGGCAATTCCGCCCTTGGCATTGATCTCATCGATCATCAACTCGGCGGCGTTCTTACCCGGAATGCCATATGCAGCGGCCGGGCCGGAAACAAAAGTGAACACCCCCACCCCAAGTGCGGCGGGTTTGTTCTGCGCGCCTGCGGGCGCGACCATTACAGCAAGAGAGGCCGCAAGTGCGGCTGTCCAACTTAGCTTCATTATCATCTCCTCACATTTTGATTCGGGTCGGTGGGTATTCGCAGCGGACGACAAGTGGCCTCGAATTCCACACCAACGGTATCTTAACAATCCTTGTGAAATTTCACAAGGATTGTTAAGATACGATCTGCTGATTTAACTTCAACCAACCAACAAGCCGTCCATCCATGAGTGGACCAAATCTGTGAAGGACAGGAGCGATGAAAGAACTGGAACTAACCGTTGAAAGCCGCGATGGGACACATCCTCTACGGGTCGAGATTCAACAGCTCGTGATAGGAGGATGGACGGGACGTGATAAAGCCGCCATGGAGCATCACATGGCAGAATTGGAGAAACTTGGGGTGAAGCGCCCAGCGTTGACGCCAGTCTACTATCGCGTAGCAGCGGCACGATTGACGACTCAACACGCAGTGGAAGATCAAGGGCCCAATTCCAGTGGAGAGGTTGAAACAGTACTGTTGACTTTTGGTGGTAAAACGTATGTGGGGGTTGGCTCGGATCATACGGATCGACAAGTTGAAACCTATGGAATTAGCGTCTCGAAACAGCTCTGTGACAAACCCATTGCATCAACGGTATGGCCGTTCGACGAGGTCGCGCCCCACTGGGACTCCCTGATTCTGCGCAGCCATGCCACTATCGATGGTCATCGTACCCTCTACCAGGAAGGCCCTGTCAGTACCCTTCTGGCTCCGTTTGAACTCATCCGGGGCCTGAATCCGAGCGGCATCTTGCCAGATGGCACAGCAATGTTTGGAGGAACGATGCCAGCAATTGGCGGCATAAAAGCGGCCAGTCGCTTTGAGGCTGAATTGGAAGACCCGGTATTGGGCCGCAGTATTCACTTCGGTTATGATGTAGCCGCGCTCCCCATTCAAGGTTAAGTTCGCTCGATGGGGGAATTCTGTCACGAATTTTCCACCGATGGCCCTCACTCACATAACCAAATCCCGCTATCGTCAAACGGACACAAAGAAACACGTCTCGCTGCGCGACCAGGCCTACGACACACTCAAGAAAATGATCATCACCTGCGCCTTACGGCCAGGGGATGTCCTGGCAGAGACGGAACTAAGTCTCCAGCTTGCAGTCGGCCGGACACCCATTCGTCAGGCCCTGGATCGTCTTCTGGGCGACGGGCTCGTAGAGGTCATTCCGCGTAAAGGCACAATCGTTAAACCCGTTAGCCTTGATGAAATATTCAACATCATTGATGTGCGGCTGGTCAACGAAATCTACTCCGTACGCAGGGCAGCCGAACGCGCAAGCCCGGATGTCATCGCTAAGCTAAGAGACTCTCTGGATGACATGCTCGTAGCTATTCACAGCCACGACATACGAACCCTCTCTGAGCTTGACCAGAAATTCCATTCTCTCATCGCAGGCGCCACGCGTAATGCTGTCCTCGGCGATCTTCTACAGAACCTCCACGAACGTTCTGCACGGATGTGGTTTATTTCACTGAGCACAAACGAACAACATCTACGGATATGCGATGAGCACACCGCCATCGTGGACGCCATCGCGCAACATGATGCTGATCTCGCAGAACAGGCCATGCGCGCACATATTGAATCGTTTTCCGTCAATATCACGCGCCAGGGCTGAATCAATCGCCAATCAAAGAGTCTCGGCGAACGTAGTCTCTACCGCGGCGGCGATCGCAAACAGGCGATCGTCTTCGCCGCCAACCTTGGCCAGCATCAGGCCTGCCGGTGCCTGCCCGATCGCATGCATTGGAAGCGAAATCGCACAGCCATCCATCATATTGATGAGCGTGGGATTGCGTAACATCAAGAGATTCGTGCGCGTAAAGACATCGTCATCCTTTTCAAGACTCTCGATGGGAGGCGCAATAATCGGAACGGTGGGCATCGCAATCACATCAAACGCGGATACCTCTTCGCGCAGCACGGCGACGAAGGCCTTACGTTCACGAACGAGGTCAATGTAGTCGGCACAATCCTGATTGCGGCCACGTTCAATGCGAAGCTTCACGCGAGGATCGTACTTGTCTCCCGCCGATGCCAACAACGCTCGATGAACGGCATACGCTTCGGCAGCCGCAAAACCACCCTTTCGATTGATATGTGCGACCTTGACGAGGCTCTGAAAAGGAATCTTACGTAGTGTCGCCCCTGCACGTGACAATGTGCTCAGCGCTTGCTCAAAGCAGGCCGCCACATGGGTATCCATATCGTCAAGCGCGACAGCCTGAGGGACACCAATGCGCAAGCCCGAGAGTATGGCCGAATCACTGACCGTTAGCGGTTGCCCACTCATCACATAGTGGAGTACGCGACAGCAGGCCACGCTATTGGCAATCGAGCCAATCGAATCTAGGGTCTGCGACAGCGGAAAGGCCCCTTCACACGGGATAGTCGCTGCCGTTGGCTTATAGCCCACCACACCGCATAATGCAGCCGGAATACGACACGAGCCACCGGTATCCGACCCGATGGCCCCATAGGCCATACCATCTGAGATCGAGACTCCCGCACCAGAAGATGAACCTCCAGGTATTCGACGAGTAGCACGGTCGAACGGCGCAGCCGGAGTCCCATAATGAGGATTCAGGCCAACGCCAGAGAAAGCGAATTCCGTCATGTTGGTTCGTCCGACAACGACAAAGCCTGCGCGTCTCAAACGGGCAATTGCCAAGGCGTCGCGCACAGCGGGCTCGCTGTGCGCCAGAACGGTCGAGCCGGCTGGCGTCGGGTCTCCAGTCAGGTCGAACAGATCCTTGACAGAAATTGGAATCCCAGCATAGGCCGAGGGAGCCAATCTAACTGCGCGAAGCTCGTCCATCGCTACGGCAGCCGCAAGTGCCGCGTCACGATCGACCTTCACGAAGGCTCTTGAACCCTCGCCATTAGGAGCGTCTATTTTATTGAGACACTCCTCAACCAACGTACGGGACGTTGTGCGTCCAGATGACAGATCTTCCGCCAGTTGGGAAAGAGTGCGTTTCATGATGGGTTAGACTGGATCAAAGTAGTGAATCTCAAGAAGCATGCAACCGTTCTCGGACTTGAAGGGTCCATGCTTCGCGTGGGGCGGACGGACCGCATAGGTATTGGGGCCAAAGGCCTCTCCGCCATTACCGCTGGCGTCATTGCCTACGGTAAGGTCACCGCTTACCATGTAGACTTCCTCCCAATAATCATGCGAAAACGGTGCCGTCGTAAAAACGCCTGGCTGGAAGCGCAAAAGCCGCGTACGCGTGCCTCGTCGCCCTTTCTCGTCAAGACCGCCAGAAAGAATTTTTTGCTCAATACCGGTCGGGTAACCGGTGGGCACCTCCCATCCAGTGGATAAATCGATGGCGTGGAACTCGTCGTGAATTTTGTTGACTGGCATAATGACTCCTCGGATAGTTTAATTTACCGCAGCGACTGCTTCGGGTTCAAGCTCGTAAGAATCGAGCATGGCCTGGACAAGGGCCTCCGATTTGCCCCAGTCGTAGGTGCGGAATGAGTGGCCCTTGGTCACGAACGTGGCGCCGGCGTAAAACATTTCATATTGATGGTGGCGCGACCCGAACTCTGAACCGACAGCGTCCCATGCGAGTTTATAGAACTTCACTCGATCTCGTGAGCTCGCCGCTGGCGATTGCTGTGTTTTGTCGATCATCTCCGCGATTTCCGGATTGGCGAAATCCGCTGCGGACGACGGCAGCATGATCATCCCGCCACCCGCAAGCTCACGAAGACTGTTCAATATCTTGGGATACATCTGCTGCGTGAGGACCTGGGCGGCGTAACACAGGTGGCGATCGGGGACGTAATAAGGGCCAACCTGGGAACCCTTTGCCTCCAAAGCGTTGACAAAGGCATCAACCATCGCTGCCTCGGCGGCGAGTTGGCCTAGGATTTCCCGCACCTGCGGGAATTGAATGACGCCATTAGTGTTAGCTATCCTGTGCGCCAGCCCTACCAAAAACTCCAGCTTCACCTTGAGGCGAATCATCGCCTGATAATTCTGATAGACGTGCGCGGGAGTTGCATGAAATTGCTTCTGGCACATCTCTATGCTTCCGTCGATAAAAACGCGATCCCAAGGCACTTTTACGTCATCGAAATAAAGTACTGCATCGTTCTCGTCGAAACGGCTCGCCAACGGATTATCGAACACCGAGGGGGACTGTTCTTCGTACGACTTTCGTGAAAGGATTTTCAACCCTTTGGCATTCAAGGGGATTGCGAAGGACAGGGCATATCGCTCCTCTCCAGGTCTTAACGGCTGGATCGTAGACACAAAGACCTCATTCGCAACGACCCCGCCCGTAGCCAGCATCTTGGCACCCCGAACCGTAATGCCCTCCGCATCCCGATCGACAACGCCGGCTGTCAGATAGGGATCCACCTGCTCACCTGCCCCCTTGGATCGGTCCGCCTGCGGGTTGATGATGACATACGTCAAATAGAGGTCGTTGTCTCGCGCATAGCGGTAATAGGCCTCCAGCGCCTTGGCTCGCTCGGGATCATAGCCTTCAAACAAGGGTAGCCCCATACGCATGCCAGAAATGCAGGAGGCCACATGATCAGGCGCACGGCCCAGAAAGCCTCCATGCATTGCTGTCCATGCCTCCAGCGCCTTACGACGCTGGACCAAGTCTTCATAGGACGCGGGCAATTGCCAGATGCGGTTGGCACGCTGGCCGGTCTCTGTCTCGTAGGTCATTAATTCACGCCTGGACGGATCATTCGCGAAATCGTACAGTCGCGCCGCGGAACTACAGATATTGCGGAAAGCGCGATGCGTGGTGGAATCGTGGCATACAGCACCATTAATATAGATAGAGCGACCGTCCCGCAGGCTGGCCAAGTGCTCCTGACCTGATTTTGTCATGAGTGTCTCCTCGAAGTGAGCAGTTCAATAGTGAATGGGAAGCGGCCAGGTAGGTTCACGCTCTGTCTCACCGACTAGATCGCGATATCGGCCGCGGAAGAAAACCAGAGGAGCAGGGTTACCTGCCCGAACGGTGTGACGAAGGACACGGATCACGAAGATCATATGATCTCCACCATCGTATTGAGCATAGGGCTCGCATTCAAAAGAGGCCAATGCACCGGTGATGAGTGGCGCCTTGGCAATACCCACACGGCACTTGACCTGCGACCACTTATCACTAAGTGCACGGGCGAACCGATTTGCGATATCCTCTTGCTCGCGGCCTAAGACATTCACGGCAAAACCTTTAGCTTTGCTCATTGCCGGCAAACTGTTGGCGCATCGATCAACGCTAAAAAGCACGAGTGGAGGATCAATCGACACGGAATTGAAGGAACTCATTGTCATGCCGATTGGATCGCCATCCGAGCCTTCAGCGGTGATTACAGCCACCCCGGTGGCGAATTCCCCCAGGGCCTGCCTAAAGGCTTTGCTGTCCATTTTGTCTCCACTACACTGTGATGATCGATTATTATGTACCTTTGTCAAATAGCATTCTAACAAAGGTATTTTATTTGTCAATGAGTAAACGAGGAACCACAATGTCGATAGAAATAATACGCAGAACCGTAGCTAGGGCTGAGTTGCTCGGCGAGGACGGTGACGACATAGGCTTTCGCAGAATGCTCTATGATCTATTCGCCTTCTCAGATAGTCTTACAGAAGCGCGGGGTCTGTTTGCAGGCTACATCGGCCTATCGCCGATTCAGTACCAAATCCTCATTGTAGTGAGCCATACCCCACCCAACGACAGCACCGTAGGCGTTGCTCAAGTAGCCGAGCAACTTCGTGTAAGTGGTACGTTCATCACGACGGAATCGAACAAACTGGTCAAACTTGATCTGCTGGAAAAGGCGCGCCACCCGAACGACAGGCGACGGGTCTGTCTTGCCGTGACAAAGGAAGGCTTGAGGCGCCTGGAACACTTGGCCGCACTTCAGCGGCCCATCAATGACGCCTTGTTCGGTACTCTCACCCGGAAGGAGTTCCAGCATCTCAGCGACATGATGCGTAGACTGGCACAAGGAAGCACGCAGGCCATCCATCTCGCAAGCCACTTGGTTGAGCAAAATAACGAAATTCAGGCGTAGATAAAACGTAAGCTATCCAGCAAGCACAGACTGTCGAGAGCATATAGAATGTCTGGCTTTGTAGCTCGCGATATGTCCGCTTTGTGATGTGGATGGCGGACGGATCAGGCAGGCAGACCCCCGGCACACGGCACGAAGCCCGTGTGCGGATGGAAGGCAGATACCGCGAACTGCGCGTGGGGAGTGCCAAAGGCCCGCTCGGAGTCCTGCGGGGTCCATACGGGAATTACTCATTTTGCTTCCCTCGCAACGCGCTGATCTGTCTGGCTCAGCGTGCACGTTTTAATGCGGATGCGCCCTATGTTATTGATTTCGTTTCGCCTTTTGTGACACCCATCAATTTCGAGTGGCAGGCACGACCCGCGCGGGCTCACGGTAATACGACAAAGTCTCGCTGTCCGTGCGGTGCAGCCGGGAGGTGGTGGATTATTTTCGAGCTACCGGCGAGGGCTGGCAAGCTCGCACGGATGGCGTGTTGCGTGAGTACGTGCGACAGCATGGCGAACGGTAAGAGTCGCCGTTGCATATCAGACTTGAATCCGCGTATGATTGTTCTCCACTTGTAGTTCTTTTTCTTCGCCATCCATGTCCACAATCAAAGTCGTTGAATTTGAGCGGCCACACATGTCCTCTGGGTCGAGTATGGTTGCACAGGGATGGGCGCGTGTAAACGCCCCCTCTTCTGCCGATCAACAACAAATTCTGAAGGAGCGCATCAGACGGCAGCTGCAACAGCAGCAGGCAGTGCTCGTGGCGCATTATTATGTCGACGCCGACATTCAGGATTTGGCGGAGGAAACGGGCGGCTGTGTGTCGGATTCGCTGGAAATGGCCCGTTTCGCACGCGACCATGCAGCCCAGACGTTGGTAGTGGCCGGCGTGCGTTTCATGGGGGAAACCTCGAAAATCCTGAGCCCACACAAGCGTGTCATCATGCCTGATCTGGAAGCGACATGTTCGCTGGATCTGGGTTGCGACGCCACTGAATTTTCCGCGTTTTGCGATGCACACCCTGAACGTACGGTGGTGGTTTACGCCAACACCAGCGCCGCCGTCAAAGCCCGCGCCGACTGGATGGTGACCTCGTCCATAGGACTGGACATCGTGGCTCATCTACATGCGCAGGGCAAAAAAATACTGTGGGCGCCAGACAAGCATCTGGGTGCTTATATTCAAAAAACAACAGGCGCCGATATGTTGTTGTGGCAGGGTTCGTGCCTGGTCCACGATGAATTCAAGGGGCTGGAGCTGGAACTGTTGCGCCAAGAACATCCCGAGGCCAAGGTCTTGGTTCACCCGGAATCGCCTGCGGCTGTCATTGCACAGGCAGACGTGGTGGGTTCAACGTCGCAGCTTATCAGGGCGGCGCAAACGCTTGATGCAACGACGTTCATCGTCGCCACCGACATAGGCTTGTTGCACAAGATGGGGCAGGCCGCGCCAGGCAAATGCTTTATCGCCGCCCCGACCGCAGGCAATAGCGCCACGTGCAAGAGCTGCGCGCATTGCCCGTGGATGGCCATGAACTCGCTGCAGAGCCTGGCGGACGCGCTTGAATCCGGCGCCAACGAAGTAATGCTGGACGCAGACATCGGCCGCCGCGCGGTGGTCTGTATTGATCGCATGCTGGATTTCGCCGCCCGGCGCAAGGCAAATGTTCGCCCCGGTGCCGACCTGGCCAAAGAACAAGCCCTTTTTTCTGGAATAGGCCCAGCCTGAGCGCACACATGTCGAACTTGAAAAATAATCCGTTCGTGTCTTTTGATGCAACGCTGCAAGCGGCTTTCTTGGCCAACGTGGAAGCGGCGCTCGCCGAAGATGTGGGCAGCGGCGATGTGACGGGGCTTCTCGTACCCATCAACGACATGATGACGGCCGAACTAAAGGTACGCGAAGAGGCCGTGCTGTGCGGTGCGCCCTGGTTCGAATCCATCATGCTGCGCTGCGACGCACGCACCCGCATCGAGTGGAGCTACGCAGAAGGCGAACTCATGCGCGCCAATAGCCTGGTGTGCCGCATCCGAGCACCGGCTCGAGGCTTGTTGACGGCCGAGCGCAGTGCATTGAACTTTCTGCAATTGCTGTCTGCAACGGCAACCACGACACGGGACTATGTGCGCGTCGTGGACGGCACTAAAGCCAAGATTCTGGATACACGCAAAACCCTGCCCGGACTGCGGCTGGCGCAAAAATACGCGGTGCGCATGGGCGGCGGCGCCAATCAACGGCTAGCCTTATACGATGGCGTGCTGATCAAGGAGAACCACATCGCCGCCGCCGGCGGCGTGGCCGCTGTAATGAAACTTGCGCAAGCGCTGCCACAAGGCGTGCCGGTTCAAATAGAAGTAGAAAACCTGGCCCAACTCGAGCAGGCATTAGCAGCCGGGGCAACATCGATACTACTGGACAATTTCAGTCTCGATGCCATGCGTAAAGCCGTGAATATAACCGCTGGCCGCGCCTTGCTGGAGGCTTCAGGCGGCATCAACAAAGAGACGGTACGCCATATTGCCGAAACTGGGGTAGACCGCATTTCTATCGGCAGCCTGACGAAAGATGTTCGTGCCGTCGATTTTTCCATGCGTATCGTGCAGACGCCCTAATGGCTTAGCGAAATTCCGTATTGGGAGTCAGCACGGTTGGCAACGCTTTAGGCAAGGTGTAAGGGTAATCCTGACAAAAATGCAGGCCACGACTCTCTTTGCGCGACATGGCGCTTTCCACGACGAGCGCCGCGACCTGGACTAGATTGCGACACTCCAGCATGTCGCTGCTCACTCGATAGCTTCGGTAATACGCTTCGATCTCTTCCTGCAATAAATTGATGCGATGCTGTGCGCGCGCCAATCGTTTATCGCTGCGCACAATGCCCACATAGTTCCACATCAAGCGGCGCACTTCGTCCCAGGCATGAGAGATCACCACCGCTTCATCGGCATCCGCCACCCGGCTATCATCCCAATCGGATACGGCTTCCCGCCATCGTAGTTCTGTACGCAAGGTCTGACGCTTGATGAATTGCGCGGTACTTCGACCCATGACCAGGCATTCAAGCAAGGAATTGCTCGCCAGCCGATTGGCACCATGCAAGCCCGTGCATGCAGCTTCTCCCACCGCGTACAGGCAAGGAATATCCGTGCGACCAGCCAGGTCGGTCACCACCCCTCCACACGTGAAATGCATCGCCGGTACGACAGGAATGGGCTCGCGTGTGATATCGATGCCATAAGTCAGGCATCTTGCGTAAATAGTGGGAAAATGCTCCTCGATAAACGCCGGCGAGAAATGGCTGATATCCAGATCGACATGATGGAGGCCGCGCTTTTTGATCTCGGCATCAATAGCCCGTGCAACCACATCGCGCGGCGCGAGCTCGAGCCGCTCATCATAAAGTTGCATGAACCTCTGGCCCGCGTCTGTCTGCGCCACAGCCGGGATTTTCAAAAACCCGCCTTCGCCACGCAGGGCTTCAGAAATCAGAAACGACTTGGCCGTCGGGTGATAAAGGCAGGTTGGGTGAAACTGCATGAATTCCATATTGCTCACCCGGCATCCGGCACGCCACGCCATCGCGATGCCATCGCCCGTCGCCGTGTCTGGATTACTGGTATGCAGATAGACTTTTCCAGCGCCACCCGTGGCAAGCACCGTGTGATCGGCAAGAACGGTTTCGACGCTGTCGCGGGCTTCGTCAAATACATATAGGCCAAGACATTGCATTGGATTCCTGCTTCTGTCGGACTCGGCGATATCCTCAGCCTGGGCATCAACTGACCTGCGCTCGATTCTACGGGTAATGAGCTTGACTGCGGAGTGATTCTCCAACAAGGTAATGTTGGGGTGCGCACGTATCTTTTGTTCAAGCGTAACTTGCACCACATGGCCGGTGGCGTCCGCCGCGTGAATGATGCGACGCTGGCTATGCCCGCCTTCACGTGTCAAGTGAAAACCCAACTCTGCCCCAGCATCGGGTGTAAAGGGCACACCTTGTTCAATGAGCCAGTCAATAGCCGATTTGCCATTCTCAACCATATAGCGCACCGCCGCTCCGTCGCATAATCCTGCGCCTGCCGTCAGCGTATCGGCGATGTGCGCAGCGTGGCTGTCGTGAGAATCCAGCACGGCAGCAATACCTCCTTGCGCCCAGTTGCTGGCGCCATCGAGCAACGCCTTCTTGGAAATAATGACTACTTTTTTATCGCAAGCAAGATGCAGTGCCGTCGTCAGGCCGGCCAACCCGCTTCCGATAATGGCCACGTCAAATTTGATCATTTTTTCACGTCACTGCCTAAGGGGCGTTGCATTAGCCGGCCAACCCGGCAGGCTTGAAAAATTCAGATAACGACCAACCGCTGACACCCACTCTGCGCCAGGGCGAGACACGGTCGAAAACCTTGGAACCCTGCCAAGCAAAGGCGCTGCGATACGCGACGCAAGCGCATCGACGGTAGCGTCGCTGTTGAGCATATGGTCATCAACGGTGTTGGCAACCCAAGCCGCAAGTTGCAACCCACGTGCGGCAATCGCTTCCACTGTCAGTAGCGTGTGGCTGATGCAGCCCAGGCGCAAACCGACTACCAGTACAACCGGCAAGCCCAGCCTCTGCGCCAGATCGGCCGTATCAACGGCCTGATTGAGCGGCACCCGAAAGCCGCCAACACCCTCGACCACAACGGCATCGGCGCGTGCCGCGATCTGCGTGTAGCAGGCCAAAATGTGCGGCAGATCTATCGTACATCCTTCCTTCGCCGCCGCGATATGCGGCGCAGTGGGTTCACGCAACAAGTAGGGGGTCGCCAGCTCCGTTGGCAGCGTTAGGCTTGCCTGCGCTGCCAACGCATCGGCATCGTCGTTGTGCCAGATGCCGTCGCGCAACTCGGCGCCGGCAGAGACAGGTTTCATACCCGCCGTGCTAAGGCCCGTTTGCGTCAACGCATGTAACAGGCTGCTCGCGATCAGTGTCTTACCTATTTCAGTGTCGGTGCCGGCGACGAAATAGGCACACTTCAGATTAGGCATGAGCCACCACGCTTTCAAATACAGCGGTTGTACGCGCCGCCAACAGCTCGCATTCCGCCTCGTCAAGGATATACGGGGGCATCAGATAAACGGTGCGGCCTATGGGGCGCAGCAGTAATTCGCTTTCGAGCGCCTTGATAAAAAAACGTTGTGAAAAGCGGGCTCTGGCAGCCGGATCGTCTATGGCCGCATCAAATGCCCAGATCATGCCGCGTTGGCGAAAATTGCGCACCTGCGCGTGATTCGCCAATTCGTCCAACCCTGCCGTGATGCGCTGCGCGCGTACCTGATTCGCGTTCAACACATCATCTTGTTCAAAAATTTCCAGCGTGGCCAATGCCGCACGACAGGCCAGGGGATTACCGGTATACGAATGGGAATGGAGAAATCCTCGGGTCATGTCAGCATCGTAAAACGCCTGGTAGATCGCATCCGTTGTCATGACCAGCGACAAAGGCAGATAACCGCCACTGATACCCTTTGACAGGCAAACAAGGTCGGGCCAGACTGGTGCTCCATCGGTGCCGATCGCAGCGGCCTGTTCACAGGCGAAAAACGTCCCTGTACGCCCGCAACCGACCGCGATTTCATCAAAAATAAGGTGAACCTGGTAACGATCGCATAACGCACGTACTTCCGACAGATAAACCGGATCGTGCATCGCCATCCCCGTCGCGCATTGCACCAGGGGTTCGATAATGACAGCGGCAATATGCTTTGCACGTTGCCGCAGCAAGGACTCTAGCGCGACGGCGGCGCGGCGCGCCACGTCCGCGGCTGTTTCACCGTCCTGGGCAGCGCGCGCATCGGGCGACATGACGACATGCGCCGGCCGCAATAACGGACCGTAGGCATCACGAAATAAAGCCACATCGGTGACCGCTAGCGCGCCAATGGTTTCTCCGTGATAACTACCCTGGAGGCAGACGAACTCTTGTTTGGCACCATGGCCGGCATTGCGCCACGCATGAAAGCTCATTTTTAGCGCGATTTCCACCGCCGACGCCCCATCCGAAGCGAAAAAGCAATGGCCCAGAACATTTCCTGTGCGCGCAGCCAGGCACTCCGACAAACGAACCACCGGCTCATGCGTAAATCCCGCCAGCATCGCGTGTTCCAGTTTGTCCAGCTGTTCTTTGAGCGCCGCATTGATACGCGGATTCGCATGACCGAACAGGTTGACCCACCATGAACTGATGGCATCCAGATAGCGCTTTCCATCGGCGTCATACAGCCACGCGCCGCGACCATAGCTGACTGGAACGAGCGGGACGGTGTCGTGATGCTGCATCTGGGTACAAGGATGCCAGACGCTTTTCAGACTGCGCCGAGCCAGATCCGATTGAGGATAGGTTTTATCCAGCATATTTTTCCGCCAAAATTTTTAAAGTGGCAATCAGACGAGCGACCTGTTCGGTTGTGTGAGCGGCCGATAACGATATCCGCAAACGGGCAGTATTTTTAGGCACTGTCGGAGGCCGGATGGCGGGCACCCAAATACCCTGATCACGCAGCTCACGCATCAAATCAAGGGCCAATTTATTGTCTCCAACTACAAGCGCCTGAATTGCCGTTTCCGACGGCAACAAGCGCCAAGGCAAATCGGCCAGGCCAAGCTGCAACTGTTTGATTAACCCACGCAGATGCCGCTGACGCGTATCATCAGTCTGCAACAGCGCCAAGGTTGCCAGCAAGGCGCCGGCCAGCAACGGCGGGCTGGCCGTCGTGAACACATAGGTGCGAGCCCGTTGCACCAACCATTCCACCAGCGTCGCATCCCCGGCCACAAATGCACCGGAAACACCTGCCGCCTTGCCAAGCGTACCCATATACAACACGCGTGGCGAGGCCAGGCCAAAATGGGCCAAACTGCCTCTCCCCTGGGGGCCCAGCACGCCGAAGCCGTGCGCATCGTCAAGCAACAACCACGCATCGTATCGTTCGCAAAGCGCCACCAGCTCGGGCAGCGGCGCGATATCGCCGTCCATGCTAAACACTGCATCGCTAAGGATTAGCTTGCGAGGGCTGGAATTTTTTGCCAGGCGCCGCTCCAATTGCGCCATGTCGCCATGCGCATATACGCGGAATTCGGCCTTCGACAAACGCGCACCGTCGATCAGGCACGCGTGATTGAGGCGGTCTGAAAACAAGGTGTCGCCTTGACCGACCAAGGCTGGAATGACTCCCATATTAGCCATATAGCCACTGGAAAAGTGGAGTGCTCTGGGCATACCGACAAAAGCCGCCAGAGCCACCTCCAGATCTTCGACAACACGGCTATGCCCGCTGATCAGCGCCGACGCCGATGCACCCACGCCAAAACTATCAACACCTTGATGAGCAGCAGCAATCAGTGTGGGATGATTTGCCAGGCCAAGATAATCGTTGCTGCAAAACGCCAGATGCGGCACGCCTTCAACACTTAGAAACGGCCCTTGCGGACCATCAACGATGCGTCTTTCGCGTAGCAGGTTCTGCGCCTGCAATTGCTGCAGCTGAGCGCCTATTTCGTCGATTAAATTACCCACGCAACATACTCATTAGTGGCACAGCTTGGCCTGTTGGCACGGGGCTAAAGCGCAGCGGCAATGCGTCAAGGCTGCGATATACGGCGTTATGCCCCCATGAGCGGGGCGCGTCCGTCAATTGCAATTCGGGCAGGCGCCGCATAACGCTGCGCAACGCAATCTCCGCTTCCAGATACGTGAGCGTCGCTCCAATGCAGACGTGGGGGCCATGACCAAACGACAAATGGGATCCTTCGTTGCGACGAATATCAAGCTCATCTGGCGCGCTGAATTTTTCCGGATCACGATTGGCCGCGCCAATCAGTGGAATCACAAGAGCGCCTTTCTTCATCAGTTGCCCATGCAATTCCACATCTACTTTGAGGCGACGGCCACTGTACTGCACGGGGCTATCGAAGCGCAGCAATTCCCTTAAAGCCAAAGGCATCAACGCGGGATCTTGCTGCAACGCGCGCCACTGCGACGGATGCTGTAACAAGGCCAGCATACCGTTGCCGAGCAGGTTGCGTGTGGTCTCGTGGCCGGCGAACAGCAAAGTGCAGCACTGAGCCAGCAATTCCTTCGTGGTAATAATGCCGCCGTGGGCCTCCGCCCGTATCAATTGGCTAAGCAGATCGTCGCCAGGCTGCCGACGCCGCTGCGGCAATAGCGCACGAAAAAAATCGGCCATGGCGCCAAGACCAGTTTGTGCGCGGCGGGCGATTTCCATAGTCGGCGTCGGGCTGCCGATGAAGTCGGCAATGTCATCCGACCAGGCAACAAACTGCGCACGATCTCCGCTATCTATACCTAGCATCTCTGCTATTACGAGTGCCGGCAATGGCCGCGCGAAATCTTGCATGAAATCAAACGTGGCCGGCGCGCAGTCGGCTGACGCCACCACATTATCCAGCAGACGATCAACGATGCGTTCAATCCGTGGCGCCAGCGACTGCAACGCGGCGGGTTTGAAGCCGGCATTCATAATCTGACGCAAGCGGGTGTGTTGGGGGGCATCGACGAACAGCAAGGAACGCGAGAAAATCCGTTTGAACTCGCGCAATTCGGTGAGAGCGTCGGGCCCGCTGCTATTGGCCCACCCACCTGCACGACGCACCGAAAAACGTGGGTCACGCAATACGTTGGCCACATCCGCGTATCGAGTCAGCAGCCATGCCCCACCGCAAAACTCTTCGCTCCAGTGCAGCGCCCCAGCCGCACGCAATGCCTGATAAGCCGGGTAAGGGTTATTTAAAAACGCACTATTTATCATCGATCAATTTTTAATGATAACAACGAACGATGACTTCATAGAGTCGCGTGCATGGCCACGTTGCCCGTTGTAGTCTGCGTCGCAGCATGCAGACCCAGACGCGCAAACAGGGATTGATCTTCCAGCGATTCAGGGTTGCCGGTTGTCAGCAGCTTTTCGCCGTAGAAAATCGACCCCGCACCGGCCATAAAACACAGGGCCTGGGTAGACTCGCTCATGGTTTCACGGCCCGCCGACAAACGCACGACCGTTTTAGGCATGGTGATGCGGGCAACGGCGATGGTTCGAACGAACTCGAAGGGATCCAGATCGGGCGTGTCATACAACGGCGTGCCTTTGACCTTGACCAAATGATTGATGGGTACGGATTCCGGATAAGGCGCCAAATTGGCCAACTGCGCGATCAGCCCTGCACGCACCGCACGCGATTCGCCCAGGCCGATAATGCCACCGCAGCAAACATGCACGCCCGCCGCGCGCACACGATCGAGCGTATCGAGCCGGTCTTGATAGGTGCGCGTGGAAATGATTTCCTCGTAAAATTCCGGCGAGGTATCCAGATTATGGTTGTAGTAGTCCAGGCCAGCGTCTTTCAACTGCTCTGCGTGGCCTTCTTTAAGCATGCCCAGCGTGACGCAGGTCTCCAGACCCAGCTCTTTTACCGCACTGACCATTTCAGCGACGGTATCGATTTGACGCGCCGTGGGCGAACGCCATGCGGCACCCATGCAAAAGCGCTGTGCGCCTTTTGCCTTGGCTTGCCGCGCGGCCTCGATCACGTCATCCAACGGCATCAGCGCCTCTTTTTCCACCCCTGTGTCGTAGCGTGACGATTGTGGGCAATAAGAACAGTCTTCCGGGCAGCCTCCCGTTTTGATCGACAACAGGCTCGATAGCTGAACGGCGTTGGCTTCGTGATGAGTGCGATGCACGGTTTGCGCGCGGTACAGCAAGTCGAGCAGGGGCAAGTCGTACAAAGCCAGAATGTCCTTGACGCTCCAGCGTTGCGGCGAATCAGGCTGGCCGGGAGAATTCGTTTGAGGTGCGATCACGTCTATTTCCCTTATCATTCGTGTTGGATGACGATATGGTAGGGGTTAACGATTGGGCTATGCAATCCCGAGATTAATAAGAAGGAAAGGGAGAAAAGGGCCTTTTAGCGGTTAGTTTGACGAAATCCGACTTTAAATATTTAACATGGGCTAACTTGCGGCTATCTTGCGGGGTCGACAAAATTGTATTTGATTGAGACGGCTTGGGTGTGTCCTTTGTTTTGTGTATGGAACACGACAGAACCTTTCTACGGCACCGCTCGCGAGTAGTTGGCACAAGGACGATGTGCCTCAGGCAAGCTAAGTGATCGCCTTCACTTAGCCTGTTTCATTTATTTTTGCATCAATACTCGCGCGGGATCGTCCGCAAAAATTTGCAACTCATGTTGAACGGCCAACCCGTCTAGGTTTTCCGTATCGTTGACCTGCTTCTTTAAACCTTTCGATTGCCAGAAAATGCAATAGTCGGCTCCATTGATCTGTGAATACCAGATAAGATTTCTGATCGAAACATTGAATTGCGTCGCGTGTGGCTACACATCAAAATTCACGACGATTTTGCCCATCACCTTCCGACTAGCAATGCGTTCAATCGCCTCTGCGGCTTGATCTAATCTAATTTGTTCACTTACAACCGGCCGGATATGCCCCTGCTCAAACCACGTCGTTAAAAGTTGCATATTGGCTTTGTGACTCATGGGATCCCGCTTTATCGCATCACCCCAATACACTCCCAGAATTTGCCGTTCTTTTAACAAGGTTAAATTAAGCGGGATTTTAGGAATGACTCCAGAGGCAAAACCCACCACTAAAAATCGTCCACGCCAAGCAAGGCAACGCAGTGCCGTTTCGCTACCCTCTCCACCAACCGGATCGCAAACGACGTCAACTCCTTGGTTGTTGCTCAATGTTTTGACACGGTCCTTAAAGTCCTCTCTTGAATAATTGATCACGTCATTGGCACCCACGCGGCGACAAAGATCAATTTTCTCTTGACTCGAAGCCGCTGCGATGACACGCGCTCCCAATTTTTTAGCTATTTCAATAGCCGCCAACCCTACTCCGCCAGCAGCGCCAAGAATCAGCACCGTTTCACCCGCCTTTAACCTGGCCCTGTCTTTCAGCGCGTGTAATGAGGTGCCGTAGGTCAATACAAAAGCTGCCCCTTGTGTGAAAGTCATACTCGAAGGCAGCGCCACCAAAAGGTCAGCGGTGACCACGCACTGCTCGGCAAACGCACCATAATCGGTACATGTCATAACGCGATCACCGATTTTCCAGCCTGTTACATCAGAGCCGAGCTCAGTAATCGTCCCGGCCAACTCGGCGCCCGGAGAGAAAGGTAATGTAGGCCTGACTTGATACAGGCCTTGTACGATCAAGGCATCAGGAAAGTTAATGGATGCTGCTTTGACCTCAATACGAACCTGACTACTCGTCAGGACAGGCGCAGGAATGTTCTCTAACCGCAACGCGTTAATGGGACCAAATTGCTGGCATATCAAAGCTTTCATCATTATCTCCTGGAAGCGTATGTACTACACCACCTTGACCACAATCCGGCCTCTGACTTGGCCAGCTAAAATTTTGGGCGCTGTAGCAATGACCTCTTCTAGGGCTATCGTGCTACTGACCTGCTCTAGTTTTTCGACCGGCAAATCAGTAGCCATACGCATCCATGCACGTTCGCGCTGAGCAATCGGTGCATAGACGCTGTCGACGCCCGCCAGTGTTACTCCGCGCAAAATGAATGGAGCGACTGTAGTGGGTAAGTCCATACCCCCCGCCAGACCGCACGCGGCTACACAAGCACCATACTGGCATGCCGCGAGTACGTTGGCCAGAATGGTGCCTCCGGCACTGTCAACGGCGCCCGCCCAGGTTTCTTTGGCCAAAGGCTTACCAGCTGAGTTATAGGTAGATCGATCAATGATACGAGCGGCACCCAATGCCGTAAGGTAATCACTTTCAGCCACGCGACCAGTCAAGGCAACGACCTCATAGCCGAGCTTGGCTAATAATGATATGGCGATGCTACCCACACCACCCGATGCACCAGTAACCAAAATAGGGCCATCACTAGGTTGCACACCTGCATCTTCCAGCCGCAGCACGCAAAGCATCGCCGTGTAGCCGGCCGTGCCGATGGCCATGGCCTGCATGGGTGTGAATGCCTTTGGAAGTTTCACTAGCCAACTCCCGTTGACCCTAGCCTTTTCAGCGTATCCGCCCCAACGCGTCTCACCCAAGCCCCAGCCATTGTGTACCACGACAGCGCCAACTGGGAAATTAACATGGGACGACTCAATGACGTGCCCCACAAAATCAACGCCAGGAATCATCGGATAACTTTTTACCACCCGGGATTTACCGACAATAGCCAACCCGTCTTTGTAATTAAGGCTGGAATGGCTCACCGCTACCAGCACGTCGCCTTCAGGGAGCATGGCCTCTTGTACCTGCGTAATTTGCGCTATAGGGCCAGAGGTCGACTCATTAAGCATAAGTGCTTTGAACATGGGAAGTGTCTCCTTGATTTAGGGATCGAATAAAACAGAGAAATGCAACAACAAGCAACGCCACGCAAACTACAATCAAACTGCGAATTTCACCGGTAGCCTCAATCACAGCACCCGCGATGGGAGGGGAAATCAATAGCGTGACAAAAAATATAAAGAACAGGGTTGAGTAAAAGAGACTATGGATGGTTTTGCCAGCACGAACGAGCATCGGGCCTGTAGGCAAACCACCAAGAATGCCGGCCAGCACGTACCAGACAGCCTTGTCTTCAAAGAGCT
The DNA here is from genome assembly GCA_004297945.1 of Candidimonas sp. GTDB lineage: Bacteria > Pseudomonadota > Gammaproteobacteria > Burkholderiales > Burkholderiaceae_B > Paralcaligenes. Next base: position 22,746 of record SCRC01000060.1, on the reverse strand, counting down.
GAGAGCACACGATACACGCAGCCCCCCCCAAGCACCCCAACGCAACCAGCCATTTTCCGTTTTTAGGCCATCGGCCCGCCAGAAAGCCGCCGATGGGCACTGAGAAGACAAACAGCCACATGGGTAGGCTGGCTATATTGGAAGCGGCCAATGCAGAGTAGCCTTGTGAGCCTAATAATTCTGGTGTGAAACTAGTAAAGAGAATGAAGCTTACGTTATATAATGCGAATGCTATCCCCGGGGCAAAGCTCTCTGTCAAGGCCTGCTTCCATTCGGTCAACGATGTACCAATTGATGGCAACGCAGCTATCGGCGTTTGACCATTTTGGCGATTGAAAAGCGGCTCACTGTGCTGCTGCACTTCCGCGGACACCGCCCGAGTCCAACCGACCAGCAATGCGGCTGCCAGCGCCAGCACCGCCGGAATCAGCGCTGCAACACCAGGCAAATTGAAACTAGCCAACAGCCCGAGCGCGACCAGAGAAAGCGCATTTCCAAACGGCCAACTGGCCGCTATCATGCCCATCCGTCCCGGCATCTGCCCCGCATCACATAACTGCGCGGCCAGATCGATGGTCAGCACATAGACCAGACAACCGCCTGTACCCGCGATCAGGCGTGCAAGATAGGCAAACTCCATCGACGGCGCGAGTAGCAAACTAGCCTGGCCAATTCCCATAAGTACCAAAGCGGCAACCAGCGTTGTTACATTGCCTAAGCGACCCGCCAATATAGGGCTGACAACCGCCATCAGAGCGCCCGGCGCCATGTAGATACCCAGCAATAGCCCATACCCGGTAGAACTGAACGACAGTGTTTCACGAAGATAGCCGATCGTTGGCGTCACGCTTTGGAATTGAAAGGCCACACCGACGCGACTTAACGTCAGGATCATCAGAATCGTCAGCGCGCCGTAGCGCACGTCACCAGATGACGATTTATGTTTGATGCCGCGTGGCTTAAAGATGCGCGCCATAACGGGCCTCGCGCCAGGCCAGTGCCTTGCTCAGCCCGTCTTCGCGAACCACCTTCAAAAAATCGCGCTTTAACGAAGAGCCTTCTCCCTCGATCATGATATCAATGTCTAATGCAGCACGTAGCGCGTGCTGCATGCCCATGATCTCGTAGGTCCGATTCACCGCCAATTTAGTACGGCCTAAAACCATGGGATCCATCTGAACCAGCCTGCCGGCAAGTTCCATGGCCACAGGCATGACTTGATCAGCCGGTACAACCTTATTGACCAGACCCAACTCCAGTGCGCGGGCTGCAGAAAGGCTGTCTTCACCGGTGTAAATCATTTCCTTAGCGACCTTAGGCCCGACAAACCAAGGCAATACCATGGCAACAATGCCGGCGCCGAACTTCAATTCAGGTTCACCAAAGATGGCAGACTCTGACGCAATGGCCAAATCGCAACCCAGCATCAATTCGAACCCGCCTGCCAGCGCTGGCCCATTGACCGCGGCGATCGATGGTTTCGACAAATTCCAGAAAGACATAATGCCCTTGAAATCAGCCTCTAGCAGTGGAGTCCAGTCGGCCACTCCTTGTGGCATCGCATCGGCCTGGTCTTTAAGATCGAAACCTGCGCTAAAGGCTGCGCCCGCTCCGGTAACAATAACGCATTTGAGATTTTTATCCCGCTCTAATTGCACGCACAGATTCTCAAGCTCTTTTAACATGGCCTGACTCATAGCATTCGCGCGTTTGGGACGATTGAACGTCACAATGCCAATGCCATCGTCCCGCATATCGTACATAAGGTGTTCATAATGCATTTAAGGTCTCTCGTGCAAAAAATTGAATCGCTAGCGACGACCATTGGCCAGACGCAGAGAGTCGGGCTGATATCGCAGTCGCCACATGGATAAGACACCCAAAAAAGGGCCAATTGCCAAAAATACAAATGCGTAGCGCCATGTGAGCCATTCGATCATGAGCGGCATTGCTTGTATGGCAATAAACGTTAGCAGGAATCCTAGGCAAGTCTGAATCGTCAGCATAGTGCCCACCAGACCGGGCTCGGTCAGCTCTGCAATGGCGGCAGAAAATTGGGCTGAATCCGCGACGATAGTAATACCCCAAATGATAGCAACAGCCATCATTGCAAAAGACCCGCTCGCCACGGTCAAGCCTATAAAGGCAGCGCACAATCCGCTGATTGTCATGGCCGCCATAGTAATAGTGGTTCGCCCAAAACGATCAGCAAGCATACCTGCTCCCAAGCAACCGATCGCACCACTGGCAACTACAAAAAAGGTCATAAGCGCAGGGCTCATTAGCGACGTTTTAACGCCCTGCTGCTGCAAGCCCCAAGTCAGGAATCCACCAATCCAGGCCCACATGGCGTAAAGCTCCCACATATGCCCAAGATAGCCGCCGTTAGCCAACTGAATTGACCGTTTGCGCAACATGGCCATCGCGTCGCTAGGGCGAAAAGCAGAGGATTTCTGGTGCGCAGGCCCCAAAACCACCAACAGGACCATACCCGCCCCTATCAAAGAACAAGCCGACGCAACGCCGATTACCATACGCCAATCCAGCTCGCTAAGCGAGGTAAACAGATGGGGCAACGCGGAGCCAAGAGTGACGGCGCCCACGAGCGCGCCAATCATCAAACCCATATTGCGTTGCGCCCAGCCCGCAGCCATTTTCATGCCCACGGGATAAATCCCTGCCATAATAACCCCCGTAAAAAATCGTAGCGGAATTGTTAATGGCGCACTGAAACCAATAAGTAGGATGGCTGCATTAAGCAGACAGCCCATAATGGCGGAAGCAGCAAAGACATAACGAGGATCAAATTTATCCGCTAGTCCGAAGAACCCACTGGCCAAAGTGCCCACGACAAAACCAAGCTGAACTGCACCGGTTAGCAGCGAGGCGTACTCGCCGCTAATCTGCCCGGTGGCAATTAAATTTGGAACGGCAGCGGATGCAGAAAACCACAGCGTCATGCACAATACCTGACACAAAATAATAAGCATGATGGACTGGGCTTTTCTCGTCATTATGCGCATATATAATCCGTCCGTTCCTATTTAAACCAGCTAGCCAGGCTACAGTCCTTTGCACCCAGTATCCGCAAGGTCTACCTTGATACTATCCCACGGCAAGGTTTCTATGACCTTCCAACCTAGCTTTGAGCCGAACTTCGGGGTATCCAATTTCACCGACTCTGACAAATAGGTGCCAACCATCCCCTGATGATCTTGCTTACGAATCGCTAATTTACCAATCACGGTGTCAACTGACGTGTTCTCTAAGGCCGTAATAATGGCTTGGGCATTCAAAGACGTTGCCTTATTCATAGCAGCCAGCGTCAGGCGCATACCGGCATAGGCCTGTATTGCCTGAGCCCCGGGAACTACACCGTAAGTGGCGCCATATTCATTCACAAAACGCTTCATCGCCGCGCTATGGTCTTCCAGCATCCATGAGCCAAACAAGCCTCCCGTGATCATCCCAACACCAGTTTCCCCTAACGTCTGTAGCATGGAGTCCGGCATGCCCAGAGGCGCCAACATGAATTGCGTCAGGCCAAAGCTGCGGGCCTGACGGATAAAGCTGGGTAGATCGTTGCCGACGGCCAAGGCCAGGTAAATAGCATTCGCTCCGCTGGACTGGATTTGAGCAAAGACGCTTGCCCAATCAGCCGTGCCCAAAGCGCGCCCAGCCTCACCGACGATGTGTACGCCAGGAATTTTTGAAAATGCGGCTTTATTACTCTTGCCCCACACTATATCGTGATAGACCACAAACCATTTCTTCTTTAACAGCTCAGGCCTTTTCTGCATGAGCAAGGCATTCGCATTCGCACCCATAGCGTCGTTCGGATTGGTGCGAAACAAGTATTTGCTGCATTCTTTTCCAGTCGTTTGGACGGCCTGCGAATTGGTGGTAACAATCGGCACATTCAAGCGGCTGGCTTGTGCGTTGATGCCCAGCACTACAGAACTACTAGCACCACCAATCAATAATTTTGCGTGATCCTGCAAAATCATTTTTTGCGCTATTCGCAGACCCGTAGCGGGAGCACCTTGAGTATCCTCGACTACAAGCTTGACCCGTTTGCCTTTTACGTTCGGCGCATCCTTTACGGCCAATTCGTAGCCGTTTTTCATCTCTACGCCCAAAGGCGCAAAGCCGCCCGTAGTAGGCACAAAAACCCCGATAACTACATTTTCTGCATCTGCAGCGAGCGCCGGGCTTGTTTGAAACATGAGTGCCATACATACCATGGCGCCTGCACGCCACCACCCAAGCGGAGTTACTAGTTTTGGCAATATCATTTTCCTGTCTCCATTTATCAAAAAATATTCTAAATAGCTTCTACTTCTTAGAACGCGGCAGTTACTTTGCCACGCGATCGGGCTCCTGTACCTTCTGCATCCGCCGGAGCCTTGCGACGGGTCCGGCGAAAAGCCGGATTTTCCACTTCTGAAGTACTGGCGGAAGCCTCGAGAATTTTGACCGTACCTTCATAAACCGCATTCACCAGCATTCGACCCGCTTGTTCAGCATTAATAGCGTCGTTTACCTCAATAGCCTTGATTACATTTTTCCAGTTGGAAATCCATATGCTGCAGTTTTCTCGCACTTGCATCACACGTCGAGTCGTAGATAGAGTTTGCCTTCCGTGCGAAAAAATAATTTTCCGCGCACGACTATTACCTGCAGCTTCGGCCAAATACATGCTCAACCGATACAGCGTATGAAGGAAATCATCGACATTTTTTTGCTCGAATGCCTCGAGCAGACTGGCTGTCCCGCTATTGAGCAGCTCTACTACTTTGGCTGAACGCTGACGTGCCAGTTGTGCACTGACAAATCCATAAAGCACTGCACGTACATCGAAAATCTCTTTAATATCCGACGGCGAAAGCTTTGTTACGATGGCGCCGCGACGCGGTCGATTCTCGACAAGACCCTCGCGCTCAAGAATGCGCAACGCCTCTCGCACAGGCCCGCGGCTGACGTGAAAATGTGTTTCAGCGAGCATGGTTTCCATGAGAGGCTGTCCCGGGGCAAAAACTCCACGGATAATATCCTCAGCCAATTTGTCGGCAATTTGCTCCGGCAAAGTCCAAATCACCTGCGATGGCTCACCAAATAGCGCCAACAATCGTTTCGCTTCTCCAGCATCAAGCTCGTCTTTCATTCCTGTTTGTCTCTGTTAAAGATTTGAGTGTTGATTGGCCTTTCGAAGCCGATAAATTCCATAGTTTGGCATGAGCACGCACCGCACGTGCTGTGGATGTAAAGACGGCAATTCCCAGCTCAAGCAGCTTAATCCGTTGGCTACGTACAAAATCCTCTTGGGTCTTGTCACCGGTACTGCGCAATACCAAGGACACGTTTGGGCCTGCCTGCTTAGCCCGCGCCACGGAAGTGCAGATTTCTTCCAGTTCGCGCAAGCCATCGCTTTCGCTATTCGCGAAATCCATAACTGAACCCATTTCGACATACACAATAATGCTATCCAGATTGGGGTCGTCCTTGAGGAGATCAACGATGTCTCCAAGTATCAGATGATCTCCGTCACGTAAACCCCACACTGGAATATCGATAGGATTGGCCACGCTGGTACCGGGCACACCAAACTGCCGCAGTGCCTGTCCTGTGGCTGGCGCAAGCTGCGGAACGAGCATTCGAACACGAGCAGCGGCATCACTAGCGGTGACACTCACTCCTCCGCCCGAACCAAAAATACCAAGCCGATTGCCCTTCAGATCGGTGTGGGCGCTTTGAATCAGAAACGTGTCCATCAATTCGTCAACACTATCGACCTGCAGCACGCCCGACTGGGATACGGCAGCGTCCCATAACCTCTTATCAGTAGCGAGCGCTGCAGTATGACTGCCGGCGGCGGTAATTCCCTGCTCTGTCGTACCTCCTTTGAACAGAACAATCGGTTTCCTCGCATTTGCGGCTACTCTGAAAAACAGACCTGGGTCAGGGATCGACTCAACATAGAATGCGCTCAGTGTCGTGTTCGGATCGTCTTCGCAAAAAAGCAGGTAGTCAATCAGATCGAGGTCTGAACAATTACCACACGACACGACCTGGGCAACCGGCACTCCAAGTACCTGAGCACGCCTGACGACGTCGCCGGCAAACGTGCCACTTTGCGAAATAAAGGTAATGCCTCGCGGCTGCGTCGGGCTATAACGCGCCGCTCCCATAGCCATGCGACTGGCGGCCGAGAAGGTGCCTATGCAATTAGGGCCTACCATTCTCATATCAGTTCGGGATAGCACGGATCGAATCTCGGCTTCCAGAGCCTTGCCCTTTGAGGGCTCGGCCCCCGACCATTCAGTAAAACCGGCGGTCAATACTTGAACGACCTTTACTCCCTTGGTGGCACATGCAGACAATGTGTCAGAGACCTGACCCGCACCGATAGCGATATATGCGCGATCCACCGGTCCCGGAACATCCAGAATGGAGGGGTAAGCCCGCAATCCGCAAATTTCTTCCGCCTTGGGGTGAATTGGGTAAATGTCCCCTTTGTAGCCAAAGTCGATCAGATTCTTGATACTGCGATAGCCCAGTTTGCTGGGTGAGGTCGACGCACCGATAAACGCAATCGATTTTGGACTGAATAGAGCATCCATCCCTTGCAATCCCGCTTTGCGTTTCTCCACAGTTTGTTCCGTTCGTTTCTCCGATGTTACCCATAACGAATTCTCGGGCGGCAACAATTGGGCTACCGCGTCTACGGCAATACAAAGGTCTCCATCGACAATGATCGGATTAATATCCAGATCGCCCACCTCTCCACGCGAGAGCATCCCGTCGGGCCCAGCCACCGCCATTAGATAGTCCGTCAGCATGCTTCTCGCCTTTGGACGCAAAGGGGGACTCCCAGTGTCAGTGAACGCAGTATCAATCAGACGGTCTGCGAGCGGGCGGGTTAACGGTGCCAGCATCGCAACAGGTGGTACACCTCGTTCTACACCAGACCCACCAGCCCCGAGCAAAACCACGCTACCATACTCGGCGTCAACCCGCGCGCCCAAGAAAATCTCCTGCTCTCCCGCCACCATTTCTTCAAGCAGAACTCCTTCAAGCTTGGCATTTGGACTAAATGCCCGACAATCAGCCATAATATCGTTGAAGGTGCTGGCAACATCCCCCATTTTTACGCCCAATCGTACCCCACCGGCGGCGAGCTTATGCACGATATCCGCTGAAACAATCTTCATCACCAAGGGTCGCCGAAAATTCTTTGCAAGGGCTTCGGCATGGTTCGCATCGTGCGCCAGTTCAGGGTTAGACGTAGCGATACCGTATTGCTTAAGCAGATTTTTAGATTCTATTTCCGTTCTCATCAGTGAGAAATTTCCTGTAGTAATGCTGATAATTTTCGATGAAAGGTATGTAAATGGCACGGGCCATTACAAAAATTTCGGTGGCCGCTTTTCAAGAAACGCACGCATCCCCTCATCAGCATCAGGCGTGCTCTGTAGTTCTCGGCCCCTATCCCATTCGAACTGGGCGGCAGCGACTGTCCCCTGCGCAGAAAGCGTCTCCAGACCAGCCTTCACGGCACGGACCACTCCGGCTGAATTGCTGGCAATAATACTGGCCATTTCCAGCGACGCCCGCAGCGCGTCGCCAGTAGCGACCAATCGGTTGGCAAACCCAATACGAAACGCTTCATCAGCGTTCATCTCTCGCCCCGTGATGAGCAGATCGTGAGCAACACCACGCGGTATCAGCAACGGCAATCGACTGATCTGGCCACCAATCGGCAGCAAGCCGATACGGGCGCCCGGAGCACTGAAGCTGGCATTGGCTGCACAGATCCGCAAGTCGCACGAAATCGCCAGAATAAAGCCAGCTGCAAACGCATAACCATTAATAGCAGCAATCGTCGGTGTCGTCAGTGTTGCAGGCAGTAAGAAAGGCTCGTTCAGCAAGGGATCCGAAGCATGTTCCCGATCAGCCAGCATTCCGCGCAAATCGTGGCCACTGGAAAAGGCGTTATCACCAGCACCGGTAATAACGATACATCTGACATTTGCATCCGCTTCAGCCGCTGACAGGCGACGCCCCAGTTCCAGCGCCATGGGGTGAGTAAACGCGTTTCTCTTGGCCTCATTCTCAATAGTTAGCACGAGAACGTTATTGTCTTGGCTGCTTGTGATAGATGGCATGTCTTTTACTCCACCGTCAGCATCTTTTCGAGCATGACCGGATCGGCCGTAACGGCATCGCGCAGCTCGTTAAATACCATTTGCCCGTTTTCTATGATGTAGAATTCATCACCGACAGCCAGAGCCAACGGCAAACTTTGCTCTACTAGAATGATGCCAATGTTTCTTTCACGTGCGGCTTGAATCGATTCTTTGATCGCATCTACATAGTCTGGCGCCAACCCTTCAGTGGGTTCGTCCAGCAAAATATAGGATGGGTTAGCCAATAGAGCGCGGGCAACAACCAACATCTGCTGCTCGCCGCCGCTCAACGTTCCTGCTTTTTGTTCCAGCCTTTCCTGTAGTCTGGGAAACAACTGAACCGCGTCTTCAATCAGAAAATCCTTGCTACTGCCCGTCAACTTCTGGGCTACCGCCATATTTTCGTGGACAGTCAAGCTAGCAAAAACTTTTCTGTCTTCAGGTACTAAGGTCACTCCCATGCGAGCCCGAAGGTGGGTACGACCCACCAGTGGTTCGCCATTAAGCGTGATACGACCCTCGACACGATCGACCAAACCCATGATCGCCCTCAAGGTAGTGGTCTTGCCCATGCCGTTTAGCCCCAGCAAACAAGTCACTTTTCCCTGTTCTACCTTTAGATTCAATGATTGAAGAATCTGGCTAGCACCATAGAAAGCAGACACATTGTCGAGTTCAAGGACGTTATTCATAATGCGAAGCTCCCGTGAAGATACGCCTTCTTCACATTGGAATCTTCGCGGATGTTTGCTGGCGGCCCTTCGGCGATGACGCGTCCGTTTTGCATAACCGTAATCGTGTCGGACAATTTCATAACCATGCCCACATCGTGCTCGACAATCACGATTGTTAATCCGAATTCATCCCGTAGCGTAAGGATAAGATCAGCGATACCCTGGCGATCACCGCGTGACATGCCCGCCAACGGCTCATCCATCAAAATCAGTTTGGGGTTTAACGCCAACCCAATCGCAATATCCAGTGCACGCTGGTAGCCATGAGCCAGGTTGCCTGCCATGACTGCGTCGCGCTTACCCAACCCTACATTTTGCAGGCATTGCAAGGCTTCTTCACGTACGCTTTCGTTAATCTCGCGCGATACACACACCTTATAATTTAGTCGCCGATGTGAACGAATTGCCAGTGCCACATTTTCCAGCGCCGACAAGCCTCGAAATATACTCGTGCGCTGAAATGTACGCACCACACCGATCTCTGCCAGTCGATTGGGCGACCAACCCGTAATTTCTTTATCATCGAATCGTACGGTTCCTGAAGCCGGCCGAATGGCCCCGGTGATCAGGTTAAAGAGCGTGGTTTTGCCTGCGCCGTTCGGGCCAAGCACCGAATGAATAGACTTTTCCTTCACTGCGAGCGAAACATTAGACACCGCCTTCAGGCCGCCAAAACTCTTCGACAAATTTTGAGTTTGAAGTATCATTTCGTCCCTCGTTCGAAACGGGCGTTCAAACGGTTCCAGAGCTTACTCAGCAGTCCAAAAATGCCGCCTGGGGCAACAATCACAATTACGACAAATAGTGCGCCAAAGTAAATAAGCCACGCCTCGGTATAGCTACTGATATAGCTCTCGGCAACCGTAAACACGACCGCGCCAATGGCAGGCCCAACAATTGTGCCAACACCACCCATCACCACATACATCAAAATTTTTCCCGACTCGAACCAACTCAAGGTCTCGGGCGACGTCGCACCGTTGAACAACACAAACAACCCACCAGCAAGCATAGCCAGCGCGGCTGAAACAATATACGACAACAACTTCAATCGAGACACATCCAGCCCAATGAAGTGCGCACGTTCCGTATTTTCGCGAATTCCAAGCCACGCCTTGCCCAACGGAGAGCGCCGCACATAAAATGCTAGGCAAAGCGTGACGATCAAAATCCCGTAGAGCAACCAATACCATGTTTGTGCACTCGTTAGCTGATTGCCAAACACAGTAGGAACACGTACGCCCTGCAAGCCATCCTCTCCACCCGTATATTTTGAAAGCAGAAACGCAAGGGCAAATAAGACTTGGCTGAAAGCCAAGGTGAGGATGGCAAACGCTGTGCCAACTTGACGTATGAAGATTTGTCCCACGGCCCAAGACAACATGACGGCCAACGCAACGGTTAGCGGCAGAACAACCAGTAATTCGGTCGTCAGTGTTTGTGCAAGCAGGCCCGCTGCATAAGCCCCCAGACCAAACCAGGCGGCGTGGCCGAACGAAACCAGTCCTGTGTTGCCCGTAAGCAAATCCAAGCTAACGGCAACAATCGCCGCGATTGCTGCATGTGAGGCCAAGATAAGCAGAAAAGGCGCCTGCTGAGTCCATAATGGAATCATGGCTCCTAACAAGATAGCAATTACGCACACGATCGTGAGCGGATTCACGCGGTTTCGTTTGGTACCGGAATAGGTCATACCAGGCTGCGATGGGGGGGCTTTCATTCGATCCTCCCCTCGCCCAAGAATCCTCGCGGCCAACGCACCAACATCGCCATTACCAGCAGAAATAACACCAATAAACCACCCTGGCCTCCCGAATAGGCTTCGCCGAATACGATGATTAATCCCACAACATAAGCAGCTACAATCGCGCCACGCAAGCTCCCCAGTCCGCCCAAAATAACTGTCATGAAGGCAAGAATCAGAATCTTGTCCCCCACAATGGCATATGCGTTAAAAATCGGCGCCGCTGCTGCTCCGGAGATCGCGACTAATGCCGCGCTAACACCGACCACGGAATGCATCAGAGTCTCGCGGTTGATGCTCAGGCAAGCCGCCATTTCGCCGTCATCGTTCGCCGCGCGTACGCGCAATCCCCACTTGGATTTTTTAAGAAATATCAGCAGAGCAACCGTTAATAGAACCGCCAAAACGGTCACGAACAATCGGTACACCGGCAGAGCAACGTCGAACAGGTGAAACGTACCGGACAATATCTTCGGCGGCACCAAAACCTGTATATCTCGTCCGCCCAATTCGTATAGTGCTCCAGTTATCAGCATGGCAATGCCAAACGTAAGAAGCAAACTATCAATCATCGGGCGATCACGAATTCTGGCCAATAGGCCCCAATCCATCAAAATGCCCAGCAAGCCGACCACTATCAATGCAAGCACCAGAGCGAGCCAAAATGGCAAACCTAGAGCGGCAAACCAGACGGCGGACATGGCCCCCAAACTGAACAGCGCCCCATGAGCGAAGTTCACAATGCGCCCCACGCCATAGATCAACGTCAATCCAAGACTGGACAACAACAAAATGGAACCTAGCACTACACCATTAAGTATCAAAGAAACAACCAACATTTTGTCTCCAGCTTTAACTGTCTTATGATTTTTGATAAGTCTTGCGACACTCTATTCCGATTAAATGCTAACTGTCAACAATTTAATTGTTAACTGTTTGTGCGGCGTGAGGATGTCCGGCATCTGCTAAATAGAAATGTCCGGTTCAATGGAATTTTGCAGCCAGACCATGTGGGCGGGCAGGGACGATGATCACGATGAGTACCCTGGAAGAGGGTCGCCCGCGGGTGCTCGAGCAAGCTCTGCACGGCAAGCTGAGTCAGGCGCAAGCGGCTGCCTTGTTGGAAGGTATCGGTGCGCCAGATGCGGCGGCAACGTCGCCACGAGGCCCAGGGCAACGCCAGCCTGGTGCACCAACTGCGTGGTCAAGTGTCGAACCGCAAACTGGGCCCCACGCTGGCCAGTGAGATGTTCGCCGAGCACCATCAGATCGTGATGCGAGACTCAAGGGTGTTGCGGGTGCCACCTAAACAACAGCAGCCCCTACTTATCTAACAAAAATCGACCTAAAATACCCACCGTTTTTGGAAATTCCAGGCTGTTTCAGGCCAGGGCCTGTTTAGGCGACCTTCGATCAGCGTTTGCCATTAAGTCAGGTTTTTGATATTTTCAGACACAAAATTGGTTGTGACCTTGCCCTGCTGGAATAACGGATTTCTCAAGCAAGCACTCAGAAACGATAGATTGCTTTTGATCCCTTCCACCTTGGCATTTTCCAGGACTGCCAGCAGCCTTTCCACTGCGTCTTCGCGGTTGTTCCCGTATGCAATTATTTTTGCGATCATGGGATCGTAGAAAGGCGTGATCTCGTTTTGCACCTCATAGCCGGTTTCGATGCGAATGAATGAAGGATTGGCATAGGTAAAATCGAACTGCTGTAGTACACCCGGTGAAGGCATAAACTGCTTTGCCGGGTTTTCTGCATACAAACGGCATTCTATGGCATGACCCATTTGGTGAATCGACGTTTGATTGACTGACACCAGATCGCCTTGTGCAAGCTGAATCTGCATCGACACAAGATCCGAGCCTGTAGTCATTTCCGTGACAGGATGCTCCACCTGGATCCGAGTATTCATTTCCAGAAAATAATACGCGTCGGTATCAACATCCAAAATAAATTCGACTGTGCCCGCACCTTGATAGTGGACGCTGTTGGCCAGGCTGACTGCAGCTGTTATCATGCCGTGCCGTACTTCCTGGCTTAAGTTGGGTGCCGGTGCCTCTTCGATAATTTTCTGAAAACGGCGCTGGGTTGAGCAATCGCGTTCATAGAAATGAACAGCGCCATCTGGAAAACCAAATATTTGAATTTCCACGTGTCGCGCGTTAGGTATGTATTTCTCTAAAAAGACGTCTGCATTGCCGAAGGCACTTTTGGCTAAAGACTGGGTGGCGACGACCGCCGTTTGAAGGTCTTCCGGTTTCAATACATGCTTCATTCCGATTCCACCGCCGCCTGCCGCAGCCTTCACGAGCAGCGGAAAACCGACCCTCTCAGCTTCGGCATGGAGCTTGTCCATGTTGTCGGGGTTGAATCGGATACTACCGGGGACGACCGGCACATGGGCCGCGACCGCAATGTCGCGCGCCTTCTGCTTGTCGCCCATTTCCCTAATTGAGGCTGGATCAGGCCCTATCCAGACAATGCCGCTTTCTATTACTGCGGCGGCGAAATCGGCATTTTCAGACAGAAACCCATAGCCAGGATGGATCGCGTCCGCACCAACCTGCTTGGCCGCCGCAAGAATTTTCCCTATGTCTAGATAACTGTGCGCACTTTTGGACAAGCCTATATGGACGCTTTCGTCGGCCTGTTTCACATGGAGCGCCTCGGCGTCTGCATCCGAATAGACAGCCACACTGGAAATGCCCAGTTTCTTGCATGCGCGAATGACACGGCACGCAATTTCACCGCGATTAGCAACCAATAGCTTCTTAATAGGTTTCATTTTTTCTTCCTATTACGCTGTAATGCGGGCCACGACCGATCCTTCGCGTACGGTGTCTTCTTCATTCACCAAAATTTCCTTCACAATTCCATTTTCAACGGCCACCACGGGGATTTCCATTTTCATGGATTCCAGAATCATCAGCGGCTCGTCTTCGGCGACCGTATCTCCAACCTTGACCAGAATCTTCCACACATTGCCGGTGATTTCCGTTTTGATATCTACAGTTGCCATGCCCGCTCCCGTTCATTTGAATGGCTGCTTTATCGTCTTACTTGACACAAATCATAGATGAAATTATTAGTAGTTGCAATAGCAACCACATTCTTGAAGAAAAAACGCGAATGAAAATATTCACGGGAACGGCACCCACGTAAAAGGATTCTTTGGCTCCCAAAGTACCCAGCATGTTCTCCATTGATTCCGCCGGAATCGTCGTTAATCACGAATCTGCCTGCCGCCATTTCGACTACGACCATGCGGCTTTGTCAACGAGCCCGCCCGTGGTTCAAGCCCTGTGTTCTCATAAAATGAATCCACCTGATCTGCGGTGTAGGCGTTTAACCTTAACTTCATTAAATATTGACCAAACTCTTCTGCGATTTCATCGCCAAATTTTTGAAAAATTTCCGCCATATAGTAATCGTGACGAATTAACGAAAGCGCCATCGTCACGACGGGTGGGCTCTGTGTTCTAGCGCCGATAAATTCACCATCAGCATTAACGGTAATCATTTCGTTGTGATCAACGACGATCGTAAAAAGATTGTCCGCCTTGCCCATGCGAGTGCCGTCGTTCTCGTGGATATAAACTCTGCAATTGTCGTTATATTCAAATTCTGCCTTATCGGTACCGAACAAGATAATGACGACTTTCATTCCCTTTTTCTGCGCAGCCTTTTTTAATGCCACCGCATGCTTGCGCAACACGATGTCCGATGCTTTAATCCAGATTGATTCTTTGGGGGACTTAAGCAGCTTCTGAATCTCGATGTCGATATTTTCCTCGCCACGAAGAATCCATACATACTGGTTTTCGACCTTGGGTTCGAGACTTTCAAGACGGGCTACCACGCGTTCACATATTTTGCTGGTTTGAGTCGCTACTTTCTCAAAGACCACCTTAGCGCTAGCCGCGACATAACTAGTGGGGTTTTCGGTAACAGGCAATACCGCACCTTTACGTGTCAGGACGTCCAATGCGCTGTAGGTATTGGTTCGCGGCACCCCTGACATCTTGGCAATTTCGTATGCTGTTTTGGGCACGCCAGCTGCCTGCAAGGTCTCAAGATAAATTTTGGCCTCGTAGACCGTAAAACCCAGGGCCTGCAAGTCATTAATCATAAGCCCTGATCCACCGTTATTTAGAATCACTTTTCCCTCGACTATAGAATCACTTTTTCTTGGGCATCGGCCCGAATCTGATTTTTGTGCAAAATCATCTTATGCTCCAGGTTACTGACAATTCGCAACGTTTTGGCCATATCGACAATTTCATCGTAAACAGGAATGCCCGCCAATCGGGCCAATTCGATATATTCGCGTCGTAAGCCATCAAGCTCGGCTGAACGATCACTTCGAAGCGCCAGAACAAAGTGCGTGTCGGCACCACGTTTCTGTTTGGTCTGAGTAATGAGGTCGATCAGGTTCTGCAGCGGATTGCTCGTGCCGCGCCCGGAAAAAGCAGCCAAGTTCAAGTGCATCGCAACGGCATCCGGCTTCGCTTCATCGTAAACGATGTCAAGAATCTCCTTGGCGATAAAACCTTCCTTTTCTTGCAACGTACGCACCGGAGTGTCGATCGGGTTGATAACACTGGTTCCGGGTGGAAAACCAATTTCTTCGAGCTTGGAAATTGTTCCAGGCGTGAAAGGCGACACATCCAAGCCCGAGCGCGCAAAACAGTCGGCCCCCAATACGCTGGACCCGCCTCCGTTACCGAACAGTACCACCTTGTGGGTAGGGGTGCTGGTACGCAATTGCAGAAACTGCAGCGCCAGCAACGCGTTAATGAATTCATCAATCGTATCGACAAGTTCCACAACAGTCTGTTCTGATAATGCGACCCACGCTTCGTCGCCCGACGCCAGCGCCCCCGTGTGCGATTGAGCAGCCAGGCGCCCCTGCCTGGTTGCGCCGCCTCGCAAAATAACAATCGGCTTAAGATCGTGAGAATTTCTTAATAGGTCGAATACGGCTCGACCGTCTTTAATATCTTCAATATATAGCCCTATCGCCTTGGTGGCCGGGTCGGACAGGAAGTACTGCAGCAATTCCACTGGCTTCACGTCGATGCTATTGCCAATGGTAACCAGCCCGCTAAAGCGTAAACCGCGCCATTGCCCACGTTTAATGATATCTGTTGATAAGCCACCGGACTGAGACACTACTCCTATGGTTCCAGCGTCTGTCGGCGCGTCTTTTGGGAACGTAAGCCTTCCGGAAGGGGAATAGGTTCCAAGGCAATTCGGGCCCAATAACCGAACTTGCGACCGACGTGCAAGGTGCAGCAATTGCTCTTGTTGCTGTCGGCCTTGTTCGGTTTCAGCGAAACCGGCACTGATAATTTGAATGAATTTACATTTTCCGGGGGGAAGTTCGATGGATTGCAATATGCGTTCCGCACTAATGGCCACGTAGGCATAATCAATGTCGTTGGGCGCATCAGACAGACTCGGATAGGCCTTTAAGCCTTCAATTTCTTCCGCTTTTGGGTGAATAGGATAGATATTCCCTGAAAAGCCAAATTCTTTCAAACGACGGATAAACGTGTTGGCAATGACCACATCTTTAGCCGAAGCGCCCAATACCGCCACGTTTTTCGGAAAAAACAGTGGAGCGAATTTCTGGGCCACGTCAACATCGGTGCCGGTCGTACCAGCGATAGGTGAGAATTCTCTTGTCTCGTTTGGATTTTTTTGAATAATTCGCGCATCTACCGCTACAAGGCGCGAATCGGTAAGAATGAACGGATTAACATCAAGTTCAGAAATTGTATTCTGATGCGCCATGAACAGGCCTTCCTTGCCGCCGATGTTAAGCAAGCCCTGAACCAATAGGCGCTTGTTATAGACCGCACCCCCACGAAAGCCATCAAGCAACTTACGCGCCTTAAGGCTGTTGATCATATTCCACGCGTCCTGCTCGGTAATGGGGCAGATCCGGAAAGTAACGTCCTTCAATAGTTCAATATGGATACCTCCCAGACCCAACATGAGTATCGGTCCGAATTGACGATCATAAAAGCCTCCAATCGCAACCTCCATCCCTGCGGGGATCATTTCTTCCACAAGCCATCCATCAACACGCGCCGCGGCAATAGCGGGAATCGCCTGCATGCGCGTGATGGCCTCAACCACCTCGGGCGCCGTGTTCAAATTAATCGTTACCCCTCCTGCATCCGATTTATGGAGAATGTCTTCAGAGACGACTTTGACAACAAAGGGTGCGGTTAACGAGCCGATTTTCTGCGAAACGCACTCAGCGCTAGCGGCAATAAATGATTTTGGAACATCCACGCCAAACTTACTCAAGAGCGCCTTGCCCTCCTTTTCGTTCAGAAATGTACTTTGCATGGTTCGAGCCCTATTCAATTCAATTGCATAACCCGTTATGGCGTTGCCTCAGTAGCTAGTGGGCCAGGAGCGCATTAACCGCTCGCTAATGCCTCCCGATTTGCGGCGCCGATGAATCTCCAGCATACGGATTAGAAACTTGCGGGTTTCCTGAGGTTTGATCACATCATGGGCCGAAAAAATACGTGCCATATCCCAAATCTCCAAATCTTTTCGGATTTCGGCCAAAGCATCCTCAAACCCTTCATCCTGTGCCGTTTTATTATGGACAATAGTTGTCGCGAAGACGGGATCCATGAAACTGACTTCAGCGTTGGGCCATGCAACCATCGTGTCGTTATGCGCGCCGCCTCCCATCGCCACATAGGCTCGTCCATAGGCCTTACGACATAAAACAGTAATTTGCGGCACTGTGGTGAGACAGGTGGCATTCATGAAATTCATAATCTGACCCGGCGCCCCTTTGCGTTCCGCCTCGGCACCCACTACGAACCCCGGAGTATCCACAAAGCGGATGATTGGGACATTGAAGCTGTCGCACAACACGGTGAAGTCAATGGCCTTGCGGCATGCTTCTGCTGACAGCGCGCCTCCACCCGTCAATGGGTTATTGGCAATGATGCCAACCACATGGCCATCAAGTCGGGCCAGGCTGGTGACAACCGACTTTCCAAAGCGGGACTTCAATTCCAGCAGGCTTCCATTATCAACCACGATTTCCAGAATCTTCTTCATGTTGTAGACCTGGGTTCTGCTTTCGGGAATGATGTCCAGAATTTTTTCCTGATCCGCGTCGGAGCCTTCCGGCACTGCACCACGCGGAGCCAGCTCGTTCGCATGTGACGGCATGTAGCTGAGGAAGCGCCGAATAACCATCATGGCCTCTTGATCGGATTCGACAAAATAGTCGATCAAGCCAGTTTGCTCGGCATGCAGGCGCCAGCCCCCTAATTCTTCCAGGTCAATTTTTTCACCAATGGCCATTGATACGAGCCGCGGACTGGACACCGCCATAATCGAGCCCTTCTTCATCACGGAAAAGTCCGCGCAACAGCATTGCCAGGCCGATGACCCAAAAGACGTATTCAAGGCAGCCGCAACCCAAGGCACTTCGCGAATGCGTCTGAACTGGGAAGTATCGTTGCCCAACAGTTGCCCCATTCCTTTTGATCCCATGGCGTCAGGCAAGCGCGCCCCGGTGGATTCTCCTACATGCACAAACGGTATCCCGCGCTCATTGCACGTTTTCCGGATATAACCCATTTTTTTCGAGTTTGTCGCACTGGTCGAGGCACCTTTCGTAGTGAAGTCATTGACCACAACGCCAACATCACGATTATTGATCTTGCCAAAGCCGACAATTTTCCCATCCCGCGGGGTGGCGTCCTGGTCCTGATCAAATACCGAGGTCCCCAAAAGACCGAGTTCGATAAAGCTGTCGCCGTCCACTAGGACATCGATCCGCTCTTGCGCGTTCAAGTCGCCGGCCTCCTTTCTTTTTTGTAGTTTGCGCTCGCCCCCCATAGCTGCCGCCGCCGCTCTTTTTTGATCCAAAGTGTCCAGCAGTGCTTGATGCTTCATGACTGATCCTCAATATTCAATTATTTTCTTTTCTACGGTGACACGCTCAATGGCGTCGGTATCCAAAATTGGCACGTAACCTTTTTCCAATGTGATTCGACCATTAGCGAAAGATAAGGGGTTTTCGAACAACTTGTCGATATGCTTCAAGAATCCGTTGAACTCCCCTTTGGTCTTGATCAAACGTGCGGCTACCGACGCTTCCATCCAGTTATTGATTTCGCTGCCTAAACCGTCGCCCAACACGGCCAGCATATTGTTGCGATGAATCAACTCAATGCCTTCGGCCAGAGCATTCAGGCTGCCAAAGCGCTTCAATTTCACTTTGCAATACTTCACGTTATCGATGCCAGCAGCGCGTTCGATGTCGCGCAATGTACAAATTGGCTCGTCCAGCATGAGTGGTATTGGACTATTGCGTGCGACCTCGGCGTTATCGTCCCAAGCGTCGGCATCACAGGGCTGCTCAAACAGATCAACGCCGCTACGGGTAATGCCATTTACAAACGTAATGGCGTCGTCCACGCTATATGCCCGATTCGCATCCAGCCGAATCGACCCACGACCATCAAGCACCTTTAGAATAGTATTGGCACGTTTTATATCGGATGGCACGTCCTTGCCAACCTTAACCTTGAACGTGGAAAATCCGCTCTGAAATAGCGTTTCCAGCTCTGATTCAATTTCGCCCTGATCCGTCCCGCCAATAGGAACAATCAGTTCTTGTTCCGAGCGCTCCTCAATTTTTAACCAGCGGGTATCTTCCAAAGCTTCCAGCGCAGTCACCAACAGTGTCGTGGCGACCTTGCTTTCGCCTAAGTTATTCATTAACCGTGCCTTGACCCCATGGAGGGTGTCGCTGTTTATTTCGTCAAGTTTGGCCAGACAATAGGCCCACGCTCCCGCACGCGTCTCGGAGCTGGAGCCCGGTGAAACGTGCGCGTCTGAAAAGGCGGAGCGCCCAAGGTCATCAGTCAATTCAAGGAAGAAGGGTTCGAACTCGGTGAAGGTTCGATAAGACAACCTATATGGCTTGTACAGAGGCAACCTGAGCTGCCTTAATGTGGCTTTGACAATTCCGGTCAATTGGCACCTCTTTTAGTGGTTGTCATTAATACTTCTAAAATGTATTGTAATACACTTCAAATATCAATGGCCACCAGAACGGCATCACGAATCGTCAATTACGTAGCCTTCTCTATGTCCCAAGCAACAATTTAAAAGCCATGCAAAAAGGCCATCGACCTGCCCTAAAACGGCAATTCGTGCTAATGCCGTGGAACCGAGCTTAACGAGTATTGGCCGAGAACCTGGAATGTCTGGTTCTCGGAATTGTGGACGCGCCTACACACTGCCTGAAAATGCTGACAAAGGAGTCATCAATGTGGACGGAATCATGGCTGAACGTTTGCACCTGGAAAGTGCCATCAGGAAGTTGCGGCTTACTCCTTGTTGAGCCCCAACCGATCAATTATTACCCCCCATTTCCTGGTATCCCCTTCCACCTGAGTAACAAAGGCCTGGCGTGACTTTGCTTTTGTTGACAAGCCTTCTTGCAGCAATTGCCGTTTGACTTCGGGGTCGGCGACAATCTTGTTCACTGCCGCATGCAACTTCGTAAGAACCGGCCCCGGCGTACCGCGCGGCGCGAAAATACCGTACCACGGTTCATAAACGAAATTTTTTACTCCTGCCTGGGCAAAGGTGGGAAGGTCGCTTAACGCTTCCGGCCGGGTCGTACCGCTCGTGGCAATTGCCCGAACCTGCCCGTTCTTGATATTACCCATGACGGCTGGAATGGTCAGCAACATGGCCTGGATTCGCCCGCTAATCAAGTCCACCAGCGCAGGTCCCGAGCCTTTATACGGAACATGCGTCATTTTTATGCCCGCTACCGACTGCAAAAGCTCCATCGACAAATGCCCGGCGCTACCCACCCCGCCCGAGCCATAATTGATAGCCCCTGGATGAGCTTTTGCGTACGCGATGAATTGCGGCAAGGTTTTTACAGGCAAGCTGTTGGTTACGGCCAGCACATTCGGGGTGGAACCAACGAACGCTACCGGAACAATTTCCTTTTCCGGAACTGGCCCTTTATTTTTGTACAGCGATTGGTTGAACGAGAAACCTATGTGGTCTATTTCTATCGTGTACCCATCTTTCGCCGCATGAGCAACATAATTGGCCGCGATCTCGCCCCCAGCCCCGCCTTTATTTTCGGGCACAACGTTTACCTTCAATATTTCGGACAATTTTCTGGCAACAACCCGTCCAATAATATCGGTACTGCCTCCCGGCGCGAATGGAATAACCAGAGTAATTGTGTGGTCTGGCCAGTTTTCGGCGACGGCTTTTGGAGCGCTCAGTATTGCGCCACACGAGGTGATTACCAGCGCCGCTGCCAATAATTTTTTCGTTTTCCAGGCCGGGAAAAAATCTGTTCTGCACATGAATATCTCCTTCATCTTCAATACCTTCGATTTTTCTATAAAGGTGTGAGCCGACGACGCAAATACTACCGACAGACTGGAGTGAACACACCCAATGTCCGCTTCTGCCATAACGCAGAATACGCAGAAGTTGCTGTTTTTGCAACCACTATTTTATGAAACCAATAATCTCTTCTGTCGGGATAGCGGGAACATCAATGGCTTTTAGAGTCCAAAACAATGCAGCAGAAAGGCCTGATCAAATTGAGCTGCGGCAATGTATCCGTGGTCACTATGCACAATTGCACGAGCTCTACGCAACCTACCGTATCTTCGATCTTTAACGTGCTGTGCCGTCGCGGCTCGGGTTTTTGCCGGATTCGATGGCAGCCACAAGGGCTGCCGCTACACCCGCTGCAGGTACGTTTTTGTATGGCAGCCCTTGTGGCTGCCATCCGAACAACAGCAGCATGTAACAAAAATCGGCACACAAGACAATACCTCATCATTTTCGCAAGCACGCTCATGCATCACGCGGAAATTTTCTGTGTTGGATGCAGACAAACCGCGAATATTCTGTATTTCGGCTGGCCAAGTTCGGAAATTTCCGGCCAATTCTGGGTCGCCCTTGTTGAGGCTTGAACAATATCGCCAGGCAAAATCGAACGAAGCCTCATCGCAAAATCAACGGTAATGCCCGCCAATATTCGCTGTTCGGCATGTTCGACGTCCGCTCGGCAGTTCCATAAAAAGAGTAAACGCCCAGCGATGAAAACCAGCCTGCGTGCTGCCAAGCTATCGTTTCCCCTCACTTGGAAATATTTGAAGAAAAATTGCTCTTTCACGTATTATTGCAACGAGTACCACCTGTTCCCCCATGGAATACACAACACTGATGTAAGGCACCTGGACGCACCCCGGTTCCCAACAATCAGAAGACCTAGGAGATGGATATGAAGAAGAGTTATCGTCAGGCGCTGTTGGCCTTGTCCGCGACTGGCTTGGCCGTTTGCATGGCCAGCCAGGTCAATGCGGAGAGCCTCAAGCAAATCAAGGAGCGCGGCTACGTCCGTATCGCCGTAGCCAACGAAATCCCCTACGGTTATGTCGATCCCAGCGGCAACGCCAAGGGGGCGGGTCCCGATGTGGCCACGCACATTATGAAGGAATTGGGGGTGAAGGAGATCCAGTGGGTCACGACCAATTTTGGCTCCCTGATTCCAGGCCTTAAGGCCAACCGCTTTGACATGGTTGCCGCCGAGATGGCCGTCTTGCCGGCGCGCTGCAAAACGGTGCTCTTCTCCGAGCCCGACAGCTCGTACGGTGAGGGGCTGTTGGTGGCCAAGGGCAACCCGAAAAACCTCCACTCCCTTGGCATATTCGCCAAGAACAAAGACAACGTGGCGATCATGGCGGGCGCGGATCAGCTCGAGATGCTGCAGGCGCTTAAGGTGCCCGCGAGCCAGATGGTCACCATCTCGAGCAACGCCGACGCCATCTCCACGGTCAGCACGGGGCGTGCCGCGGGCTACGCCGCCACCAGCCTGACGGTGAGCCAGCTGGCCGCCAAAAGCGATAAGGTCGAAGTGGCCAAGAATTTCGAGGACCCGGTGATCAACGGCGTGGCGGTACGCAGTTGGGGCGCATTCACGTTTGCCGCCAATTCGAAAAGCTTTCGCGATGCGTTCAACAAAAAGCTCGCTCAG